>JABGUG010000047.1 GCA_018646705.1 Candidatus Parcubacteria bacterium | reverse complement strand
TTTATCTTTTCAAAATATTCTTTTGTGGCTTCGTATTCATTTGGGATAACCCCATCCAAAATTGCGTCTTCAAGCGCTTTTTTTATTTTACCTACAGTTGGTCCTGGTTTTAGACCACACTCTTTCATAATCTCTTCACCACGCACAGGAGACTGAAACGCTCTTAGCTTATCTTTTTCAAGAACCTCTTCAATTCGTTTTTCCAAAAGATCATAATTTCTTAAACGTTTGTTTAATTTTTTTGGATTACCAGTAGTAATATCACTACGACAAAGCATAAGAAGATCATTCAGATCATCTTGTAAATTTACTACAAGACGGCGCACAGGACTATCAGTCACACCATCATCCATAAGTGCAATGGGTTGTTGATGCCAACGTACGAGGTGTGCAACATATTCTGTATCATCCTTACTCATACGAAGTCGTTTCCCAATTTGTCGCACAATCTTTCGTCCCAAGTGTTCATGCATATCAAAAGCCCATCCACGACCTTTTATAAATTCTTTTGTTCCTGGCTTACCAATATCGTGCATTAGTGCTGCAAAACGCAACAACACCTTATCACTACGCTCTGCCAAATTGTCTACAACACGAAATGTATGATTCAAATTATCTTTGTGTCCACTACCATACGTCTCTTCCACACCAGCCAAATTACACACTTCTTTTAAAAACTCCTCCATAAGTCCTGTATCATACAAAAGCCATAAACCAACTGAGGGTTTAGGTGTGGCAAGTAGTTTGAACAATTCCTCTTGAATACGCTCGGCAGAAATTATTTCTAACCTTTCTTTATTTCGTGCAATTGCACTGAGTGTTTCTTTTTCAATTTCAAAATCAAGTTGAGATGCAAATCTACATGCGCGCATCATACGAAGTGGATCCTCAGAAAATGTTTCATCTGGATCAAGTGGCGTGCGTAATATTTTTTTCTTTAGATCTTCTTGTCCTTGAAAAGGATCTATAATCTTTGAACTAAGACCTGACGCAATAACTTTTCGTGCCATAGCATTGATCGCAAAATCACGTCGTTTCAAATCTTCCTCAAGGCTGACAGAAACAACTTTTGGCTTACGTGAATCTTTGCTATAACTTTCACCACGAGCGCCCGCAAACTCTATTTCAAATAATTTTTCTTTTGTTCCATCTTCTAATTCTTTTGTAAATACATATCTTGCTGTATCAAAATCTGGAAACTCTACCAGACTTCCCTCTCCGTCATAAACACTATCAAACACTTTTGCAAATTCAAGACCTGAACCAACCACAACAAAATCAATGTCTTTCTTTTTCTTTATACCCAAAAGAAGGTCACGTACGTAACCTCCAACTGCATAAGCATCAACATCTTCTTTTTTACTTACATTATAAATTGTTTGTAATATTTTTTTAACACTAATCATATATTTGGTTCAGAGTTCAGAGTCCTTACCACTTATTCAACTTCACGAATAATAACCTCTTGACCCTCTCCAACTCCAGAAATGATTTCAATCAAACCACCATCTCCTCGCAAACCTGTTGTTACAGGAACATCCTTTGCTTCATCATTTTCAAGTACACGAACGTATTTACCTTCATCATTTGTACGAACAACACGTTGTGGTACATAGAGTGCATCTTGTTTCTCTTCAGTATAGAAAAGAACATCAGCAGTCATACCATTCAAAATATTATAATCCTCAGTCTCACCATTATTTCCTAGAGATACCGTCACTGTATAATAAATAACATCTTGAATCACTGTTTCTCCAATTTCTATCTCACTTACACGACCACTAAATTTAACATCACTTCCATATGCGTCAATTGTAATTTGAGTTTCATCACCAGAAGAAATTTTTATAATATCAGTCTCTGGAATATCTACACTTACTTCAAAGTGAGGACTCACTAATTTTATCACTATATCGGTCGCACCAACATATTCTCCGACCTTACCATTTATCTTACCAACAACGCCATTAACAGGAGCTATAATACGTCCTTTATTTCGTGCTGCAACAGCTTGGGAAAGACCTCCATATGCTTCTGCAAGTTGTGCGCGGGCAGATGCTATATCTTCGTCACGTGCAGGATTTTTTGCATCATTATATGTTGCTTCTGCTTGATCTACAAGTGCTTGGTATACATTAATATCTGCCTCTGCTTTTGATTTTGCATTTTCAAGATTAGAGAGTGCCTTATTATATGCAATTGAATATGTAGAGTAACTACTCTTTGCTGTTTCGATTGCCTGTATTTGATTTACTAGAGAAGTATAATCAGCATTTACAAGTCCACGATCAGTTGCAATTCCAGTCTTAAGAGCTGTCAATTCAGCCTGGCTCAGATCCCCAACAGGGATGGTAGAATCGAGCATGCTCGTCACTTTGTATAACAAATCTTTTGCCGCAATTAATGCTGTCTGTGCCTTGTCTGCAGCTGAATTGATTTCTTCTCGTAGCGAATACAATCCAATAGAATTTGCAACTAAATCAAAACTTTGTTTAGCATTTTTTGTTTGATTATATGATGATTTGGCAACATTAAATTTACTCGGATCAAGTGTTGAAAGCACACTTTCATATTCATCATTTGCAAATGTATTATCTACACCCAAAATATTATCTGCCTCATTGAGTGCACCGGCAAGTGTTGTTTGTATAGAAAGAAGTAATGTGAGTGTATCATCATATGCATTTTGTACAATCTGACTGTCTTCTCCACCTTCAGAAAGCTCTAAATTAGATTTGGCTGTATTAAGAGCGGCCTCAGCGTTTGCAACAGTATCTGCAGAAGTTGCTTTTATTTGATTTAAGTTTGCCTCTGCTTGGTCAAGCTTTGCTTTAAAATTTAAAATATATGAATCTGTTTGCCCTGCCAAAACTTTATCTAAATTTGCTTTTGCTCTATTAGCTGAAGCGCTTGCCTGTGCAACACGACCATTGAGTTCTCCTAGTTCTAATTCTGCAATAACATCTCCAACTTTAACTTCTTCATTTGTTTGTTTGTATATTTTACCAAGACGACCACCTGTATCAAATTTCAAATCAAGCTCATTAGCAGACTCGATATTACCTGCAGCATCAACTGTTTGTGACAATACTCCACGTTCAACTTGAACAGTTTCATATGTTGGCGGCTGGTTTGCTTTTTTTATTTTTCCATACACTACACTTACTAAAATAAGACCTACAACTAAAAGTATGTAAAATAACTTTTTTTTATAAAATCTTTTCTTTTTTACTATTTTAATTTCTTTTTCCATATAATTTATTTTTTTAAAATTTTAAGTTCAGATGTAATACTTGATATAAAACCCTTCATAAGCTCTGTTGGTAACAATACAATTGCCCCACCCTTTTCCATTACCACAAATGAATCACCTTTTTTAAGTTCAAGTGAATCACGGAGTTTTTTGGGGATAACAACTTGACCACGTTCCCCAATTGACGCGGTACCATGCATTTCTCCCCATGCATCAAAATGTTTTTTATTCTTCATATAAAAATAATATAAGTATGAAATTACATACTTATCATATCATGCCTATTTAAAAAGTCAATGTGCATATATCTAATCAAGCTTTTGTAAAAAATCCTTAAACGCTCTCCTAGGGTCATGGTTACTAGTGACACAGTGATAAATCACATGAGCAAATGGTGCATGCACATGATATTTACGAACCAACCGCACAAGACATCGAGCTGCAGCCACACCTTCTGTTGTTTGTTTAATTTTTTTCAAAGCTTGTGAAGATGTATGTCCTTTTCCCAAAAACTCTCCTAATATGCGATTTCTACTATCCTCACACAAAGATGTGCCTATAAGGTCCCCTATTCCAGCTAAATTGTAAGCTGTCTGACGTTTGCCACCCATAGCATATATAAGATCTGAAATTTCTCTAAGAGCATATGTCAAAAGTGCTGCTTTTGTATTTAGCCCAAACCCGAGCCCATCACACATGCCAATAGCAATACTATATACATTTTTAAATGATCCTCCTACCTCTACGCCTATAACATCATTTGTTGGGACAAGACGAATATAGTCATTTTCCATTACTTCACGCACGCGCGCAATTGCTCTACGATTTTTTGATGCAACATTCATTGCAGTAAAATGTTTTTTAACCATTTGCCCTGCTACAGCTGGTCCTGAAATCGTTGTAACGTTTTTGCGCAACTTCGGTCGCACGTGTTTCATAATAATATGAGGTATGAGACGCAAATTTTCTGGCTCCACACCTTTTGACACATCTACAATTACCGCATTGTTCTCAATACTACGTGCAGCAAATGATATAGTATGCTCAAGCGCATCACTTGGAACAACTAGAAACACGACGTGTGCCCCGTCAAGAGCATCGTTAATTTTATATTTTGGAATAATATTTTTTGAAAGTTTTACACCTTTAAGATATTTTTTGTTTTCCCCAAACTTCTCAATTTGCTTGAGTGGTAACAAATCTCCTTCCCAATTCCATATACGCACTTCATGTCCATTATCAGCCAAAACTTGGGCCACAGCCGTGCCCATATTTCCTGCTCCGAGAACGGTAATGATTTTTTTTGTATTACTTTTTATACTCATAAAATAATTCAAATGTATTCGGATAATTCAGATTCACAAATATTTTATTTCTCTTTATTATACAATTCGTAATTTAAAATTCTACGTGGTGCAAGATATTTAGAGCGAAAATTAATTAATAACGCAAGACGTAACCCTGAACTCGATAAATATCTTTGACATTGAAAATAATCATCTTTACTTAAAAAACTTACTGTCTTAAATTCAACTACCATTTTGTTTTCTATAATAAAGTCGACTCTATTTCTTCTTTTACTATCCATTCTGGAACCCTGTGAAACATACTTTTCTCTTTCATATTGTATAAAATTTTCTTTCAATAGCTCCTCAAACCTATCTGCATATTCTCGCTCATTCAACATTCTACCAAATTCATTATGTATTTGAAATAATAGACCTATAATTTTATAACTTAATTCTTTGTAGATGAGTTTATCTTGCATATATAAATATGTTAACTCACTCCACACTTTTATTATTTGTTAATCTGAATTATTTGCATTATCCGAATTATTTAAAGAAAAAAAGAATCAAAACCCCAACAATAACCCTATATACAACAAACGGTGTAAAACTCCATTTCTGAATAATTTTCATAAGACCAGTGATTGCAAAGAATCCACTAATAGCTGATACCACAAATCCAATTGTGAGTGATAGTAGACCAATACTACCAAATCCATTTTGAACTAACTCCAAAATTTGTAAAAGTCCCGCAAGTCCAATAACGGGTATACTCATAAGAAATGAAAATTCTGCTGCTGATTTCTTGTTAAATTTTGAAAATAAACCCGCTGTCATGGTAATACCTGATCTTGAAGTTCCTGGAATCAACGCGATGGCCTGTGCACAACCAATAAACAATGTCTGCTTCCAACCCGTCTGACCAAGACTTCTTGTACTAGATTTCTTTTGTGACACACGATCAGCAAAAAATAAAATGATTCCCCAAAATATAAGCCCAAAAGCAATAACAGTAGTAGAACGTAAATTGGTCTCTATCCAATTGTCAAAAAATAAACCAATTATTCCTGCTGGAATGATACTCAATATAAGTAACCAACCCAACTTTCGATCATTTCTAATCTCTTTATTCTTATACAAAAATACAGCACGTAAAATTTTCCACAATTTTTTCCTAAAATATACTACAACTGCAAGCAGTGTTCCTAAGTGCATTATAGTATCAAATGCAAGTCCCTGATCTCCCCACCCAAACAACTTTGGTATAAATACAAGATGACCCGAACTAGAAATCGGTAAAAATTCTGTGATTCCTTGGATAACACCAAGAACTATAGCCTGTATTATTGACATATAGGCTAATTATACCACAAATAACTGGTTTTTTGAACAAAACATGACATATCGCATATACCCAAACGATTTCCTTCTAAAAACGACCCATTTGGTAAAAAAACCAAGAAGGTTTCATTTTTATCAAATTTTCTACATTTTTATCTATTTATAGAGTATACTATTGACAAGACCTCCAAAATATGGTAAAGTCTCGCGTCTTATGCAGGTGGAGCTGCAGGACACATGACGACACGCTGGCGATTTTTTCGCCAGGAGGAGGAACAGTATGCAAGGACGTAATGTCCTGAAACCCCTAGTGGGTTTTCTCGTCATCGCGGCCATCGCATTGGCCGCTCATGGCGCATGGAACATGAACCGAGGAGCCACGTTCGAGGCCACGACCTCGAACATCGCGATCACTGACGCCAACGCCGAACAGGCGTGGGATCACAACGAGGCAAGATCGAACCAGATCGAACGAACGTCTACGGCGGGGTTCGCCGAAGTCGTCGTCGCGGTCGGGCTCGTGATCCTCGCAATCGGGACCTACTTCTACCGTCGTCGCGACGGTATCACGCTGCGAGAAATCGCGGCAATGTTCTAGGGGGACCGCCTATGCACACGTACGACTCGCGCGCCGACCTTTCCACGGACGGCGCCACCCGGGCAGCTCCACCTGCCCATCTCTCCTATATAAATATTTCAATATTTATACAGGAAAACAAAAAACCGCTCAATTATGAAGCGGTTTTTTGTTTGTGCTAAATTTTCTATTTTAATTTTTCTTTCAACTCATCAACTTTGTCTATCTTTTCCCATGAAAACTCATCTCTCCCAAAATGTCCATAACTAGCAGTTGCCTTGTAAATTGGACGTTTGAGATCAAGAGTTTCAATAATTCCTGCTGGAGTAAGATCAAAAACATTTCTTACAGCCTCAGTTAGTTTCTCTTGGTCAACCTTTCCAGTACCAAATGTATCTACAAGTACGCTTGTAGGCTCTGGATAACCAATAGCATATGAAAGCTGTACTTCACATTCATCTGCAAGGTCAGCTGCTACAATATTTTTTGCAATATAGCGTGCCATATATGCTCCAGAACGATCTTGTTTGTTTGGTACTTTTCCAGAAAATGCTCCGCCACCGTGACGACCTTTTCCACCATAAGTATCTACAATGATCTTGCGACCTGTCACACCAGTATCCCCTTGTGGCCCACCAATAACAAACTTACCTGTTTCATTAATATAATATTTAGTATCTTCATCTATATATTCACCACATATAGGGTCAATGATTTCACGACGTACATCCTCTCTAAGTTTCTCTAGAGTAATATCTTCATCATGCTGTGTAGCAACTACTACAGCGTCCACACGTGTAGGCTTACCACCTACATATTCTACAGTAACCTGACTCTTTCCATCTGGACGAAGATAATTTAATTTTCCACTTTTACGCACTTCTGCTAGCTTTTTGGTCAATCCATGTGCGAGCATAATTGGTAATGGCATGAACTCTTTGGTTTCTTTTGATGCATAACCAAACATCATACCTTGATCCCCCGCTCCCTGAGCTTTGTGAGGATGACCTTCTGTTTCTATTTCACCTTGTGCAATATCTGGACTTTGTTCATCTACAGCCACCATTACACCACATGATTTATAATCAATACCATAATCAGCATCAGTGTAACCTATATCTTTCAATGTGTTGCGAACAATTGTTGGAATATCTACATATGTTTTGGTAGTAATCTCACCACCAACAACTACAAGACCAGTCGTAGTGAAAACTTCACAACAACATGCTCCATTTGGATCGTCTGTAAGAACTGCGTCTAGGACTGCATCTGAAATTTGATCACAAATTTTGTCTGGATGACCTTCGGTCACAGACTCAGATGTAAATAAATATTTTTCTGCCATACAAAAAAACGCTTTAAAGCGTTTTGGAAGATAGACACACCCGCCAAAATTGACGAAGGCGGGAAGGAAGTTGTTGAGTAGTAATCCGAAAGGATAAAACCAACCAACAACTAACACCATTTCCCAAAACACATAAATTATTATGAACTTATCTTATCACAATTTAGGCATTTTGTCAACCTCTTCTATACTAAGAATTTCTTCAATATTTGAATACTCAGTAATAATAATACGATGTAATTCTAACAAATCATCAGATTTTTGTTCTATGTTTCCTTTTATAGTTAGACCTACCTTATATCCCGCTTCGCGTGCAATATCCTTCACATCTTCATTATACAAACCAAAAGGGTAAGCTATCACCTCAACCTGTTTTTCCAAAATACTTTCTAAATATTCTTTACTTTTTTGCAATTCTACCAGAGCTTCATCTCGAGATATTCTGGTTAGGTACGCATGATATTTTGTATGAGACTCAAAATCTACAAGTCCAGTATCATGCATTTCTTTTATTTCTTCAGCACTCAGCCAATCATCGCCTCTCACACCAGTCATGATGTGCATGGTTGCTTTTACATTGTATTTTTGCAATAGAGGAAATGCGACTTCATAAAAATCTTTTGCCCCGTCATCAAATGTAAGTACTATGGATTTCTCTGGAATTTTCTTTTGTCTTAAAAAATCAAGGAATTCTGTCATAGACAATGCAGTATAATCATTATCTTCTATAACACGCAAAATATTTTCAAATTTTTCTTCTGATATATACCAAGTCTTAGCACTATCACTTAAACTTGCGGGCGGATTGCCTACGTGGTGCAAAGCAAGTATTGGAATAAAAAAAGAATCTTGCAACTCTACAAGATTTATCTTTTTTTCAACTGCGCTGTTTTCAACCACACTCGCCTCTTCCTTAACTTCAGGATTACTTACTGGAACTGAAGAACAACCTGAGAAAACAAATATAAAAAAGAAAATAGATAAAACTTTTCTCATACTACTTAGAACAATTTAACCACACTATATATTGCCCCAGCACTTAACGCTAGCATGAGCAATGCAATAAGTAAAAATGTATGATGTAACTTATATCTACTTTTTTTCAAATGACCGAGCTGCTTGGCACGCCAATAAATAAGAACTTGCAAAAGCATAGCTATGCTCATAAACACACCTCCAACAATATCAACCGCCTGTATAAAATGTCTCACACCAAACAAAAATACAATAAATGGTACAAAAATTACAATTGACAGTGAAACGTATTTTGGTAATTTGTAATCCCAAGTTAACGAATCCTTGAGAGCTGTTCCCATAATAAGAAACGTAGTTCCCATAGCAATAATAGCAAAAATATTTCCAAAAAATAACATGCTCTTTCCAACCACACGACCAAGTCCTACTGTTGCCACCTCTGTAGTTTCTGGCCCGGTCACACCAACAGCTACAATAGCAAATAATGCATAAATTGCCATAACAATAAACCCTGCGATTATAATCGCTTTTTTATAACTCAAATCCCTATCTTTGAGCACTGAATGTGCTTCTACAACAACTGCACTACTACTATATGCAAACAAGATTACTCCGTAAGGAAAAAATAAATATGCAAGATTGTGATATGTCGCATTATTAAAATCAATATGTGGCGCGCTATAAAATGCCATAATAATAATGATTACCAAAATTCCCAAGCTCAAAAAAAACTCAACAGTCTTAACTGTATTAAACCCAACTATGATAAGAAAATTAGCAATTACAAAAAATACAATACTCCACATAAAGTTAGAACCACCAAACAATTCTGCCAAAACCTCTCCTTCACCAATCGTAAATACAACAAGTACACCGAGTAATGTAAGATAGACAAAAATAGTCATAAGCACTTCACCAAACCATCCAAGATATTTTCGTGCAAGCCCAACAAGGTGTAATTTTTCTCTTGTACGTACGACTATCTCACCAACCATTAGATTGAGACCTATCATGAGTGAGCCTACACAAACAATATAAATCATACCAACACCTACACCAACTTTTGAAACAGCATATGGAATACCCAAAATCCCTGCGCCGACAGTACCACTAACAATAAGAGCTATTGTTTGAAAAAAAGAAAGTTGGCGCTTGAAAATTCCTTTATGCTCAACAATAGGAACTTCTTCTCTTATGCTGTATGGTTTTTTACGTACAAGCATATTATTTAATTCAATTTATTTTTAATTGCGTCCCAGTATCTTGTGTCTTCTTGTTTTTCACGCATCCAATACCACCACTCAACTCCCCATAAGTAAGCGCGACGTACTCCAATTCTCTCAGCATAATCAACATGTTTTTGCATTCGTTCAATATTCATAGTCTTTTCCTGTTCTTCGATCGGTGTATCATCTGGAGTAGAGTCTGTAAACCATGGCTCTGCTTGAAGTTCTGCTATGTACATTTGCTCAAGTGGAATTCCCATAAGACGGGCCTTGGATCTATAAAAGCTTGCTGGCAACCAATCGTATGTCCATACATGTCCTTTCGGAGTGCGAACTATACGATACAAAGTCGTACCAAACAAATCTCCAGCCTTGCTAGCCTTATTCCATGTACTAAGTTCACCACTGTCTGTCACCATTACCCAGTGCGCCTCATCAAGTCTATGCACTAGATTAATTTCTTCATCAACCAAATCTTCACGAAATTTTGAACACTCACCAAAACGAAATTTTATAAATGGTTCATTTTCAACTTGCCAAAGTTCCAATGCTTCATGATTTTTGTATCTATCCACAACCACTTTGTCATATGCAAGAAGTTTTTCTTCATATTCTTTTTCTGAAAGCGCATCCACCCATTTTGGTACATGACACTCTGGCCACCTTGGTGCCTTTTGTCCAACCACGAGTGTAACTTTTGTTCCATTCTCTTTCGCCTTGTCCATCATAAAATCAACGTATGAAAAATCATACGTGCCTTCTACTTTTTCCACGTCATTCCACATAGCTGCAATACGAATATATTTAGGATTCAACTCTTCAAGCATGTCTGTATAAACTTTTTGCCAATCAAGCCCAAGAGATGAAGCGTGATGATGATTGAAACTAATACCAAAATCAACTGGATACTTTCGTACACTTGTTGCGAGTAAGAAAATATACAATACAACTAATACTATAATTATTGCAAGAAAGAAATACATAATTTTTTTCATAAAATCTATATTACAAAAAGCATAGAACCTACAACCACAAGAAGGATCGCCACCCATTCGATCACAAGTTCACGCTTAGTAAAATATTCTTTAAATATTTTTGGTAAAAATTTCGTAAAAAACAAAATAAGCAAAAACATAAGTGCGTATTGCAATCCGCTCATAGCGACAACTAGAGAAACTGAACCTATTGCCATAGCGTATTGTATCAACACAACTGCAACAACCCCCAAAACTTTTGTTGCAACTACAATAGCCCCTGCATAACGTTTAGCTTTTGTCTTTGGTTTTTCTTTTGTCTTTTTCTTTTTAAATGTTTTGCGTACCGAAGGAAACAATAAAACAAACAAACCAACAAAACCAGTTGCTGCACGCGTCCACACAAAACCAGTCAAAAATGGATACAGCTCATATAAATATTTTGCACTCACATGAGACACGGCAAACAATATTCCTGATACAATAGCCCACACAAATCCCATATGGATACCTTTGTGTTTACGAGATTTTTCAAGAGACAAGAGTAATGACGCACACACCAATACTGCCATTCCCAAAATTTGCAAAGAGCTGAGCGACTCGCTCAAAAAATAAAAAGAAAGGGCATATGTCGAAATTGTCACGATTGCTCCATTTAGTGGATTTATATGCGAAGCCTCCCCACTCTTCACTGCCTTATACAAAGTCCATAGACCAAAACCAAATGCAACGCCAGACGTAATCGCCCACCACCAATCTACTCCGTGTAATAATTCAACTCCAAATGGCCACGCAAGAAGCGCCCCAAACATAAAAATAGTTGAATAAAATGTATACACAACTGGCTTACCAACAGATTTGGTAAGTATGAGTTTATCTAATATAAATGTGAGTGCAAGAAAGAAATATCCTGCCAAAGCAATAAAAAACCAAAGCATAATTGAGTTTATAAAGTTATAAAGTTATAAAGTTGAAAGAAAAAGACTTTCGAACTTTATAAACTTTTAAACTTTCTTACTAAAGTAAATGCATGTCCTCTATCTCACTCCTCTTTCCCTTGAGTACAACTTCTTCTACATGATATGCACCATTGCGTGGCGCATCCAAGAAACCTTCCATAGAAGCTTGGGCTAACCAACCAGACTCTAACCAATCAAACAACCATTCATTTGTATATTTAGGATCCTGCTGTGGCACACCCGCACCAATTGAAGTAAGCCATTGTTTATTAAAATCTTCTTGAGAGCCAATAGTTGGTGCTAAAATTATAGGAAGACCTAAACCAGCATAAAATGACAGCTCACTTGGTTTTGTCCACAAAATATCCGTGTCATTGAGAACTTCATTAAACTTTTTGAAATAATCAAACTTTGACTCAGCAAACACGATACTTACATTTGCTTTCTTTTTATTCAAAAGTCCCATATCCTTCAAAACTGCCTGGTAATAACGATAAACATCATTTTTAACTCCAGCAATAAGATTGAGTCTTATTTTTCCTTTCAAAATATATTCACGCAAACTTTCGGCAATTTCAGCTCCGAGTTCTCGCTGTGCCCCAGCTCCACCAACCGCAAAAGTAATTGTTAGGGGATGACCAATCTCACACACATCATCACAAAATTCTTTACCTAGAAACTCTTGTATAGTATGTTTATACTTGTTACGATACATACCTTTTGGATCAAGGTGTGTAATACGTTTACCAAGAGAATTCTTCAAAACTTTGAGTGAATTTCCTCCAATATTTTCTTTTGGCAATGGAAAGCCTGTAACAAAAATATTATCTCTCCTTATTCCATATAACTGAAGCCTCTCTTTTACACGACGATTTGGTACAAGATAATTGATACGAGACTTATCAGGTTCCAATGGTACCCACGCGCGGCTAATATCAGTGTCTGTACAAATACAATAAATTTCTCCTTTATAACCATGTTCTTCTGCAAAAAAAGCAGTGGTGAAAAAAGATGTTACATATGGTAAATGTTCAAGGCGGTTAAGTGTATCTATCAAATGTTTTCCCCAACCTTTTCTAACCCAAGAATATAGTTGCTTCACCTGCATGGTTGGCTTGGACAAATCACGCGCTGGATAAAATGGTTGTATACGCTGAACGTAATCCATAATACCAAAAATCCAATTTCCCACAATTGGTAAATGCTTCATACGTGAAATTGTTTCGTAAATTGACCGTCCGCCCTCCCACCTACGCTGGTCTTTCTTTGGTATTCCGCCGTACTTATTGGCATTGATAATGCCATATCCATTCATAGACAAACCTTCGACATTCTGCGCAATATCATGAAGTGGATACACTGCACGCTGATGACCATATCCCATGTCTACTGTAACTATATACGCTTTTTTGAATATTTTGTTTGGGGGTTTCATAAGTAGAAAAAACACCTTTCTTATGTGAAAGTTTATAAAGTAAAAAGTTTAAAAGTTTATAAAGTTCTTATTAATTTCATCTCATTTTCTTTTTAACTTGACGAACTTTTCCACTTTTCAACTAGATACAGTATATCACAATTTTTATCTCAAAAAAATAGCCTTGCGTAAGACTATTTTTGAAGTTCAATTTTCTCCGGTGGTAAATACTTTACCTTGTATTCACCCAAATGTACCAAGTATTTCAAATCATCTATACTAATTTTCCCAACATACAATTCTTTCATTCCTCTGCGTCCATGTTTTTCAATATGATTTTTTACTTCTAGATACCCTTTGAAATAAATAATATCTCTAGTGAACGCGCCATATGAACTCGTGTTAGTAATACCACGCTTAGCACGAATACACGATTTCCAGGCTGACTCATCATCTAGTTCATATTCATATTTCAAATATGAATATAATTCCTTGAACGACATCTCTTTTGCCTTATATGCAGCAATAACACGAAGTGCAGCCCATTTATCTTTTTCTCCAAGAGGCACCCCAATAGCTTTTTGATTGTACACCGCAAGACCTTCTTCAGTTTGTAAATAATTTGATGTACCTTGTGCAAATATTTTATATTTTTGCATGGCTCCATTTTCATATCTATATACATGTGTGCAAATCTCATGCGCAATCACTGCTTTCAGACGATTCTCTGTAAATTTTACATTACTCTTCAATAGAATGTTGCCACTTTTATTTATTGCGATATCTGCAGTCTGTTTTTCAGAAACCTTTACTTTCCAACCTGTCAATTTATACTCTGACAAAAAATGCTCTATACGTTTGATGATTTGCTTTGTACCAAGTATTTTACTCTTGTCTTCTTCAATATTAAGTTTTTTGATATATTGGACTGCTTGATTGTACAAATTATTGTCTACCTTACCATACAAATCTTCACTTGCCTGAGTAAATCCATCTGTCCCTACAGAATCAATAAGATGCATTTTTGAAATAATCTCGTCAATCTTTGAAATAAATAAATCTGCCAAAGGATGATCAATATCCCTAGGTAATGCACTTACATCACGCAATATATGTTCTAAGTCTACTTCTGGTTTTTTGTAAATAAACTGAGGTGAATAATTTGGATTACTCAAAAAACGTTCTTTTTCTTCAATCAAATTTATAGGCTTAACAAAAGAAAGTATATTTAGGTGTTTATCTAATTCGGTCAACTTCTTATCGACATTAGTAATAATCTTTTCATTAACTTTTTCTGTTGTATTACTTTTACCTTTTTCTTCTTTTTCAGAAGTCGAAGTAATACTTGGGTCAATCAAAAAATTCTTAAGAATTTTACCACCAATAACAACTTTATGGTTTCCCTCGATCTTATCTTTTTTAAAAGGAAATCTCACACGTTCACCACGAAGCACAACATCGATATAGCGCTTCCGTGAACTAATTTCAGTGAGTGATTCATCAAAAAGTACGTGGGATGTGTGAGGGTCAATTTTTGTAGGTACATCAGTGTAGTTTGTATTCAAAATATCTATTTTTTCAAAAAGTCCAATAACTTTTTTACCTGCAACTGTTTCAACTTTTTCTGTCTTTTCTGCGAGTGAACTAAAGAGTGCTTTACTTACCTCTACTCCTTTTTCTGGATTAGTAACTTTCAAATCTTCTACTTTTCGTAAACGATGCTTGAGTGGAATTTGATTGGCGATTTGAACACCAAGTCCTGCACGTGCATTTAGCTCCAAAATTTTAATACCTGTTTTTGTAAGTACAATATCAACAGCAAGAAATTTTATTTGGCTTGCTTGCTGTGCCTTTGCTGCCATAGTCAAAATCTCATTCCACATAGGTAATTCAATTTTATTCACACGTTCGCCATTTGGTAATTTACGAATAAATTTATCATACTGTACTGCATGAGTGGCCTTTCCAGTGGCAATATCTATGCCAGCACCAACAGCACCAAGATGCAGATTTGCCTTACCCTGTGACTCCTCAGTTGGTAATCGTAACATTGCAATAATTGGTACATAATTAAAAACAATAATACGAATATCTGGTAATCCTCGCTCAACAAAAGGACTAAAATATTCATGATTTTCCAAAAGTTCTTCTACAATTACGGCATCAAACAATCCAGAGATAGCATATTTACCATCAAGAATTGAGACCATATGGTGATATAAATCTTTCCATTCATAATCATTCCCATTTACATCAGTAAATATATTACCTTTATGTTCCCTAATAACCATAATCCCCTCACCTCCAAATCCACGATTTGGTTTTATCACAAAACTCTGCGGCAATGTTTTTGGATTAACCTGAGACAATTCTTTGTATTTTTTTATAACGAGGTATACCTTTGCAACACCTATACCTCGTGTCATTAGGAAATTTTTTGTATAAAGTTTATTGTCTGCAAATTTTTTACTTTCAGATGTATTATAACGACCCACGTAATGTAAGTTACGTGCGTTCATACCAAGTATTCCATTTGCTTGAGAAAAAAACTTCATACCTATTCTTCTGTATGATCAGAAAATAAACTTCTAAATCTAAAATATTCACTAATACGAAGTCCACTAAATTTACCCAAAATTAACATAAGCACGAGAGGAACTATTACAACCTCTGGCCATGATATGACAAGATCATTAAACGCTGCCCATACCATGAGATAATAAGAAATCACCACAACCGCAAGTGTCTCTATTACACCAACAACAGCATTGCGTAAACCTTCTTCTGATTTTGCTGCCATAAACTTTTCAGAAAGTGTAGACATAACAAGCATGGGAAATACTGCCACTGATAGTGAAAACGGCGTACCAAGCCAAAGCATCAAAAGCATGAGAAGTAAAAATGATAAAGTAATGAACGACAAATTGAGAGCAACTTTTGGTAAATATAAGAATTCAAATTTTTCAAAAATATATTTCACAATATATCCTGTAATCACCGCAAACAAAAATGTAAGAATACCAAACCCAAGTCCAAGTATATAAAATGCAACAGTAATAATAACTGGAGTATAAATACCAAACGTACTAATACCAATCACATGTCGGAAAAATATTACAATAAACGCGAGAAATGGGACTACCAAAATAAGATAAATACTATCAGCAGAAACACCGCGCTCAATAAATGATGTAATTAAAGTAGACAATACATATAATTTGGACTTACCACTCTTTTCATCAATACGCTTGAACTCAATACCACGCCCAAACAAAGATGACTCAATTTCTTTTATATCCTTTGCTGCCAAAATGGGATTGAGAGCTTCTGAACGTGTGAGTAAAATATAGTTTGGTTCAATAATCTGAAAATTTTGAAATACACCATGCGATGTCACACTAACACTTCCATCAGTAATGACACCAAAAAATTTCTTACGAACTAGTTCTTTGTCTTCTATAGAAAGTCCCTGCCAATAACGTGTAAAAGCTTGTAGACCACGCAAAGACTTGGTATAAAACATCAAAACTTGTGAATCCTTTATATATTCTGTCTGTTCACCAATTGATTTCACCAATGAATCTTCTGAAAAAAAATCAGCATCCGGGCCTTCTGGAGACAAAATTCTAAGCGCAACTCCATTTTTACGAGCCTGATCATCTATTAAATTAATTTCTTCTTGTTTTTTGGCATCTATAATAAGTAAAGCACGTCTGTCATATACAAAAACACTTTTACTTACTTTAAACTCTTCTGAGTCATATGTCATGGTAAGTGTGACATCATATGTTCCAATTGCTGTATATTGATGTACCACCTCTTCTCCTATTTCAAAAAAACCATCGCCAAAATCCCATCTATACGTTGGGGTAAATCTAGACTCTTCTGGTATTACTGACTGAGCTGCATCAAAGATAATCTTTTTTTCTACTTGCACAAAATCTTCTGATGTAATTATTGATTCTGTGACAACCTCTTCCACTTCTTCTTCTAAAAGAATATCTTCACTTTGTGCAGACACAAATAAAGGACTTAAGATTAGTCCAAATATAGAAAATATAACAAAAAAACGTTTAAACATATATTATTATTCAAAATTAATATGCAAAAATTATACCATTTTTAAATGCTTTTTTCAAATGAAAAATATAATAAAAAAAAGACTCTTAAAAAGAGTCTTGCAGGCGTGGAGGGAATCGAACCCCCGTCATAGGTTTTGGAGACCCATGTGTTACCACTACACCACACGCCCATATTAAATAAATTTTTGATATAAGATTTATCCGCCATAGCTCTGTGCAACAAGAGCGACGGTGGAATACGCCCATGATGCCAAAATAGCATACACGAAAAGTAACAAAAAATCAAGTGTATTAAGTACACTTGATTTTTATGTATTTAATACTACTTTTTGTCTTCTTCTACCATACCTTTATCATCTCCAATACCTTGTTTTTTGTAAAACACGACAACCAGCAAAAGACCAAGGGTCAAAACTGTGTATAGATATGGCACATGCACCCCAGCAAGAGCTACAAAGGAACCTATAATAGTCGGTGCAGTAACAGCAAATAAACTCACGGTGTATATCTGGCCAAATTTCCATTCTTCACGTTTTGCAAAATGCGCAACGACAAAAACTATAAGGGAGAGAAGTAATGAATAAACTACCCTACTCATTGTAAATATAACAAACCAAGCGATGAGTAAGAATACAAAAAATGTTGTCTTTTTACTCAAAAAATCATTTGACCAAGCAAGCAACTCCTGCTTACTCGAAGAAATATCAGGAAAATCACTAAATTGTTGGATTGTTGTTTTTCCTACACTTGCATCATGAATAGATACTTGAGTTTTAGTAATAAGAACTGTACTTACAGATTCATCTTTCATCACGTCTTCAATGCTTGCAGTTGTTGTGTTTACTGTATCTACAACAAGTTTAAATGGTTCTTCTCCAGCCTCACTTTCAAACACAAAAGGTTGTTCTAAATCAGTCACAGTCAATTGCCCACCTACCATGTCTGCTCCAAAATCTGGAACTTGTAAAAAAACTTCATCCCTAACTTTGGTAAGTTCTTCTGGAATACGATTTGCAAAATATCCAGCATAAATAGCTGAAAATAATAATACGAATAAAATTATATAATTAGCAGCTTTTTTCCCTTCATTTTTTTGTTTTTGAAGCCAATCAATTTTGAAACTATTAAAAAACGCTTTGAGATAATACATAAAACTATTATTAAATTAAAAAACAGCCTTTGATGACTGTTTTATTATACTCTTATTTTGTCTCTTTGTGCAATGTGTGTTTAGTACAATGCTTACAGTGTTTACTGAGTTCGAGCCTATTTTGAAGTGATACGTTTTTTCTTATATAATAAGTAATCGAACCGCATTCAGAACACTTCATCTTTTTTCGATTTTTTCGCTCTTTTGACTTTGAAGCCATATGTCTTTTCTTAAAATAATAGCAGGTAGATAATACATCACTTTCTAAATAATGTCAACCCTGTACCGTACGATACTGAGTTAATATCTGCCAAATTAAGCTTAAAATGAGTCCTTAGAGCCGACATCCGGGTTTGAACCGGAGACCTCATCCTTACCATGGATGCGCTCTACCAACTGAGCTATGTCGGCACACGTAAAATGACTCTTCGGTCATCACGTGGCAAGCATAACCCTATAGGGGATCTTTTAGGCTTGTCACGTGGCGAACGAAGTGAGCTTTACATGGAGCCATGTCGGCATTAAATAAAAAGCTCGTGTGCGTGCCACGAGATAGCGCCATTGCTGATGCAATATGCGTTGTCACGTAAAATGACCTCCGGTCATCACGTGACACTCAAAATGGCTTACGCCATTTTTCGTGTGCACGCCAAGGGATTCGAACCCCTGACCCCCTCGGTGTAAACGAGGTGCTCTAACCAACTGAGCTAGGCGTGCGTGTTATAAAAGCTCAAGCAAAGCGCAGTCCCGATGAAATCGGGAAGGCGTGCTTTTAAAGCGAGATTATTATATATAATTTCGCTTTTCTTGTCAATATCATTTATACCTTATTCACAAACAACGTCTGCGTAGGATAAGCAAACTCAATCTTTTCTTCAGCAAATCGCTTAAAGAGATTGAGATTAACCTGTTGTTTTGCATCCATAAATTCAGCATATGCAGACGTGTTTACAAAATACACAATCTCAAAATTGAGACTTGAGTCAGCATACTCTGCAAAATGGCATCTATCAAACTCAACTCCTTTTACTGAAGAAATAACTTCTTCGACCATTGCTGGTATTTTTTCAAGTTTGTCATGAGTTGTATCATATGTAACACCGAGCAAAATCACATCTCTACGCTTATTAAGTTTTTTAAAATTCTGTACACGTGTACTAGTTAATTCCTTGTTTGAGACAACGAGTTCTTCACCACGCATTGTTTTGATACGCGTAGTCTTTAAGCCAACTTTTTCTACAGTACCACTATCCGCACCAATAGTAATGAAATCCCCTACTTCAAACGGTTTGTCTAAATAAATTGAAAATGAACTAAATACATCACCGAGTACATTTTGAACTGCCAAAGCTATGGCAATTCCACCAATACCAAGACTTGCCACAAGTGATGAAATGTCTACTCCTAAATTTGATAAAATCATCAAAAGACCTATGCTCCATAAAATAATTCTCACCGCAAGTTTACTCAAATGAATCATTGAAGCACTTTGTTTTCTATCGTAATCAGCACTTTTCTTTTTTCCATATGATTCAATACTATAAACCACAACCTTTTCCATAGCACGAATCACTTCATATACAATTATAATAACAAAGAAAAACATGACTGCCTTTTGTATATAATTTGGAAGCACAATAAGCTGTGTACCTACCCACAATGACACAAGTAAATAAAATGGCGGCCTAATTGAACTCATATAATCTATGAGAGCATCATCTAAATTTGTTTTTGTTTTCTTTGCAAATTTTCTAAGTTTTTTAAGTATTACAACTTGAAAAACTTTTAACACAATCAAAAGTAAAATAAATACTCCCAATGCTACGAGATAATCCCATGCATTATTATTCCAAAAGATATAGTTTTGTAATGTATCTATCATAAAAAAATATTAAAATGTTTATTACATGACAAAGAATACCATAAAATATAAGCATACACAACCTAACATAGTATAAAAATGGCTAAAATAAGCTATTTTTTACTTTTTCCACATAGACATAAAACAAATACTTGACAAAAACGTTAAAATATGATATCATAGTCTATCGTAATAAAGAAAAGACTCTTATAGTGTTTGGCGATGGCGGGAACACCCCCTCCTTTGTTCCTATGTCGCGCCGGACACTACAAGGGTCTTTTTGTTTTTTAGTAAAAAGTTTATAAAGTAGAAAGTTAAAAAGTTCTGATGTATAATACTTTAGAAACCTTATAAACTAATTTTATGAATATAAAACTGCTTTCTAGAAAATATAATTATGCCAAAAGTAATTCAATAGAAGTAGTTGATTTTACTATTTCTCTTTCTGCCAAACTTATTACAAAGAAACTTTTGAGATCAAAATCTGAAGAACTACGTCAACGATATAGTGATGAACTACTTGATGAGCTAGCTGACCTCGCAAAGATTGATATAGTTCGACTAAAAATTTCCAAAGCAAAACAGTATCATAAAAAATACAAAGGGCGTGTCGTGGCTCGCCAATATGGTTATTATAAACCAAGCACAAAATATATCTACATCAACAATAGAACAGCTGTTCGAGGCCAAATTCTTGCTCCTAAGACGTTCCTTGATACTCTCTTGCATGAATGGGCTCACCACTATGATTTTTGCAAATTAGGGCTTAATTCTATCCACACCTCTGGTTTCTACTCAAGACTCAAAGATCTCAAGCAAAAAGTAGGTTATTTTGATTATAAACAACAAAAAGGTTGACATTTTTGTCTATATTTAGTATCA
>JABGUG010000034.1 GCA_018646705.1 Candidatus Parcubacteria bacterium | reverse complement strand
CCGTCTCGATCGAGCGCATGATGCTCATCGCCTCGCGCGTTTCGTTCTACGAGAGCGTGGACACCTGCCGCATCGTCATCGACAACTACCACGTGCTTGAGTCGAGCGAGACTCGCGTGTTCTACGGAGACGTCGAGTTCAGCTTCGACAATCCCGAGACTGACGAGTTCGAGATGGCGGAGTTCACGGTGTACCCGGGCAGTCAGCGACGGTTCGAAATCCGTTGTGACATCCTGGGTGAGATGGAGCAGGACGACGAATTCATCGTCGGCTTCCAGAACGTCGACGACATCTTGGCGTATACTCACGAGTACAGTCTCTACACCGGCGAGTACGACCCGCAGACCGTGCTCGTGAACGTCACCCCCAACCAGTGGTCGTACATCCGCCGCTACTAGTATCCTACCCACGAGCCTGAACCTGGCGACGCCTCGCGTCGCGATCGGTTTGGCTCCTTGCCTCGTTCTTTTAGGCCGACGACGACGCTTCGCTTCCGCGATGCGCTCAAGCTCGGCCGTTCTCCATATGATTTTCTTGAAAAAGTAAGTCAGATGGTTATAAAAAATTCTTGCATAGTGCAGGGATTTTTTATTTGAAAAGTTTTTACTTTTGCGGTCACATGCTATACTATTGTATATAATATTTTATTAATGAGTACTACTTGATATAACATTGAATTATGAATACACCCAATTTTGAAGCATTAGAAAAATTTGATATCAAATCTCTACCAAATCTTGATGTGGTTACGCTTGCTGCACTTGAATTATTTATGTCACAGGGTTTGCCAACTCTTAATTTGGGAAATTATAAAAAACCAATGGTTGTAGGTAGTGTAAATGCATTTTTTACTGGAAAAATTTTATTTGAAAATGCTGAGGCCGTATTTGCCAATGAAAGTGACTATAAACAAAAGTTTGAGAATTATTCAGGTATTGATGGTGTGATTCTTGTTTCGGCATCTGGAAGTAAACACTCAATTGAGATGGCAGATTTTTTTAAAAAGAAAAAAGTAGAGACACGACTCCTTACTAACAATGTTGAGGCTCCGGCAAAAAAATATATTGATGAAGATAAGTTTTTTGTTTTTCCAAAAAATCGTGAACCATATACATATAACACCAGCACATACATGGGTATGATTTTGGGTCATACAGGTGAGGATCCAAAAAAGATTTATAATTTTTTGCATAAAAAAATAGACAAAATTATACCAAATAATTTTGCAGATTACGATTCATATTATTTTATTTTGCCGAGTAAGTTTGATGCGATTCGCGACATGTTCCTCACAAAGTTTGATGAGATTTTGCAACCAGAAGTTTCAGGACGTGTATTTACTGTGGATCAGTGTATGCATGCAAAAAATGTTATTCTTTCTCCCAAAGAGTGTTTTATAAGCTTTGATTACAAAAATAAGTATTACGGTGTGAAAGATGCGCGTGTACATGTGCCATTATCAAAAGATGCTGATTATGGAACTCTTATGGCAGTTGCATACTATATGATTGGTAAAATTCAATCACAATACCCTCCATATTTTCAGAATAATATTGAAGATTATATAAAGCGAGCAAGTAAGGTGTTTGGTTATGAATTGAAGGCGATTGTGGAGTAATACTCAATAATGATAAGACCAGTCACTTGACTGGTTTTTATATTGACTTTTTATCTTTTTTATACTAAACTCTGCTTACTAATTATATATACTATGTTATCACTTGGAATTGTTGGTTTACCAAATGTAGGGAAGTCTACATTGTTTAATGCTTTGACAAAAAGTAAACAAGCAGACGCACAAAATTATCCATTTTGTACCATTGAACCAAATGTTGGTGTTGTTGAGGTGCCTGATGAACGATTACTTCCATTAAGTACCACATCTGTCTCAAAGAAAATTATTCCAACAGCAATTGAATTCGTAGATATTGCAGGACTAGTAAAAGGTGCAAGTGAGGGTGAAGGACTTGGAAATAAATTTTTAAGTCATATTCGTGAGACCGATGCTATTATCCAAGTGGTGCGTGCTTTTGAAGATGGGAACATTACTCACGTTCATGGTAAAGTAGATCCGTGTGATGATAGTGAAATTATCAATTTGGAACTTATCATGGCGGATTGGCAAACAGTGAGCAAAAAATTGGAACGAGTAAAAAAAGATGCAAAAGGTGTAAAGGCAAAAGAGATGGAAAAAGAATTAGCCTTGCTTGAAAAATTAGATGCACAGTTGCAAGCAGGAAAGCCAGCACGTGATTTGGAATATGATGAAGATGAACAATTACTCGTGCGTGATTTGCACTTAATTAGCATGAAGCCAATTATGTATGTGGTGAATGTAGAAGAAGGTGGAGAGTGGAACGGCGAACTTGACGCTCCATATATTGTAGTGAGTGCAAAGATTGAAGCAGAAATTGCAGAGCTCGATGATGCTGATAAGTCTGAATTTATGAAAGATTTGGGAATGGAAGAAACAGGGCTTGATAAATTAATCGTCGCAGGGTATAAACTTCTTGACCTGGTAACATACTTCACATCAGGTGAGCAGGAGACAAGAGCATGGACAGTAAAGAGAGGAACTTGTGGTCCAGAAGCTGCTGGTGTGATTCATACTGATTTTATCAAAGGGTATATCAAAGCAGATGTTGCTAATTGTAAAGATTTTGCAGAAAATGGTGGATGGAGTGGTATTAAAGAAACTGGTAAGATGCAATTGGTTGGGAAAGATTATGAAGTGAAAGATGGGGATGTTATTTATTTTCATGTGGCGACGTAGGTGTAGAATATATATTAAAAAAACCGCTAGAGCGGTTTTTATTTTTATACTTTCTTAAACTTCCAAATCTCTCTACCCACATATTGTTTTGTTCTCCAGTACAGAAGCGAATCTACTCCTTTTGCTTCTCTTTTTTCTGGGCGTGGTGCAAGTGGTAGGATTTCAAATCCTATTTTTTTTATTTCTTCGAGACAGTTAACAGTGATCCATTTATTTTCGTGTCTAAATTTTGGAATAATAAATATAGCGACGCCATCCTTTTTTAGAATTTTGTGAAATGATCTGAAACTTTCAATATAGAGTTGAGCTAGTTCATTCGTTTGTTTTTTTAGGGTTTCTTTATTTTCATTACCTCGGAGCGGTTTGCCCATATAAGGTTCAGATACAATTGCGTTTATTGAATCTGGTTTGATCTGACCCAAGAGGTGTACTGAATCAGATGTATATAGATCAAAAGTTTTTGGTTCGAGATCGAATTTTTTTTGTAGCCATTCAACATTTTGTTTTGTGTCGTCAATTGCTTTTTGCGATATATCTGATCCAACTATATTTTTGAAACCAAGTGAAAGTGCTTCGGTAAGTACTGTGCCAGATCCACAAAATGGATCTAGAAGTACATCAGTTGTTTTTATTTGAGAGAGGTTAATCATTATGCGTGCGAGCTTTGGTGGAAGCATGCCAGACTTATCATCACTTCCTGGTCGTCCGAAATCACGCTTACTAAATCCTTCAATATCTTGTATTGCCTTTGTGACAAAAATATTATTTTCTAGAATCGTAAAATCTGATTTTTTCTCTACAAGATTATTGTGCAAAATACTTGCAGTATTTTTTGTTTCTATGAATCGGACAGATCTTCCAAGGCTTTTAAGTTGTTTTTTTATAGCTATACCTGTTTTTTTTGTAACTTCTCCTGAAACTGCAAAATGAATTTTACCAGTGCTGTTTTCGTTCAAGAAATGTACAATGGACGCTATAGGGTCACCAGTATTTTCAATTGCATTTCCAATTTTCATTGTTCCACCTAAACGACTAATCATTTTTTCAGCATAGATTCTATCTTTACTTTCTATGACAAGATAGGATCCAATGTGTCTAGGTTTTAAAGTGTTTAGGTCTACTCCATCGTGCAAAAAAATCGCCTCGAGTTCAGCGATAGAAATTTCTGGTTGTCGTCCTAGTTCAAATAAATATTTCATAAACCTAAGTTAATATCCTCCTCATTTTTTATCTCTAGATCTTCAGGTATGTTTTCCGTGGATGTTACAACAATCACTTCAATTTTTTGGAAAGGATTGCGTGCGATTTCTGGAATTTCTGTATTATATTTTTTGTCCCATGCTGCGAGTGTATCATTGTATTTTTTGAAATTGATAGGCTCAAATTGAGGCTTTTGTTCAATGAGAAGGAGTGTCTGTACCTTGCCTATGGTTTGATAAATATTTGTATATACAAACCATATGGTTGCACTAATTGAGAATAGGATAATACAAATGCTCACAATATTCAAGATCTTTATTTTTGGCATGTACCCAAACTCACGTGAAGCCACGTTTGGTGTGTTTGGTTTTTTCTTAAATAGGTTCATATATTAGTTATGAACTATGTATTTTACCAGTAAATTTGACTGATGCATTTTCACCGCCACCAGACCAATTCATAGATGAAATATTTATATAATAAGGTAAGGTTTCTAAATCGTGAATATATTCTATAAGTTTATAAAAATTTCCACTTGCTTGAAAGGAGAATGAATATACACCATCTCCGTAGGAGACACCAAGACTTTGTTGTACTCCATGTTTTGGCGCGAGCTGTTCTAGTCCTTGTATAACTCTTAGTTCTTCTCCTTTTGTGATGGAGGCCGTTTTAAATTTTTGGGTTTCTTGTTTTATTGTATCTAATTCACTGATTGATTTTTTGAGTAATCTTATTTTTTGGTATTGTTCTTCGAGTTGTGCCTCAGTTTGCTCTATTTCATGCTTTATTCCGTCAATATACTTGATAGAAGGTAAAATAATGCCAACAGCAATTACAAGTACACCAGACAATATAATTAAGGTGACTAATATAATTTTATGTTTGAGTGATAGTCGTTTTGGCATACTATTTTAGTGTTGCAGTAATATTGAAAGCTATGTTTTCTGGTTTAGTCAAATCGGAAAGAGGGGAGTTTATATCTGATACAAATGAAATACCCCTAAGTTCGTTTTGGAATTGTAAAAATATATCTCGTGTCTGTGCATACCCTGAAAGTGTCATCTTTTGACCAATCTTATCTATAGTAAAACTACTTAAGGTAACACCTTGAGGTGTAGAAGATGCAACCTCTTCTATGAGGGGTGTCCAGGCAATATATCCTTTTTGTACATTTTGAGTTTGGTCGAGTAGTTTGTTTACACGTAAAATTTCTCTAATTTCTTCTATGTGTTCACTGTTTACGGCCACTACATTTTCGGTTAGTTCTGCAAAGTATGTTTGTAAAACAGTTTGTGATCCAAGTAATATCATTGCTAGCACACTTGCTGTAATTAACAATATTTCAAATACACCTTTGATAAACTGAAAATGAGACATGTTTTTTAAGTGCGCCTTTTTTTGTTGAGATAATAAGTTTAGTCGTATTGGATGCATAATTATATTGAATCATGTTTGAAAAAAGGATTATCAGCAGCGCGCAATGCAAGCCCTATCGCCGTAGCATAACCAATTGATTCCTCATAAGGTATTTTAATTTCTTTTTTGCTTTGCAGATTCTTCCACGGTTTACCTGATCGGCACTCAATTTTTAGTTCGAGCGACAGTATCTTTTCAAGGTGTTTCATGTTGCTTCCACTTCCACACATTGTAATATGTGTAATTTGGTTTGTGTCTGGGAAATGACTATAGTAGAAGTGTATACTTTTTCGTATGGTATCTGCGAATGCTTTTGTTTGTTCCATGAGTGTTCCCCAGACTTTTTTTTGTTTTTTATACTCAAGACCATACTTGCGTTTTAACCCTTCTGCTTCTTCGTGAGATACACGAAGTTTTTGTTCTATAGCTGTCGTGAGAACTTCACCTGAGTAGGGAAGGGATGTACTGAATTGGACTGTATTTTCGTCATATACAATAAGACTTGATCTTGTAGAACCTATATCTAGAATTGCTCGTGCTTCGCCCTTGTATTCTTTTTGAGCTGTTACCATGGATCTTGCGATTGATAAGGCTTCAATTTCAAGCGACACTACCCCAAGACCTAAACTTTCAAAAAGATAAGTGTAACTATCAGAAATAAATTTTGGTATAGCAGATATGAGTACGTGTGTAGATTCTTCGTTTGGTGAAGAAGGTAGTATTTGCCAGTCTAGGTAGTATTTGTCTTCTTCAGTAAAAGGGATATGTTTTTTTGATTCTATAATAATATCATCGTCGATGATTTCCTCGATGTTTTTTGCTATAGATATTAATTTTATAAAGCCTTGTGTTTCTGGTAGACCTGCAACAACCCATGGACTCTTGATTGGCTTTGCTTTTCCTTTTTTTCCTTGTAATAATTTTTGTATGTAATGCCTAACTTGTTCAGGTTGTTCTAATTCTCCATTTACAACAAGTCCTGGTGGTATATTTATTGATCGTGCAGTCATGAGTTCATAAGAAGCCCCTCTGAATCTATGAGAGACATTTCGAAGTTGGACAAGCTTGATAGACAAGTCGCCAATATCTAGACCAAATGCATTTGGGAATGGATTGCTAAACATATTAAAAGTTTTGCATCAAACTAAACATCGGCATAACAACCGCGACTGCAATACCTGCGACTGCAAGACCGAGTAGAATGATAATAACTGGTTCGATAATAGTAGAAAAGTTTTTCATAGTTTTGTCTACTTCTTCGGAATAGAAATCTGAAAGTTCATCTAAGAGTCTGTCTATCTCACCAGTTTTTTCACCAACCATAATCATCTCTGTAACCATTGGGGGAAATAGTTTCTCTTCTTCCATTAATATTTCTGACAAAGGTACACCGGTCTTTACTTTTTCTGTCGCCCTATGTAGGACATTTTGGTATTTTACATTACTGCACGTATCTCCTGTGATATCTATTGCTTCAACAATTGGCAATGTACTTTTTAGAAGTGAAGATAGTGTTAGAGAAAATCGAGCAAGATTTATTTGTTTAATTACCTGACCAAAAATAGGTAATTTTAAATTCAAACTGTGAATTTTATCTTTGAACCCTGGGAATTTTTTTAATGAAAATATAAATAATGCAATCAGTCCGACAATAGCACCAAACAGAAGTACAAGATTTAGAGGTTTACTCATGAAATCGGTAATTGCAATGAGTACCTTTGTGGCGAGTGGTAGGTCTGCCTCAAATTCGTCAAACATTGAAGTGAGTTTAGGTAATACCGTAGTTACCATAATTATTGCCACTGCTGTGATTGCAAATACGATTACAGCGGGATAGATCATTGCTCCTTTTATTGATGATGTGAGAGCATACCCCTTTTTCATTTGTGTCACAATTTGTTCAAGTGACTCTTCTAATTTTCCTGCCATTTCACCAGATGCAATCATTCGTACATATGTTGACGGAAAAATTTTTGGATAGTTTTCAAGTACCTCACTAAGTTGTTTTCCTTTTTCTACCTGACTTGTAATTTCTAAAATAACCTTTTTTAGTTTTTGGTTTTCTGTTTCTTTACTCAAAACATTTAGACCTTCCACAAGGGATAAGCCTGCATGAAGCATAGTGCGCAAATGATCCAAGAAAAAAATCTTGTCCATGATTTTAATACGAGTCAGATGATCCGCAACAAATTCATTTAGTTTTTTTTCGAACTCAGAAAGTTCACGTTTCTTTTTAGACATTACGAATTATATTATAACTAGTAAACTTGTTAACTAGCTAACTTGTCAACTTAAATAACTATTCTTTAGTTACACGTAGAATTTCTTCAATAGTCGTGATTCCTTGTTTTGCTTTTATGAGACCATCTTGGAATAAATTTACCATTCCATTTTTTTCAGCGTGTATTTTAATGTCTTGAGCGGTTGCACGTGTATTTATGAGTTTAGTAACCTTGTCATCTATCAATAATACCTCATAGATTCCCATACGTCCTTTATATCCACTTTTATGACAACGACTACATCCTTCTCCTCTATAAAATGTCATTGAGTCTAGACTTTTTTCTTTTGAACTTAATTTTATGTTTTGTTCTTTACATAAATTTACGAGTTTTTTAGTTTCAATAAGTTTACCAAGCTCTTGTATTTCTTTTTTCTCAAGTTTAAACTCTTTCTTACAATGCGGACAAATTTTTCTTACGAGACGTTGTGCAACAATTATATTTGATGTAAAAGCAACAAGAAATGGAGGAATATCCATATCAATAAGACGTGGTAGTGTGGTTGGTGCATCATTTGTATGCAGAGTTGAAAGTACTAAGTGACCAGTCATTGCAGCGTGGATTGCAATTTCTGCAGTTTCTTTATCACGTATCTCACCAACCATGATAATGTCTGGATCTTGACGAAGAAATGCTCTAAGACCTCCAGCAAAAGTAAATCCAGCTTTCTTATTAATTTGACTTTGGTTGATTCCACCAACGTGATATTCAATAGGGTCTTCAATAGTACAAATATTTACATCCGGTTGGTTCAAAAGTCCTAAGATGGAGTAAAGCGTTGTGGTTTTACCACTTCCAGTTGGACCTGTAACGAGAACCATTCCGTGTGGTTTTTTAATAGCTTCCTCAACCTGTTCTTTTACATTTGGTAAGAAGCCAAGTTCTTCGAGTGTGAGTGGTTTTTGCCCTTCATGTAAGAGACGCATGACAATTTTTTCTCCGTCATACACAGGCATGATAGAAACACGAAAGGAAAGTTTTTCATCTTGAATTTGAATTTTAAATCTCCCATCTTGTGGGATCATGTGCTCATCAATTTTGAGTTTTGCCAAAATTTTAACACGCGCAACAATTCCATTTTGCACTTGTTTTGGTAAAGTCATAACTTGTTCAAGCATTCCATCAACTCTGTATCGAACAGCGACTTCTTTTTCTCCCGGCTCTATATGTATATCACTAGAACTTTCATATGCCGCATGTTCTAATATTGAATTTACAATATTTATAATAGGCAACTCTTCAGCAGCTTTTTTAAGATCTTTTGCATTTCCATGTTCTCCTTCAGTGCTGAGTTGGACAATGGTTTGATCAGTAGACAAATCAGCGTGATACGTTCGCAGTGCTTCTTTGATATCACTAGGAGATGTCATGTAAACCTTTGGTGTCAGGCCTGTTTTTCTATGCAAAAATTCGATTGTTTGAATATCGCCTGGGTCTAGTATAGCAATTGCGAGTTCGTCGGCTGTTTTGTGGAATGCGACCACACCATGTGCGGCGGCAAATTGTGCTGGCACGAGATTTAGAATTTCTTTTTTTATTTCTTTCCCCTTTAGACTCATGTATGGTACTTCCATTTTTTTTGCAGCACTTCCATAGAGTTTTTCTTCATCAAGAATATCTTGATCAATCAAGTATTCCTCGAGTCCTTTTCGTTTCTTTTTTGCTTCAGCTTTGTATGTTTTTATTGTCCCAGCTGATAATTTGAAGTTCTTTTTTAGGATTGCTTCTAGTGTTGAGATTGGCAACATAAAAAAATATTACACATGAGAAATTGCATAGTTATTATAACATGAATTCTATTTAGTTAGAAGGTAAGTGGTATGTCAGTCAATCAGTGAGGCTAATTATTATGAATATGCGAGGTGGTATCTATTAGTTTCATTGGTATAATTTTTATATTAGTGTAATATCCACATATCTTGACATCCACATCCATTTTTGCTATAGTGTGCCCACATTTGATGTTCGTTTTTGGCTTAAGAAAGACGAATATTCACTATGTATTTGCCTAGGTCTGCCTTGCTTACGTGGTCGTCGTCCCTATGGGACAGCGTAAGATTTTTACAAGTGTCTGTATCTCCTGCAAATTTTATATATATTAGTTTAATTATGAAACATTACGAAATGTTCTGTGTGTTGCCTGGTACTTTGAGTGAAGACGAGGTAACGCCAGTAGTCGATAATGTCGCTCAGACACTTGGGAGCTATGATGCTCAAAACGTGACTAGAGAAGACATGGGAAAGAGTCGGCTTGCATATCCTATCAAGCATATCCGTTATGGATATTTCCATTTATTCCGTTTCGAACTCGAAGCTGAAAATCTAGTTAAGCTTGAAAAGAGTGTAAGATTGCTTGATAATTTGCTTCGTGTGGTTGTGAAAACATCTGACCCAAGCAAAGCAACAGCATATACTCTTGCTCAAGACCCTACTGCACTAAGTGCTCCTCCAAAAGCTGATAAAGACGAAAGAAGGGGAGAAAGAAAACCTTTTGAAAAGAGAGAGGCTCCTGTAAAAGAGACTCCAGCTGACAAAAAGGAATCCATCTCCGCTCCATCCGACGCTAAAGCTATGGATGACAAGGAAGAGGTTAAAAAAGAGGAGAAAACAGTAGAAGAGCCAAAAGAATCCACCTCCGCTAAAGCTACGGCGGACAAGGAAGAGAAACTCGAAGAACCTGCTCCTGTTAAAGTTGTGGAAGACAAGGAAAAAAAGCCAAAGATTAGTATTGATGATATTGATCAGAAGCTTGACGAAATCTTGCAAAAAGATATCGAAAATGTATAATAATGTTATATCCGGATATCATAGGGTGGGGTATGTGATAGAAGGATGTGAGATTTATTCATTAATATAAACGCATATGGATCTCAATCGCGCTACTGTCTTGGGCCGCCTCACCCGTGACCCAGAAGTAAAGACTACACCATCTGGACAAAGCGTTGCAAACCTAGGTGTTGCAACCAATCGTGTGTGGACAGACAACTCAGGTGTTCGCCAAGAAAAGGTGGAATACCACAATATGGTATTGTGGGGTAAGCTAGCTGATATTGCAGGACAATATCTTAGTAAAGGACGCCGTGTATATATAGAGGGACGTATTGAAACACGAGATTGGACAGGACAAGATGGGGTAAAACGATATCGTACGGAAATTGTGGCAAGTAATCTTATTATGCTTGACGGACCAAAGGGATCAGGTGCTCCAACTTCTGGAGACGATGCACCTCCGGTACCAAACGAGCCGCCTGCAGGACCTGCTGGTGAAGATGAGATTAAGGTTGAGGACATTCCATTCTAAATACTCAAGAAACGTTATGAAAAAACAAGTGGGAAAAAAAATGAAACAATGTTATTTCTGTGTTAATAAGGACAAAGCGATTGATTATAAAGATAATGAAACGCTTCGTCGGTTTACATCTTCATACATGAAGATCCAACCACGACGCAGAAGTGGACTTTGTGCATTGCACCAAAGAAAAGTTTCTCGTGCAATCAAACAGTCACGCATCGCAGGGCTTCTTGCATTCGTGCCTAAATAAGCATAGTACATTGATCATAGAACAATAATAAACACCGCTCAGAGATGGGTGGTGTTTTGTTATTTTGGAAACTTGAAACTGGAAATTGGGGAATGCGAATTCTGTAAAAAACCTATCGTTTACGGGATGGTTTTTTAATATAAATCTTTATATTTTAGGGTGAGTTTTTTGTTGACAAAAAGATAAGGTTTGCTATAATTATGTACAGAGGGGTTTATTTTTAAATATAAAATATATGGGCTTTAAGGAATCTAGAGGAGGCGAAGAATTTTGGAAAAAAAAATCTGTCGAACTAAGAAAGGATGAGGGAAAAAGAGAAATTGAGGATGCTAATCAAGAAGCAATCGCTCAAGGTTGTGTTTTGGAAGGTTTTCCACCCTCTGAAGATGACATACAAAAAACAATAGAAGAACAAGGTAGTTGGAGACCTGAAAATATGCATAAGGTTATGAAAGATGGTCAATTTACTGGGGTAGCATATATGACCGAGCGAGACTCTTGGGAAAATATAAAAATAGAAGATGGAACAGGTTACGTGTCCAAAGAAGAATTTGATACTTTGGTTGAGGCTTTGGAAAATGTTAGTTAGAAAATAATTGTAAAACAAAAAACTATCTCATTTCAGAGGTGGTTTTTTTTAATTCTTACTTTGAAGAGGGTTGAATTTGCCATTATAGAAAGTAAAGCAATTGCAGACACTATGCGACAAGCTTATCAATTGTCATGGGTAGGTGCAAAGAAGTTAGAATTATCAGATGAAAACTGATATAATAAACACATAGTCCATGTTTACAAATCTCTTACTTCTTACTCCTTAATCCTTACTTCTTCAAAAAATTATGTCCCTCGAAAACGCAGAAGAACAATTGAGAAAGTCACGCGAGGTAGAAAGATCACGTGAAAGCAAAGAATCAAAAGAATCAAAAGAATCAGAGATGTCTGCAGAAGACAAAGCTGCTGCCACAATGGAGCGAGCAGATTTTTTAGTAAAAGAAGTAAAGTCTGGAAAACAACAGATTCAAAATATTGTAATACATATGCAGCAAGTGATGCAAACTATTCAGGCCCTGCGCAAACAACTTCAGATTCAGTCTGACGATACTACTGGTTCTGTAGAGCAAGACAAAAAACAAGTAGAAAATCTAAAGAAAAAAATAGCAGAACACAAGGATGAAATTTTAAAAATGAAAGATGAACTTATCAAAGCGCAAGTTGACCAAATTAAAAAAGATGAGGGTGCGACGCTTAGTGATCAGCAGATGCAAGAGCAAGCAGAAGAGATGGTTAGCAGAATTATGGAAGAGGTTGAAAAATAAACATTTTAAAATATTCCTCCCCTGCCAAGGGGAGGTCCACTGACTAAAAGTCAGGGGGTGGGGTGATTTCACCCCCCTCTAACTCCCCCTTGGCAGGGGGAGAAGTATAAACAGTCTGTCATGTTTATAAAAAATAAAAAAGCATTCTCATTACTCGAAGCAGTTATATCAATTGCTATATTTTTGTTATTTGCTCTTGGTATTTATGGTGGTACTCAGCTTGTATTTAAAATTGTATATAGTTCACGAATTAGAATTCTCGAAACTGGTATTTTAAATGAGCAAGTTGAGCTGGTGAGGAATTTATCTTTTTATGATGTTGGGGTTATTAACGGAAGTCCGTCAGGAGTACTTGATCGTAATGTCACAACAACTAGAAATGGTGTTGATTTTCTTGTTACTCGGACTGTTCGTAATATTGATGATACTTATGATGGAACTGTCGGAGGTGTCCCACAGGATTTGGCTCCTGCAGATTATAAATTGGTAGATATAAGTGTTATTTGTGCAAGGTGCGACCAAAGAGAACCCTTGTCTATGCAAACTTACGTGGCTCCTAAATTTTTAGAAGGTGATCCAACGCATGGTGCTTTATTTATAGAAGTATTTGATGCAAATGCGCAAGCTGTACAAAGTGCTTCGGTTCATATTCTTTCTACAAGTACAGACCCTACATATGATTTTACTGATACAACAGACAATGATGGAATGCTTCGTCTCGTAGATATGGCAGAAGGATTTGGAACATATAATATAACAATCTCGAAAGATGGTTACACGAGTGATGGAACTCTTAGTATAACTGAAAGCATACCTAATCCTACAAAACCAACTGCGTCTGTTATTGCTCAAGGTGTGACCGAAGTTAGTTTTTCTATAGATCTTATATCAAGCATTTCAATTGAAACTATAAATAGTCTGTGTTCCACGATCCCTAGCGTTTCTTTTTCTGCACGAGGGACTAAACTTTTGGGAACTGATCCGGATGTATATAATGTAGATAGTTCATACTCTACTGATGGAAATGGCACATATACATTTGACTCTTTTGAATGGGACAGTTATGGTTTTTCAATTTCTGGTTATGATCTCATAGGAACAATTCCAGATGTTCCATTTGCATTAAATCCTGGCGTAACTCAACCAATTCAGCTTGTGGTGGGTCCTAACACTGTGAATTCTTTACTCGTTATGGTTACCGATGGTGGACAACCCATTGCTAATGCTCAGGTGCATGTTACTTCTACTAGTTTTGATGAAACCATATTGACGGGTGTTGGAAGCGTACGACAGACAGATTGGTCCAATGGTTCTGGTCAGGAATTATTTACTGATAATACAAAATATTGGACAGGAAGTGGAGTTGATTCTTTGTCTGCTCCGGGAGATATTACTCTTATAAATGTCGCTGGATCATATGTACCAAATGGTACTTTGGAATCCTCAATTATAGATGTTGGTATACAGGCACAATACGTTTCTATTGAATGGGAATCAGTAGCTCAGCCAGTAGAAGCTGGTAGCAGCGCTTTGCTTTTTCAATTAGCTTCAAGTGCTTCTAGTAGTCCAGCAACTTGGGAATACTTAGGACCTGATGGTACTTCGGCAACATACTATGCCGTAGATTCACAAGTGATACATGTTATACATGACGGGGATCAGTTTGTAAGATATAAAGCATATCTACATACAGATGACATAAGTGTGAGCCCTATACTGTCAGATGTCTCACTTACATATACAAATAGTTGCATGCCACCAGGACAAGCATATTTTGGTGGTTTGTCTGTAGAAGATCATATAGTTGAAATTCAGGCAACTGGGTTTCAAACATATGTCACAACCGTATCTGTTAGTGATGATATTGTTTTAGCAGCTGAACTTACTTCTTTATAATTATGAATTATAAATTATACAAAAATAAAAGCGGCGTTACTTTGGTAGAAGTTATTGTTGTTATTGGTATTTTTTCTATTATTACTTTTGGAGCCAATTGGCTAATAGTCAATTCACTTCGATCAAACACAGTAATATGGGAGCAACTTGCTACACAAAGTGAAGGACGAAAAGTGTTGAAACAAGTTGTAAATGAGATTCGCAAGGCAGAGGAATCCAGTGTTGGTTCTTTTCCTATAGTAATTGCAGGTGATAACGAATTGGCAGTGTATGCAAATACAGATAGTGATTCCTTGCGAGAAAGAATACGTTTTTGGCTAGATGGTACAACGCTTAAGCGTGGAATTATTAAACCTTCTGGTAATCCGTTATCATATACACAAACAGAGAGTGTGGTAGAGATTGCACATGATGTAAAAAATATAGAGCAAGGTGTGCCAGTTTTCTATTATTATGATGAATCATATACAGGAACCGAAGATGCTCTAATATCTCCTGTAAGTTTGACAGATATACATGTTATACGAGTTCAACTTGAATTAGAAAAAGATCCTACAAAAACACCAGTCCCTTTGCATGTGGAAAGCGTTTTACATATAAGAAATTTGAAAACTAATTAGTCGTATGTTTTGTTGGCTTAAGAAAATATATAAAAAATTAAATATATCACACAAGGGAACCATGATTATTTTTGTTATGATTTTTGGTTCGATATCGTTTACTATTATAGTGCTTGGAGTATCTGGATATGCATTATTTGAACACAGAGCTTCTACACATGTATATAGACAAGATGCGTCTTTTCATATTGCAGAAGCTGGAGTTAATTATTACAAATGGCATCTCGCACACAATCCAACTGATTATAAAGATGGTACTTTGGTAGACGGCCCTTATGTTCATGAATATTATGACAAAAATGGAAATCTCACAGGATATTTTTCTTTGGAAATAGATGAACCTCTTGTTGGAAGTTCAGTAGTAATGGTTCGTTCTACAGGATGGACAGTTAAGCAACCAAATTCTAAACGAACTTTGCAAGTACGTTTAGGCTTCCCAGCCCTTACTGATTATGTATTTTTGGAGAATGCAAACATGAATTTTAGTTTTACGACCGATGTCCATGGTACAGTACATTCAAATGGTGGAATACGTTTTGATGGTACATCAGACTCATGGGTTAAGAGTGCAAAGGACAGATATAGGTATCTAAATCAAACACATGATGGTGTATGGGGTGGTGGTGGTCCAAAATCTTTTTGGCAGTTTCCTGTTCCACCTATTGATTTCTTTTCTGTAAGTGCCGATCTCGCTACTATTCGTGATTTGGCAGATGATGCAGAGACTCATTTTACATCTTCAGGAGATGAAGGTTGGCATATAGTTTTCAATGGAGCTCAGTTTGATTTGTACAAGGTGAATAGTAGAGATTGTTATTATGGTGATGGAAGGTGGAGGAGGCGTTGGAGACAGTGGTATTGGAGTGGGGACATTTATTGTTATGATGTCGGATCTCAAACACTTATCGACACATATGATATACCTGCTAATGGTGCAATTTTTGTAGAAGATGATGTTTGGATAGATGGCGTGGTAGATGGGCGTGTGAGTATAGGTGTTGGTAGTTTCCCTGTTCAAGGTAATTATAAAACTGCATTTATTAATGGAAACTTAGTATATAATGAAAAATCCAGTGATGATGTTATTGGTATTATTGCTCAAGGTGATATCATGGTTCCTTATGAAGTACCTGTTGATATGGAAGTTAATGCAGCCGCCTTGTCTCAGTTTGGTAGTATTTACACACCCAACTATGATGCGGATGAAAATCCAAATGGACTCAAAGATTCTCTTACATTTTTTGGGTCACAAATTTCTTATGCAGGTGGAGGTTGGAAGTATGTGAATGGTTGGGGTAATGTAGTTTCTGGTTTTGAATATACAAACCATATATATGATGGAAATTTGAAATATTATCCACCTCCGGGTTTTCCTGTAGGGAGTACATATGAATTAATTTCGTGGGAAGAAATTGAATCATAATAAAATGGTGGTAAAGCTAAAAGAATTTTGCTATAATACGTTCAAATATTAACCGCACGAAATTATGCAAAAAGTTCGTAAGGGAGTAATAACGGTTGCAGGACTCGGCACCCGATTTTTGCCTGCAACAAAGGCAATGCCAAAAGAAATGTTACCTGTGCTAGATAAGCCAGTTGTACAATATATTGTAGAAGAAATGGTAGCAAGTGGGATTGAGGAAATTATTTTTGTAACAAGTTCTCAAAAGCGTGCCATAGAAGATCACTTTGATCGAAATTTTGATCTCGAAAGACAACTCGAAGAAGGAGATAAACTTCATCATATTCAAGATCTTATCGATTTGTCAGAAAAGGTAAAGTTTTTTTATACACGACAGAGTCAACCGCTTGGAAATGGCCATGCACTTCTTTGTGCGCGTGAATTTTTTGGTGATGAACCATTTGTTTTTTCAGATGGAGATAGCATTATTGATTCGAAGACTCCAGTGCTCAAACAATTGATAAAAGTATTCAACAAAAATAAATCCTCAGTAGTTGGAGTACAACGAATAGAAGATAAAAATGCCATGATGAAATACGGAAATGTGTATGGAAAGAAAACTAAAGAAAACAAGTTGTACAAAGCAAACAAAATCGTAGAAAAACCATCTTTGAAAAAAGTTTCAGAGCACGGTCTCATTATTGGTGGTATGAGATATGTGTTTACAAAAGATATTTGGAATTATCTCGAAAAACAACGAAAGGGTCGTGGCGGTGAAGTGTGGGTGGCTGACGCAGTTAACGCAATGGTACAGCGTAAACCATTTTATGCGTATGAATATGAAGGAACATATTTTGACACTGGAAATAAACTTTCACTACTCAAGACTGCTCTTCATTTTGCAATGAAGGATGAAAACTTAAGTGGAGAAATTAAAGAATTATTTAAGGATTTATGATACGTAAGGTAACACAACTCCTATTCCTCACTGCATTTGCATTATTGTTATTTTCTCCTGCAATAGCAGAGGCAGGATCTTGTTGTTATTATTGGACGGATCATCCCGATGCTGTTGTTGGTACAAGTCACCATCTTGGATGCGACTTTTATAATACTGACCTAGCTATAGAAGCTGTTTATTCTTGTGAAATTCCGTCGGCAAATGAAATTCTTTGTTGGCAAGAATTGGCTGGAGTTTTAACTCCATCTCAACCTTGTCCTGATGAAGGTGATGATAAT
>JABGUG010000041.1 GCA_018646705.1 Candidatus Parcubacteria bacterium | reverse complement strand
TTTCTACTTCTGCAAATATTTCAGAATTAGAAAGTCCTTATGATATAGAGTCAGTTTTGAAAATGTTTGAGAATGCCGATGTGCAACCAGATATTATTATTGATGCAGGTATACTTCCACACAAAAGTCCATCAACTGTAATACGTGTACAAAATGGAAATATTGAAATTTTGCGACAGGGAGAATTAGTTGTCGAATTATGATAGGAACACGAAAAATAGAATTGAAGAAGAATTTTAGTAGGATGTTTTGGATCCAGGCTTTGATGAATGTAAAGGTAATTAGTGTGGTAAGTACACTTTTTTATCTGCACAGAGGTCTGACACTTTCAGAAATTTTTTATCTTACAGTGGTCTGGGCAATTGTTAGTTTACTTTTTGAAATACCATCTAGCTACTTGGCTGACAGGTGGGGGAGGAAGAAAACTATTTTATTAGGAATTTTATTGTCACTTGCTCATTGGGTATTATTTATTTTTGCAGATAATATTATTATTTTTGCAGTAGGAATTGCGCTTGCATCTTTGCAATTTGCAAGTTTTTCTGGGACTGATGATGCACTTATATATGACACAAACAAAGAGTTGGGTAAGAAAGATAAGAGTATTGGAAAGTTGGGTAAATATTATTCAGCGCGTAGTATATTTAAAATTATAGCACCACTTATAGGAGCTTTTATTGCAAATGGTCTTCTTGAATGGCAATTTTTGGTTGTTTTGGCAATTGATATGATCGCAGTATCTATTTCATTATTTTTTGCAGTGAAGCTTACTGAGCCAAATCATTATGTAGATGTTGAGGAGCAAGAAATAGGAATAATAAAAGACGCTTGGAAAATCATAAGTAGTGACAAAATTATAGCAAAGGCGATACTTAGTAGGACATTACTTTTTATCGCTATGTTTATTATATGGAGGTTTCATCAAAAGTATTTTATTGATATTGGTTTATCAGTATGGGCTCTTGGTATTGCATGGTCAATAATACATATATGTGCATTTTTTTATAGTCAAAATATAGAAAAATTTTTGCGTAGAGGGGATTTAAATTTGGAAATTAATTTTTTAAATAATTTAGTTATAGTGTTTGTATGGATGCTTTTATTCGGTGTATTGTTTTTGCCTAATCCATTATTACTTCTTTGTATTTTTGTTTTGCTAGATGTGACCGAGCTTTTTCGTTGGCCTTTGTACGCAGAGTTTTATAATAGGAGGAGTAAATCATTCAATCGTGCCACAACACTATCTTTGTCTAATTTCTTTAAGAGTATTTTAGATATTCCATTACTTATTATAGTTTCTATACTTATTTCAAAAAGTATTATATATCCATTTATGTTTGCGGCGGGACTTGCTACTATTATTTTGTTTTTTAAATTACCAAAAAAATTATCTACATAAATTTATATTATGAATAGAGATAAAATTAATTCTGTATTACACAATTACGACTCAAAATATTTTTTATGGGTCAATGATATACTTGCATTTTTTACATTGCTATCTGTGGCAGGTATTGTTTTAGAGACTGTAGGTTCTTTGCATAAATATCAGAATATTTTTTTAGTAATAGAATATATTTCGGTTTTTGTATTTAGTTGTGAGTACGCAATACGTATTTGGAGTAGTGATAAAAAGCTTTCATATATTTTTAGTTTTTATGGTATTGTGGATCTTTTATCAATTGTTCCTTCTTTTGTTGGGTGGACAAATCTAACATTTTTGAAGTCAGCACGAGTTTTACGTATTTTGAGATTTTTGCGTATGATACGTTTGGCAAAGGTAATTAGATTGCAAAAAAATGTTAAAAAACAAGATTTAGAGGAGTACGCACGACTTTATCGTCTTAATATTCAGATTTATTTCTTTACTCTTTTTTCAGCGATTGTTATTTTTGCTAGTTTGATATATATATTTGAACCTCATGTTGATAGTTTTGTTAATATACCTATAAGCATGTTGTGGTCAACAAAGGTTTTGCTTGGGGGGACTTTTCAGACAGTGCCACAGACTATTGTCGGAAACATTGTACTCATAGGAGCTCGTTTTGTGGGTTTAATTTTATTTGGATTGCTTATCAGTGTGGTTGGTACCACTATCAAAAGATTTTTGTATAGCGGTGGAGATCTTGATATTTTGGAGGAAGAGAAGAAAATAATTTTAGAAATAGAAAAAGTACATAAAAAGAAAAATTTATGAATACCAAACACCCAAATCTCTACTTTATTTTATTTATCGGAACATCTTTGTTTTTTCTTCTTGGTATTTCGTGGCAATGGTCACTTACCAATTTTGCACAAGAAGATTATGTTTTGGTAGAAACAATGGAACAAGTTTCACAAAAAGATTTAATTATAAAACAAAATAAGCCACAGAAACGAGAAGTAAAAGGAATTTATCTCACAGCTTATTCAGCGGGGAGTGCCAAAAAAATTGATAGTATTATAGATCTTATTGAGTCGACCGAACTAAATGCAATTATTATAGATATCAAGGATTATAGTGGGTTTGTTTTGTATGATAGCAATGTTGAATTAGTTGATGAGTTAGGTCTAGATACTGGTAGAATAAAAGATGTAGCAGAACTCATAGAAAAATTACATGAACACGATATTTATGTTATTGCACGACAAACTGTTTTTCAAGATCCTATTTTGGCTGGACGAAAGACTGAATTTGCAATAAAAAGTAAAGCAGGTGGTTTATGGCGCGATCGAAATGGTTTGGCATGGGTAGATCCTACCAATAAGGAAGTGTGGAATTACAATGTAGAGATAGCAAAAGAAGCAATTGGTTTTGGATTTGATGAAATAAATTTTGATTATGTCAGGTTTCCATCCGATGGAAACATGAGTTTGATAGCATATACCAATGGGAATAAACCAAAATACGAAGTTATGCATGATTTTTATCATCATTTGAATATTGAGCTTTCTGACGAGCCAGCATATATATCTCTTGATTTGTTTGGTTTTGTAATGGAGCGTCACGATGGCATGAATATTGGTCAAAGACTCGAGGATTCAATTGACGAAGTTGATTATATTAGTCCAATGATGTATCCATCTCATTATCCTTCTGGACATCTTGGTCTTGCAAATCCTGCAGCAAATCCTGCAATTGTGATAGACAATGGTATGCAAAAGGGTATGCCATATTTTACATCAAGTACAAAAGCGCAGGTACGTCCGTGGCTTCAAGCATTTAATATGGGTGCAGTGTATGACGGCAGTATGATCCGAGCACAGATTGATATGGTAGAAAAATATAGTGATGGAGGTTGGCTTTTGTGGAATGCGTCGAATCGGTATACGTCAGCTGGTCTTAAAATAGAGTAATTTGAAATTTATAATTCGAAATTTTAAAACAATGATAAATACTTCAATGTTTTAATATTTAAAATTTTGTCATTTCAAATTGTTTAAAAATTATAAATTGTAAATTGTAAATTTATAGCATGAATAACCTCAATAAACCTTCACACCTTGTAGAGCTTTGCAAAAAGTATGGTCTTGTTCCTTCAAAAAAGTATGGTCAGAATTATCTTATCTCAGATTCCCCAGTACAGAAAATGATAAACGCATCTCAGGTGAAAAAAGGGGATAGTGTGGTTGAGATTGGTCCTGGGTTTGGTGTACTTACGTCCGCATTGCTTGAGCGCGGTGCAAAAGTGGTTGCCTTTGAGATCGAGAGAAAATTAGAAAAATATTGGGAGGACAATAGTCATGATAATTTGGAGATTATATGGGGCGATGCATTAAAGAGGTTAAAAAGTTTAAAGTTAAAAGGTTATAAAGTTGCTGCTAACTTACCATATCAAATAACATCGCATATTTTGCGTACATTACTTGAGCTTGAAAATAAACCAGAAAGTATTACCGTAATGGTACAAAAAGAAGTGGCTGACAGAATTGTAGCAAAACCAGGGGATATGAGTGTACTCGCAGTATCAGTACAATATTATGGAGAGCCAAAAGTTGTGTGTAAGGTGCCAAGTGGAAATTTTTGGCCTGAGCCAAAAGTTAATTCTGCAATTTTACATGTAAAAGTTGAAGGAAATAAAAAACAAGGAAGTGATTTTGATAAAAAGTTTTTTGAAGTGGTGAGAGCCGGGTTTGCTAATAAACGCAAACAGCTGTGGCGTAATTTGTCTGTTGGATTGAAATTAGATAAAAATGAGGTTCAAAACGTGTTAAAACAGGCCGTTGGTAATGAAAAAGTACGTGCTCAGGAGCTTGGAGTAGAGGAGTGGATAACTCTCACTAAAAAACTCACTTAGACCTTTGTTAGTTTTGGCTTTTTTTGGTATAATAAGTATACAATCTTGATTCCATAAAACCATGGAACAACAACAAAAAAATAATAGTCTTTCACGAGGGCAGAAGACAGGTTTTGTCTTATTGCTTGTTTTTGCATTGTTGTCGGTTGGGCTTACATTTTTACAAATGCGCAATAACATATATAGCCCATTTGTGATACATGTAAGCAAAGAAGAAATAGAGGCACGCGAAGCATTTGAATTTGATGAGACAACTCGTCTGCAACAGATTGATACTGACC
>JABGUG010000030.1 GCA_018646705.1 Candidatus Parcubacteria bacterium | reverse complement strand
CTTCAGTTTCATTAAGAAAACATTTATTAGAAACTTGCAATCTTCACTCTATTTTAGATATGCCAAGTGGCACATTTCTTGGTGCTGGTGTAAAGACTGTGGTGTTATTTTTTAACAAAGGTGAACCAACTAAAAAGATATGGTATTATCAATTAAACCCAGGCAGAAATATGGGTAAAACCAATCCACTGAATGATAAAGATTTATCTGAGTTTATTGCATTGCAAAAGACAAAATCAGAAAGTGAAAGGTCATGGACGATAAACATTGCTGATGTAGATGAAGATACGTTTGATTTGAGTGTAAAAAATCCAAATACACCAGAAGAAGCTCCATTAAGAAGTCCACAGGAAATACTTACAGAAATGGAAACACTGGACAACGAAACCAAAGAAATACTCAGGAGCATCAAAGAGTTGATATGAAACAAATGAATATCAATAATTTGTCAGATAGTTGGGAATTGAAGAAACTTGGTGATATTTGCAAAACAGGAGCAGGAGGTACACCACTAAAAGCAAGAAAAGAATATTATCTTGGTGGAATAATTCCTTGGCTAAAAAGTGGTGAAGTCAAGCAAGGTGAAATTTACAAGTCTATTAATTTTATAACAAGTAAAGGGCTTGTTAATTCTTCTGCAAAACTATTTCCACCCGACACCGTATTAGTTGCTATGTATGGTGCAACTGCAGGACAGGTTGGGATATTGAGATTTGAAGCATCTACTAATCAAGCTATATGTGGTATTTACCCGAATAGACAAACTGTTCCAGAATTTATCTACTATTTTTTTCTACATAAAAAGGATGAGATAACTGCACAGGCTACTGGAAATGCACAACCAAATATTTCTCAAATAAAAATAAAAAATACAAAAATCCCAATCCCACGACCCAAGGAACAAAAACGCATTGTTGCCAAATTAGATGAATGTTTTGAAACAATTCACATTGCACGTGCAAATGTTGAAAAGAATCTTCAAAATGCCAAAGATCTCTTCCAAAGCCAACTGAATCAAATATTCAGTCAGAAAGATGATGGGTGGGTGGAGAAGAAATTGGGTGATATTTGTGAAAGAGTGTCAGTTGGACATGTTGGTAAGACATCCGAATATTATTGTGGAGAAGATGGTATACCATTTCTTCGGTCACAGAATGTTAGGAAAGGTTTTTTAGATTTTGAAAATATTCGATATATAACAAAAGAGTTTCATAAAAGTCTAAAAAAGTCTCAATTATGCAAAAATGATTTACTATTTGTTAGGGTTGGGGCAAATAGAGGGGATTGTTGTGCAATAAAGGAAGACCATCATCAATTAAACTGTGCTAATATTGTTTTTGCACGCCCAACGTCAGGTAATGTTAAGTTTTTAGAGTATTATTGTTTATCGCCAATTGGCAGAAATAGACTTTTAGGTATGACAACTGGTTCTGCACAAGGTGTTATAAATACAAAATCAGTAGAAAAATTAAAAATATCAATGCCACTAGATAATGAGCAAAATTCCATTGTCTCAGCATTAACAGATTTAAAGGAAAAAACTCTTAACATTGAATCAAATTACCAACAAGAATTGAGTGCACTTGACGAACTAAAGAAATCAATTCTACAAAAAGCATTCAACGGTGAATTATGAGTCCAAGTTTTAAAAATACAGCATCTTTTGGAAAGCGAATTGAATTTTATATTGTCGGTCTCATGCTAAAGGAAGGATTAGATATTTATCTTCCGCTAGTTGATGATGACGCTATAGATGCGGTAGTAAAGAAATCTGATGGTAGTTTTGTTGAAGTTCAAATAAAAGCTCGCTCTAACAAAGTTAAATTTGGTTCTGCTGGTCTCTTTGCCGCTCTTACACATGAGTACCGTAAAAACTACTGGTTTGTGTTTTACTCTGAACGAATGGATACAATTTGGATTATGTCATCGAAAGAATTCATCAAAGAAGCAACTCAACTCAAAACTGGAGCAAATGCAGGTAAACGTACTTTACACTTTAACGGCAGAAATACAATAAAGCAATTGGAACATGTAAAACCACAATTCAAAAAATATGTAGTCAAAGATTTTAAACGAATTATAGAAGAAAACCCAGACGAATAGAAAATAACATGAACGAACAAGAAACTCGTACCAATTTAATTCTACCAGCTCTACATGAAGCAGGATGGGGTATAATAGATGGTTCACGTATTCGTGAAGAGTTTCCAATCTCAAAAGGTCGATTAATTGGTAATGGCAAACGAAGTATGCCAGACAAAGCTGATTATGTCTTACAATATAGAAATCGAAATCTTGCAGTCATTGAAGCCAAATCAGATGAAAAATATTATACAGAAGGTGTAGGACAAGCAAAGGATTACGCCCAACGACTTCAGGTTCGTTTTACATACAGCTCCAATGGGTTACAGACCTATGCTATTGACCTTCAGGAAGGCTCTGAAGGCGATGTAACGTCCTATCCAAGCCCTGATAAG
>JABGUG010000031.1 GCA_018646705.1 Candidatus Parcubacteria bacterium | reverse complement strand
TTCCCGTCGACCCGCGCGTCGTAGCGCCCCAAAACGGCGCCGGCATGTTTCTAACCGGCCGCACGGCGGCCATGGGTGGATGCGAGAATCCCACTCGATCTGCCTGCTGTGTTTCTAAATTTTAGAACTACAGCAGGAGGAAAATCGAGTGGGATTTTTGTTTTTTTAATCCAAATCCTCCTTTGATTTCCCCTTGTCTTCTTATGCAAAAAATGATATACTTTCTGCGTCTATAAAACCTAATTACGTATAATAGTATGCCAAAACGAGTTACAAAAGGACGAGTTGTGAAAGCGAAGCAAGCTCCAGCTCCTAAGAAAAAAATTATAAAAAAAGCTCCTGTTGCAAAAAAAACATCTTCAAAAGTAGTTAAGTCTTCTTATAGTGCAAAAAATATTCAAGTACTCGAGGGACTCGAAGCAGTAAGAAAAAGACCTGGAATGTACATCGGCTCAACGGGTGTCACTGGATTACACCATCTGATTTGGGAAGTTGTTGACAATTCTATGGATGAAGCTATGGCAGGACATTGTGACACTATTACTATAAAATTATTACCTGATCACTGGATAGAAGTTACTGACAACGGCCGTGGTATTCCTGTTGACATACATCCAAAAAAGAAAGTAAGCGCTCTACAGCTTGTTTTAGCCACACTTCATGCTGGTGGTAAATTTGGTGAAGAAGGTGGAGGCTACAAAGTGTCTGGTGGTTTGCATGGTGTTGGTGTGTCTGTAGTAAATGCCCTATCATCTCATCTCAAAGCAACTATACATAGAGATGGAAAAATTTGGGTACAAGAATACAAATTTGGAAAACCACAATCAAAAGTAAAGTCAATTGGTAAGACAAAGACAACCAGCACGACAATCTCTTTTAAGGCAGACGATGGAATTTTTGAAACACTCAACTTTGATTGGAAATATATTGTTGATCATCTACGTCAGCAAGCTTACCTAACAAAGGGTATCAAGCTTGTCATGATAGATGAGAGAAGTGCAGAAGAAAAGGAAGAAGACAAAACAGCAGTAGCATTTCCAAAGAATAGTTACCAATTTTATTTTGAAGGTGGTATAGGAAGCTATATTCGCCATATTAATAAAAATCGTGAACCAAAACATGAACAAGTTTTTTATACTGAGAAACAAGAAGGTGACATCAATGTAGAAATTGCTTTACAATACACAGGGGACTTTACTGAAAGTCTTCACGCATTTGCAAATAACATTACAAATCCAGATGGAGGTATGCATGTGGCAGGATTTCGTACTGCACTAACACGTACGCTCAATAGTTACGCAAGAAACAAAGCAATCTTGAAAGAAAAAGATCCAAATCTCACTGGTGACGATGTGCGCGAAGGGCTCACTGCAATTATCTCAATTAAAATTCCAAATCCACAATTCGAAGGGCAGACAAAAGCAAAGCTTGGTAACCCAGAAGTAAAGCCAATAGTCGATGGAATATTTGCTGAACAATTTACAATATTTCTTGAAGAAAATCCAAAAGATGCAGAAAGTATTGTTGGACAATGTCTTGTTGCAGCAAAGGCTCGTAATGCTGCAAAGATCGCACGTGATGCAGTACTGCGAAAAAGCGCACTTGATGGATTTACTCTACCAGGAAAACTTGCGGATTGTTCAAGTCGCAAAGCAGAAAATTCTGAACTCTATATTGTAGAGGGAGATTCTGCTGGAGGTTCTGCAAAACAAGGTCGTGATCGTCACACACAAGCAATCTTGCCATTACGTGGTAAAGTATTAAATGTTGAACGTGCGAGGATTGATAAAATTCTTGCAAACAATGAACTTAAATCTCTTATTATTGCACTTGGAACAAACATTGGAGAAATGTTTGATATAGAAAAACTTCGTTACCACAAAATCATCATCATGACAGATGCTGATGTAGACGGTTCTCATATCCGTACCCTTCTCCTTACTATGTTCTTCCGTTATTTTCCTGACCTCATTTACAAAGGCCATATTTATGTTGCTCAACCTCCATTATATAGTATTAAAAAAGGTAAGGACATTGAGTGGATTTATAATGAAACAGCTCTTACCGACTACAAAAAGAAATACGGCATAACTGACGAAGACCTAAATTCATCTGAAGATGAGCCCTCCGACGCTGAAGCTATGGAGGACAAGGAAGAAAAAGAAACTAAAAATAAGCCAGGTAAAAAACTCAATGTACAGAGATACAAAGGTTTGGGTGAAATGAACCCTGAACAACTTTGGGATACGACAATGAGCCCAGAAAATCGAGTATTAAAACAAATTACAGTTGAAGATGCAGAAAAAGCTAGTGAAATCTTTGATATCCTCATGGGCAGTGAAGTTGCACCACGTAAAAAATTCATACAAACACATGCTAAAGATGTAAAGAACTTAGATATTTAGCTAAATTTAGCCAAAAATACAAAAGAGGTGTACAAGCACCTCTTTTTTTATAGAAACTATTGACAAATACATAATATACTGATATAGTATGTGCGTAATCGGCCACAGAGCCGTTTTTAAAATACGAAAAAGTTATGAACAAACTTATCAAATACATCCGAGAGTCAATTGGTGAACTAAAGAAAGTCACCTGGCCAACAAAAAAACAAACAACTACTTATACAATTGTAGTGGTTGCGATGAGCATCGGTGTTGCAATATTTTTTGCAATTCTTGATTGGTTCTTCAACCTCGGACTAGGAATCATTATCTAATAATCAAATAGATAACTATGGCAAAGCAAACCGCCGATCTCGGCCGCCGCTGGTATGTAATTCATACTTATAGCGGATATGAAGAAAACGTAACAGATAACCTCGAACAACGTATCGACAGTTTTGATATGCAAGATAAAATCTTTCAAGTACTTGTTCCAAAAGAAAAGAAAATTAAAATTAAAAATGGAAAACGTACAGTAATAGAAGAAAAAATATTTCCTGGTTACGTACTCGTTGAAATGATTGTGAATGATGATTCATGGTATGTTGTTCGTAACACACCAAATGTAACTGGTTTTATTGGAACAGGAACTACTCCAACACCAATCGATCCAAAAGAAATGACATCTCTCACTGGTCGTATGAATGTAGAAGACCCAACACACAAGATTGATGTTGAAGTGAACGCACCGGTTAAAATTACTGACGGTCCTTTCAAAAACTTTGAAGGTAAGGTTAGTGAAGTGGATGCATCACGTGGTAAGATCAAAGTACTCGTAAGTATGTTTGGTCGTGAAACACCAGTAGAGCTAGATGCATTGCAAGTGAAAAAGATTTAAATAGAATAACAAAATTATGGTGGTTCACTTGTGAACGCTTCTCACCTAAACTGATATTAAAAATATAAAAGATATGGCAAAGAAATTAACGACCCAAATCAAACTACAAATCATGGGCGGTGCAGCTAATCCTGCTCCTCCAGTAGGACCAGCTCTTGGTCAACATGGTTTGAATATCCAAGATTTTTGTACTCAGTTCAACAATGCAACTGCTGACAAAAAAGGTGAAGTCGTTCCTGTGATCATCAACGTATATGAAGATAGAAGTTTTGACTTCATTACAAAAGTTGCTCCAGCAAGTGCTCTCATCAAAAAAGCAATCAACCTAAAAAAAGGTTCTGGTAACCCACTCAAAGACAAGGTTGGCAAAATCAGCAAAGCACAAATAAAAGAAATTGCTGAAAAGAAAATGCCAGACTTAAATGCTAACGACATTGACGCAGCTATGAAAATTATCGAAGGAACTGCTCGTCAGATGGGTGTAGAAGTAGAATAAAATTAGACATCAAAAAATAATCCTAGCAAAAGCTGGGATTTTTTTATTCCCCATTTCCTGCTATAATGATATTAGTTTATAAAGTTCGAAAGTTCTTAAAGTTTATAAAGAGCATGTCGAACTTTACAAACTTTTTAACTTTATAAACTGTTTACTATGAAAAATAAACCTTTGGCCTCATTTTCCAGTATCGTGCCAGATCTCAAAGATTATCTGAGAGGTAAAATGCGTGGATATAAATCTACGATTATTGACACACCACTCGATATCAAGGCGCTCGACCCTAAGACAGAGATACTTGGTGTGTTTGTCGATTCGCAAGTTGATAAGGCGGTGTTTGATAAACTCAAAAAATTAAAAATGATTGCAACATTTTCAACAGGCTACGATCATATTGATATAAAGGAATCAAAAAAACGTGGAATTCCTGTATGCAATGTTCCTACTTATGGAGAAAATACTGTTGCACAGCACACAATGGCACTTATGCTTGCTCTATCACGCAAATTATTCCAATCAGTGAAGCGTGTAAAGGAAGGAATCTATGATTATCACGGACTTCGTGGCTTTGATCTAAAAGGTAAAACAATCGGTGTCATAGGTACAGGCCATATTGGTATTCATCTAATTGATATGCTTGATGGATTTGAAGCTAATGTTGTTGCTTATGACGCATTCCCAAATAAAGAATTAGAGGGTGACCATAAATTTACCTATGTAAATCTTGATAAACTTTTGAAAGAATCAGATATTATTTCACTACATGTGCCACTCTTTCCTACTACATATCATATGATAGATGCAAAAGCGTTGAATAAAATGAAAGATGGTGTATATATCATTAATACTGCACGCGGAGGTCTTATTGATCCAGAGGCAATGGTATATGCACTTGAAAATGGAAAAGTTGGTGGACTTGGTGTAGATGTCTTAGAGGAAGAAAACTTTATTTCACATCCAGAAAAAATAAATAAAAAAACCACACCAGAAGAAATACGTGCTAGTCTAATGGAAAATATTATTATTGATCACCCAAATACTATTATAACTCCACACAATGCTTTTAATAGCACAGAAGCACTCAAACGAATCTTTGACACCAGTGTAGAAAATATAAAAGCATTTAGTGCGGGTGAAATCCAAAATGATGTAACAAAACCGCGAAAGAAAAAATAGTATGACAACAAAATTTAAAGAATTCCCCAAACCTATAAAATTCAAAAAGCTTATTGGCCCAAGTTTTATTATATTGGCCCTTGGTTTAGGATCAGGAGAAGTTATTCTATGGCCTTATATGGCTTCTAATTATGGCCTTGGAATAGCCTGGGGTGCAGTTCTTGGTATTACTTTTCAATATTTTATAAACATGGAAATAGCACGCTATGCACTTGTAAAAGGTGAAAGCGTGTTTGTTGGAATCTTCAAAATTTTTAAATGGTCAGCTTATTGGTTTATTCTTTCAACTTTTATAGGATTTGGTATTCCTGGTATTGTTGCTGCTTCTGCAAAAGTAATTGCAAGTATCTTTGGTATAGAACAATTCAAGTGGATTGCGATTTTATTTTTAATACTTATTGGAATAATTTTAAGCACTGGAAAAACAGTGTATGGAATGATGGAAAGAATTACAAAAACAATAATCTTGATTGGTGTACCATTTATAATTATTCTCGCTTTGGTGTTAGCAAGCCAAGCTGACTGGTCTGCCCTATTAAATGGTGTTGTTGGACAAGGAGAAAATTATAAATTTTTACCAGTTGGAATAGGACTCGCGACCTTTTTGGCAGCCTTTGCTTATTCCGGAGCTGGAGGAAATTTAAATTTGACCCAATCCATTTATGTAAAAGAAAAAGGGTATGGTATGGGTAAATACTCTCAAAAAATTACAGGTCTTTTTGCAACAGAAACCAGTAAACAAAAAATAAAATTAGCTGGTGAAGAGTGTGAACCAACCGAACAAAATATAAAAAGATTTAAAGCATGGTGGAAAAAAATAAGTTTAGAACACTTGATTGTTTTTTGGTTTATAGGTTCTTTATCAATGCTCTTACTAATGGTTCTTTCCTACACCACTACTTTTGGGCTAGAATCAAATACAGAAGGAATTCAATTTGTAATTAACGAAGGGTCAATTATTGGCAAACGTATATCCCCTATAATTGGTACACTATTTTTATTTGTAGTTGGAGTCATGCTCTTCCAAACCCAACTTGGGGTTATGGATTCTACCTCACGCATTATGGCTGAAAATGTAGCTATAAAAAAGCTTGGAGCCAAAACAGAAGGAACTGTGAATTTATGTAAAATTTATTACTATTTTGTATGGGCACAAATCTTATTTGGCATAATTTTATTTTTATTAAATATTTACGAACCAAAAACTCTCATAGTTCTTGGAGCGATAATTAATGCAGTGGCGATGTTTGTCCATATCGGTCTTGTATTTATTCTAAACCAGAAAGAACTCCCCAAGGTATTTCGGCCTAATTGGTCACGAAAAATCATCATGTCTTTTATATTCTTGTTCTTTGGATTCTTCTGTGTGTTTGTATTACTCAACAAATTAGGCTTGATTTAACTCCCTCCTTGACAAAAAGCCTAGAGTGCAGTATTATAGCTGCGCTTTTAATTTTCAGTGGGACCCTGCCATCAGGGGCTAGCACCACTAATCAATATCCGTAAATCTGGATTATTCCCGAAGAGGAATGCCCTATGGGTATCTGGATATCAGGATAGCATACATATGTCAAAAAGAATGGATGGTCTAAGGACCAAGGTAGAACAAGACAAAGTCTACACTATTGATGAAGCTGTTAAGCTCGTCAAAGAAACAAGTACAGTTAAATTTGATTCTTCAATAGAAGTACATGCTCGACTTGGTATTGACCCAAAGAAGAGTGACCAACAAATTCGTACAACCGTTGTATTACCACACGGTACAGGAAAAACAAAGAAAGTTGCTGCTTTTGTTGGAGCAAATGATGAAAAAGATGCAAAATCAGCTGGTGCTGACTTCGTATGTGGAGAAGAAGATATCAAAAAAATCAAAGATACAGGTAAGGTAGAATTTGATGTGGCTATTGCTACACCAGAAATGATGCCTAAGCTAGCTGTAGCAGCAAAGGTACTTGGGCCAAAAGGACTTATGCCAAATCCAAAGAGTGGAACAGTAGATACAAATGTAGTAAAAATGATTGAAGAGTTAAAAAAAGGTAAAATTGCCTTCAAAAACGATGCTGACGGAAATATCCACCAACTTATTGGAAAAGTGAGTTTTGATGAAGTTAATATCAAGGAAAACCTAGAAACATTCCTCGAAACACTCAAAAAGATTAAACCACAAGGTGTAAAAGGTACATATATCAAAAGTTTATACCTTACAAGTGCTATGGGGCCAAGTATTAAGCTTGAAATTGTTTAATACCAAGAAAATATAATAAAAACCTGCTCACTGAGCGGGTTTTTTATTTATTCCTTTGGCTTGCCCTTACCCCCTTCTTCTGCTAAAATAAGAGAGAATTAACTATAAAAATATGTCTACAGAACCACGAAAAGATGCTATTTCATGGGATGAATGTTTCATGCGCATAGCTCATGTTATATCAGATCGATCAAAAGACCCTTCTACACAAGCTGGGGCGCTTATTGCTGATCAAAATAACATTGTAGTGGGGCTTGGATACAATGGTTTTCCTAGAAGTACTAACGACAATGCATTTACCTGGGACAGAGAAGGTAGCAAACTTTCAGAAACAAAATATGCATATGTTTGTCATGCAGAAGAAAATGCAATATACAACTCAAACAAACAACCACACGGATGCAAACTCTACACAACGCTCTTCCCCTGCAACGAATGTGCCAAAACGATTGTCCAAAATGGTATCACAGAAATTATTTATGAAAGTGACAAATACCACGATGATGACATCTGGGTTGCATCTCGTAAAATTCTAGATGCGGCAGGAGTCACCCAGCGTCAAATAATTTCAGAAGCAAATAAAAAATAATTATGAAGAAAATTATATTTGGTTTTGTCGGACAAATGGCTAGTGGCAAAGACACTGCCGGAGATTATTTAGAAAAAAAATACAATGGTAAAAACTTTAGCTTTTCTGACATGCTCGGCAATGTTTTAGCACGCTACCATCTGGAACTCAACCGAGATAACTACATAAAAATTTCAGAAGCAATGCGCGAATATTTTGGTGGTGACATAATGTCAAAGACCATGGCCGAGGATATTAAAAAAGATACTCATAGTGTTATATCCATATCAAATGTAAGACGACCTGAAGATGTAAAATATCTATCTGATTTACCAGGATTTATATTGGTAAACATATTTGCTGAACCAAAGACGCGTTATGAACGCCTCACTCACCGTGGAGAGAAAAGTGATGACAATAGCAAAACATACGAAGACTTTTTGGAAGATCACAAACGCTCTACCGAAGTTACGATTGCTGGCATTGCCAAGCAAGCAACTGAATCAATTGATAATAATGGAACACCAGAAGAATTACATGAACAACTCGACAAATTGGTATCTAAATATAAATAGTTTTTGCCAATCTATTGGCTATGAACTATTGGCTATGAACTATTATTATGAATATAAAAATTAAGCGCCTCCACCAAGACGCCAAACTCCCAAGTTACGGTCATCCTGGAGATGTTGGATTGGATTTGCATTCAGTTGAAGATGCATATGACCTAAGACCAATGGAGCGCAAAGTATTCAATGTTGGTTTTGCACTTGAGTTTGACACTGGATATGCCGCAATTGTAAAAGATAAGGGTGGTCCTCCATTTCGTGAGGGTCTTCATACTATGGGTGGTGTCTTTGACGCAGGATTTCGCGGTGAATACAATGTACTTCTTATTAATCTTGGTGACAAACCTGTCAAAATTGAAAAAGGCCAAAAAATTGCACAACTTATAATTTATCCAGTTGCTATAGCCGATCTTGAAGAAGTGTCAGAATTAAGTGATAGCTCTCGCGGCGAAGGGAAATTAGGTAGCACTGGCTTATTTTAACAAAATCCTATGTTTGGTGGAGAAAGACGTTGGAGAAAAATTGCAGAAAAAATTGGGAGAGAATCCCAACGTGAACTTGAGAACTACGCACGTGAGTTTGATTCTTGGTTAGACCAACCACAAATTCAAGACGCAGGCATAGACACTGACCAAGTTCGTGAACAAATTGAAAAAACACGAAATTCAGGACAGTCTGAAGAATATGCAATGAAGACAATTCAAAAATATCGAAAGGCCATAGAAGCAAGACTGAAAGAAAAAGAAATAACAGCAAAAAAAATGGGAGAACCAGCAGCTGTAGAAGAGTTAGTAGCGCTGGGAGATACTCCGTCTTTAGGACCAGAAAAAGAAATAGAGACACCTGTAACACAAGAACCAGATGTACAGGTCATCGAACCAGCGGCTGTGCCTCCAGTACCTGATACACCTGCAAATGTAGACATTGTGATAGAAGAACACGTAGAGGAAGATACTACTACACCTGCAAGTAATGAAGCAGAAACAGAAGAAGATCCTACTGGTGAAGATGTTGTGGAAGATAGTGTAAGTGAGAGTAGTGAAGACGATGCACAAGCCTCAGAGTCTGAAACTACTGTAGCGCCACCAGATCAAGAAGAAGGAGATAGAAATGAAACACCTGGTGAGAGTGAGCCTGCGGACAGACCAGAGCCTGAAGCTGTACCAGAAAGAGATTTACTCGATCGTATTCAAGTACCAGAAACTGAAAAACGTAAAAAGTATGAAAATCCACTTATAGATATTGATGAAAGAAGTATTAAAACAACCTTAGAAAACTTGGGTCTTGATTTTCAAATACGAGGAATCTCACAACCAAGATTTTCTGTAAGACAAGGTGAAGGAGACCGTGGAAAAAATAAAAAAGAAATAGAAATAATGTATGAAAAAAAGGGGGCGAGGAAAGATGCAAGAGGTAGACAACAAGGTAGACAACAAAAAGGAAAAAGATTTTCAATCAAATTATCTTGTGAATTTGACCCACAAACTGGAGATACTTTGGTGCAGGCAAAAGCAAAAGGAGCTGAAAGCTGGGATGATACTGAATACATACAAAACATAGAACAATTAGCTGATGTTGTATATGACTGGATAAGTGAAGTAGATGAATCTATAAACCCACAAGCGAGAAGTCGAGAAAGTCAGCCAGATACAGAAAGAAAATCCGGCGTGGACGCAGTAAAAGAAACTATAGGTAAAATCAACCTAACACAAAAAACACTTTCTGAAGGAAGAGAAGGTAAAATTGATTTTAATGTACCAGAAATAGAAACAAAAGATATACGTATTGATCACAAAGAGGTGTCAAACGGAATCAGACTGACTATACGTTATGGTGATAAATACCTTATAGATGCAACTTGTACAAAACAAGCAGACAAAGATTTATGTGATATTTCAATATCATTTAGTAGAAAAGAAGGAAATACAATAATTCCATATCCTGGAGGCCCACGAGAATACAAAGGTATAAATCCACACAGAGCAAAGAACCTCTTATTTTCAAAAATAGGACAAGCTGTAGAAATCATAAAAGAGAAACAACTTGAAACAAAAGAACCTGCTAAAAAAGCAAAATCTAAAACACCGGATCCATCTCCTGCAAAACCATCATCAACTGTAGCAAGCTTACCTACTACAAAATCAGAACCAGGTATGGCCACACTCCTAAAAGACTCTGGGGTAGTGGGAGCAGATGGAAAAGCTACTACACCAACTACTCCAAAAGAACCAACAGAAAAAGCACCCGAAACATTTTTAAAAATTGGAGACAGAAAACAAAGTTTTGATATTGGCGCAATATACTCAATGGAGTCAGAAGGTAAAACTGTATATTTTAAACCACTACGTATAGAGGGAGAAGAATTAATAGTAATGGAGGTAACAAACAAAGGTGAAGATATAGGTACAGCAAATATGGAAATAAAAGATCTTAGAAGAATTCCTGGTAGAGAATGGAAAACACATTTTAAAAAGAGATCCAAAAAGAAAAAATAATATGCAATCCTATTTAAATATTGTAAAACACATTTTAGAAAATGGCATAGAGAAAACTGACCGAACAGGTACTGGTACTCTTGGTGTTGCTGGAGTATGTTTTGAACATGATATGAGTGAAGGGTTTCCTCTAATTACCACAAAAAAAATGCCTTTCAAAGTCATGTCTACTGAACTTGAATTTTTTATAAAAGGAATTACTGACAAACAATGGCTCATCGACAAAAAATGTCATATTTGGGATGAGTGGGCAAATCCAAAAAAAGCACCTTATGGTCATGATGAGGAAAGCAAAAAACGTATGGCAGAAGAACGTGATCTCGGACCAGTGTACGGATTCCAATGGCGACATTTTGGTGCAACATATGATAATTGGGATTCAGACTATACTGGACAAGGTGTAGATCAACTGAAGTATATTGTAGACACTCTAAAAACAAACCCAAGTGACAGACGTATGCTTGTGTCTGCGTGGAACCCTGCAGTAAAAGACCAGATGGCACTCCCCCCTTGTCACTATGCATTTCAAGTTACTGTGACTGGAAATAAACTAAATCTAATGTGGAATCAAAGATCTGTAGACGTAATGCTTGGTCTCCCATTTAACATTTCAAGTTATGCGCTTCTACTTCATCTACTTGCAAAAGAAGCAGGACTTGAAGAAGGTCGACTTGTTGGATTCCTAGGTGACACACATATTTATAAAAATCATTTGGAAGGTGCGCGTGAACAACTTACTCGAGATCCAAATCAATTTAAACTTCCAAAAATTGAAACAGAAAATTTTACATCTATTTTTGACTGGTCATCTACAGACACAGTATTAGAAGGATATGAAAGTTATCCAAGAATTAAATTTGATATCGCCGTTTAATTATGTTGTCACTCATCGCTGCAATCGCAGAAAACAATTGTATTGGAAAAGATAATAAACTCCCCTGGCACATACCAGAGGATCTTGATCATTTCAAACAATTGACGCTTGGAAATACGGTCGTCATGGGCCAGACAACGTATGAATCTATCATAGGATATCTTGGTAAACCATTACCAAAAAGAAAAAATGTAGTCCTAACAAGAGACGAAAACTTCACTGCACCAGATGATGTAAGAATTTTTTATTCCATAGACGAAGCTTTTGAAAAATTAAAAGATGAAGAAGTATTTGTATCCGGTGGAGCAAGTATTTATGCACAAACTATTGATAAAGTCGACACCCTCTATATTACCCATGTACACCAAATCGTAGATGGCGATACATTTTTCCCAGAAATTGATCCTGCTGTATGGAAAGAGGTAGAACGCGAGGACCATGAAGGATTTTCTTTTGTTAAATATATAAAATCTTAAATTATGTCAAAAGGTTTATTTATAATGCTCGAAGGTACAGATGGATCCGGAAAAAGCTTACAGACCGATCTTCTGGTTGAACATTTTAAAAAAGAAGGTAAAGATGTGGAACATATCAGTTTTCCTCAATATGGAAATCCAAGTGCCTCACTCGTAGAAGAGTACTTGAATGGAAAATTTGGTAGTGCAGAAGAAGTCGGACCATACAAAGCATCTATTCTTTATGCGGTAGATCGTTTTGCTGCGGCACCACAAATTAAAAAATGGATTGAGAAAGGAAAGATTGTAATTGCAAATCGTTATGTCGCATCAAACATGGGCCATCAAGGTGGAAAAATAAAAGATGCAGAAGAACGCAAAAAATACTTTGAATGGAATTACAATTTGGAGTATACTATACTCGATGTACCAAAACCGGATGTAAATATTATTTTGCATGTTACACCAGAGATTTCACAAAAGCTTGTTGATAAAAAAGAAGCACGCGAATATCTAAAAGGCAAAAAACGAGATATTCATGAAGATGATCTAAACCACCTTGCGGATGCTGAAAGTTCATACTTAGGAATCGCAAAACTTTATCCTGAATTTAAAGTAATTGAGTGTGTAGAAAATAATGACATTCTTCCTCCAGACACTATTCACGAAAAAGTCTGGTCTCAGATAAAAAAACATCTTATTTCTTAATTCTTATTCCTTAATCCTAATCTATGCTTATAACAGCTACAGATGTAATTTCTCGTAGTATAAAAGTCTACAGAGAAAACGCGTCACTCCTGCTCAAATATGCTGGGCTTATTCTCATTCCTGCCGTACTTATTATGCTTGCAGGATATTCTCTTGGCGTATTCATTGTATTTACCAATAGTATCTTTCTAGGATTTGGACTCTACTCACTTCTCGTATTCCTTTTATCACTAGTTGGATTTACCATTAGTCTTAGTATGATACGAGTTGTGGCGGCGCTATACCAAAACCAACCTGCCCCAGACCTTGTACCAGATTTGAAAAGCTCGCTTGGTCTACTATTGCCTGCAATATTAGTTTCAATTCTTTCTGGTCTTGCAATAGTTGGTGGACTAATACTTCTCATCATTCCTGGCATTATCTTTGCTGTATGGTTCATGTTTTCACTCCATGCACTTATGCTGGACAACAAACATACAGTTGACGCACTAAAATATAGTAAGTCTCTTGTAAAAGGTAGATGGGGAGAAGTATTATGGAAAATTATCTTACCAACTCTCGCCTTTGCACTTATTTTTGCTATTATACAATGGATCTTTAGGATGATGCTTAGTATTGATGAAGAGATGCTAAAAATACTAACTGTCAAAACCGGTATATATACTGTACTTACAATATGTGTAAGCGCTCTCATGACCCCTATCACAACTGCTGTACCTACCATCTTATATGTAGAACTGAAAAAAACTCCTGTGGGAACCTCTGATCTAGAACAAGTAGAGGATGTGGAAGAGGTCCCAGAAAAATAATAGATCTAAAAAAATAAAAAGACCCTCTCTGGAGGGTCTTTTCAATTACCTATGATAATGCTAAAATGACACTACATAACTAATCAAAAACGTATGAAATATATACCAATTATAGGCATGGAAGTGCATGTAGAGTTCAAAACTAAGAGTAAGATGTTTTGTTCATGCAAAAATGACCCAGATGAGACTGAAGCAAACAAGCATGTATGTGAAATATGTCTTGGTCACCCAGGGACACTTCCCGTGCCAAATAAACAAGCTATTGAATGGACAGTACTTATTGGTAAGGCTCTAGGATGCAGTATTCGAGATATATCAAAATTCGATCGCAAACACTACTTTTATCCAGATCTACCAAAAGCCTATCAGATTTCTCAATATGATGAACCAATAGCAGAAGGAGGCTCAATTGAGTTGGATATGGGATATGTAGAAAACGTGCGTGATACTGCCAAAATTGGCATCACTCGCGCACACTTGGAAGAAGATACTGCAAAATTAACGCATGCAACTGACAAGAGTACTCTTGTTGACTTCAATCGTGCAGGAGTTCCACTCGTAGAAATTGTAACTGATCCAGATTTCAAATCCTCTGCAGAAGCAAAAGTATATTGCCAAGAACTTCGCTCACTCATGCGTGCACTTGAGGTTAGTGACGCTGATATGGAAAAGGGGCATATGCGCTGCGAAGCAAATATCTCTATACAAGAAGCAGGAAACTTTGAAATTGTAGACGGTGTAGTAAAGCCACTTGGAAATTATGAACTCAATCCAAAGGTAGAGCTCAAAAACTTAAATTCTTTCAAAGCAGTAGAGCGTGGCATAGAATATGAGATCAAACGCCAAACTGAAATGATAGAAAAAGGTGAAGAATGGATTCAACAAACTCGCGGATGGGATGCTGTAAAGGAAGTTACTGTAATGCAACGTGAAAAAGAAAATGCAGATGACTATCGCTACTTCCCAGAACCAGATATTCCACCTTTTCATCCAGAAAAAATTGCAGGCAAAGTTTCTATTCCAGAATTACCACAAGCAAAACGAAAAAGATTTCACGAAGAGTTTGATCTGTCTTATAGTGATGCAAAAATTATTACCGAAGACAAAGTACTCGCTGACTTCACCGAGAGTGTGATGAGTGAACTCATGGAATGGCTTGATTCACTTCCAGAGACTAAGAACAAAGCAGAAAATGTACCACAAAAGGTTGCAAGACTTGCGGGCGGATGGATTACAAGTAAATTAGTTGGTGTTCTCAATGAAAAAGGTAAATCAGTTTCAGACGTCGCGTTCAGTCCAGAAAACTTTGCAGAACTCATCGCGCTCATCTACACAAATCGTGTAAATTCTACCAACGCTCAAAAGATATTACTCATCATGGCAGGATCTGACAAAGACCACGACCCTACTCACCTACTCGAAGAAAAAGGATGGGGTCAGGTAAGTGATGAAGGAAAGATCGGCGAAATTGTAGACGAAGTAATAAAAAGCCATCCAAAACAAGTAGAAGAATTTAAATCAGGCAAAGATCCTA
>JABGUG010000022.1 GCA_018646705.1 Candidatus Parcubacteria bacterium | reverse complement strand
CTAATATTTCTAGATTTTATTTGAAATTCATAAGTATAAGAATCATTTACAAGACCATTGACGTACACTCTTCCACTCTGCGCTGTGCTATTCCCCCATTGACTAGCTCCTGTTCCCAAAACTTGCCACACAGCAGAAACCCCCAAGGTGCCATTGGACTGAACATATTTTCCTTGTGTGGTTTCGTAAATTGCATATTCAAGACCACTTGTTTCAGAAGCATGTGGATTTATCAAAACATCTACGGTACCTATTGTTGGATTATAAACTGTAGGAGCTTCAGGGGTGTATGGTTTTACATATTTCAAACTAGTGCTAGGTGTTATATTTTCATTATCTCCAGCCTGACCAAAATCATCTGTATGAGTAATTTTTGTTTTTGAAATATAATCATTACCATCGAGTGTTGCCTCAACCGCAGTCACTTGATTGGAAGGACTAGCAGTATTAGTATCTCCTGCAGTAGACGCGGAATAAGACCCATCATTTATTTCTACATAAAAATCATTTGTATCTGGATTGGTTTCAGTAAATGACCCACCAATAAGTACTGTTGTGTCTCCAGCATTTGGTTGGGCTTGTAAGTCAGAAGTAACATTGGTAACAGGATCCACAGTATCAAGAGAAAAGTTTGCTGACTGCGTATATCCAGATTGATTTGAATAAGTATCAAGACCACGAATTCTCGCTCGCATGTCAGATTGCTCTTGTTCATCAAAATCAGTATTGGCATTCCAAGTAATAGTCTTGCCTGATCCCTCAACTATACTAGAACCTACATCTCCTGTTACAGTACTCGTAGCAATATCCCAAGTACTTCCACCATCGTCAGATATATCAATTTCAATAGTAGACCAATTATCATCAGCTAAATTATAAGTAATAGACACGTTGCCATCTTGAACTCCAACTACACTGGTAATACGCGGAGCCAAAGTGTCTAGAGAAAAATTGGACGATGCAGTACTTCCAGAATTGGTAAATTGATCCGTAGCTGTAATTCTAATCTGCATGTCATTTTCCTCATAACCATTATAATCAGTAGCACCATCCCAAGTTATTGTTTTACTTCCTGGTGTAATACCTGCTCCAATATCCCCTGCTGCAGAAGTAACCGGCACCACCCAAGAAGAACCTCCGTTGCTAGAAATTTCAAGGCCAACTGTCACATTGCCCATGTCTTCTGAAACTGTGTAGTTAAATACAAAAGTTTTTAGTCCGCTGTCTTGTGCGCCTGTCACACTAGAAACTACAGGATCATTTGTGTCCAAAGTAAAATTGGAAGACTGCGAATACGAACCTTGATTTCCAAAAGTATCAAGAGCCCTCACACGAACTTTGATATCACTTTGATATTGATTATCAAAGTCAGTACCAGCATCCCAAGTTATTGTTTTTGATCCCGGAGTAACGCCAGCACCAATATGACCTGTAACACTCGCATCTGTTACATTCCAATTAGAACCACCATCGTCAGATATATCTATTTCAACTGTTGAATTATTTGCATCAGTCAGAGTATATGTAATACTCACATCAGTAGAACCACCGGTCTGCGAAGCACTCACACCAGAAACTACTGGCAAAATATTATCTATTTCAAAAGCAGAAGATGCAACCAAAGTACTCGTATCCAAGGTATCTGTAGATCTAAGTCTGACGTATACAGTAGAATCCTCTACTCCAGATACATCTGTGCCACTATTCCACATAAAATCATGTGCTGTACCACCTGATAAAAATATTAAATTAGAAATACCATCAGAACCAACTCCTGCTTTCTCAGTCATTGTATACCAGTCTGAATTGTTGGTTGAATATTCATAAACAGTAATATTGTTTATATCCCCTTGTCCATCTGTACCAGTGTAATCAACAGTAACATACTGGGTACCGTCTGTTGTCTGAGAATAATTATCAAATGAAATAGAAGGTGCTGTATTTGTTATCTGAGAAGTGGCAGAATAGTCAGACTCTGAACTAGCAGCGTCAAGAGCATCGCTAATATTGCGTGATTTTGTTTTGAAAATATATTGTGAAACAGGAGAACTAAGTCCTGTAATAGTCTTCGTACCCCAAGCAGAATCTGTCTGCCAAATTTCACCTACCCCTAGAGTCCCATCAGCTTGTACATAGTTTCCTGTTGTGGTTTCTTGGATTAAATATTCAAGTCCTGCAGTTTCAGAAGCATGTTTATTAATTGCCAAATCTAATTGAGTAGTTATAGGACTACTGAGTGTCGGGCTCGCAGGTGTATATGGTTTTACATATTTATAAGCAACAGTAGGAGAAGTATTCTCATTATCTGTTGCCTGACCAAAATCATCTGTGTGAGTAATTTTTGTTTTTGAAATATAATCATTACCATCTAGCGTAGCTCCAACCGAAGTAAGAAGATTGGAAGGACTGGCGGTATTGGTGTCACCAGCAGTTGCACCACTATAACCACCATCATTTATTTCTAAATAAAAATCATTTGTATCTGGATTTGTTTCTGTAAATGATCCGCCAATAAGTACTGTTGTGTCTCCAGCATTTGGTTGAACTTGAAGATTAGAAGTTGTATCCGTTGCAGGATTTAAAGTATCAATTGAAAAATCAGTTGAACTTGCATAAATTCCTTGATTTGAATATTTATCTTTAGCTCTTACACGAACTTGCAAATCACTTTGCTCCTGCTCATCAAAGTCAGCGCCAGCATCCCAAGTAATAGTATTGCTACCTGTCCCCATTCCAGAACCTATATCACCAAAAACAGAAGTATCTGTAACATTCCAAGTGCTACCACTATCGTCAGATATATCTAATTCTATCAACAAATCTGTCGCTGTATCATCGGCTAGATTATAAGTAATACTAACATTTGTAGATGAGGCCACTTGCGCAGCAGAAACACTACTAACTACAGGCACCACATAATCAACTGCAAAAGCCGCAGATGCAGAATATGCCCCATCACCAACACCATCATTAGCGCGAAATCTAACATAGACTGTACTATCATAGATATCCCCCACATCAGCCTGAGCATCCCAAACAAAAGTATTAGTAACACCAGTTGGAGAACTAGATAACCCTGACACACCATCATGATTTGCGTCTGTAGTAGACGGTGTCATAGTAGCTTCCTCACCACCAAAAGCACCTGTAAGCGAATATTCATAAACTACTAAACTTGCCGGATCACTTTCATCATCTAGTAAATCATAATCAATATTTATCAAACTAGAACTAACACTTTGTGCTGGGGTTATATTTGTTATATCTGGCAAATCATTTTCTGTGTAGCCAATTTGTAAATTACTCAAAATGACTTGTTGAGTGCCGTCACTCTCTAAAAATGCTTTCCACATTATTTTGCCATTTGTCGTAGAAAAACTACTTATATTTGTATTGGCGACTGACGCTGTATTGTAATTACTAGCTCCCGCAGTAGTCCAAATACTACCATTCCAATATTACCAAGTGGAGCCATCATCGTCAGAAAGTTGATAATAAATTTCTCCACCATTCTTAGTTGCGGTCTCTACAATAGAGTCCCAAGTAGTTACAGAGGCTGGTTGCAACGATGCTGTTGGTTCAATTGTCGGTATATCTGTTGCGTAACTTGGTGCCACATCACCAGACCAATTAACTATAGTATTATCAAATCCAGCCACAGGATTACAATCTGCCCCTGCAGGACAAGTTGCGTGAGCTGCAATCTTTAGATAATAAGTACCATTCGTTGGCATCTTTGAACTTATGTCTATTTGAGAAATACTTGCCCATGAAAGAACACTGGAGATGTTTCCGCTATCCCATACCTCTTGACCTAACACAGGATTTCCACTAGAAGTATCTATAAAAGCATATAAATGGAAGGATGTTGGTGATCCAGAAACAGAAATAGAACTCCAATCTAAATCTAAAGTTGCCACAGATGGATTGTCTACTGTAGTTATAAATGCTTGAGACCAATAACCAGCCGAAATATTATTTTTCTTTCCTGCTAGATTCACATCTACATACCCACCGGGATTACCCCCTGTTGACTGATATGATGCCGTATTGCTTTTACTTGGAGCATTTATCCAACCTGGAACAGCTGTCCAATTTGTAGCGTCACTATCAAAACCAAAGTTTAGGGTATTACCAGAAGCTGAACTACTCAAATTTTTTAACTGAGACACACCTCCTGTTACTTCTATTTTCCCACTATCATAGGTATAATTTCCTGCTGTATCAAATGCCCAATCCTGTGTAGCGGCAAGTAATGCTTGCCCACCGAGCAAGAAAAATGAAGTAATAAATATCAATAATATTTTTAAACCAATAAAAGTTCCGGCTCCAATACCAGTAGAAAGACTTATTTTTCTTCTAGCTTTATAAATCTTGAAAGGGTCCCTGCCCTTCTCTTTTCCACTGACAGGAAACACAAAACCCATCTCCTGAACCTTGTCTGGTGAGACTAATAAATATAATGGAATAGAAACTATAGCAAAACCAATCTCAAAGACAATAACTACCAAAGCATAAGGAAGTGCTCTTGGAAAACTATTAGTCTCAACCAACTTCTGCTTTGTTCTAAACAAAAACCCTGAAGTTTTGAAAAATAAATTTAACCATCTTTTTGACATATAATCACAGGGTTAGGACTGTTAGCAATACACCAACAGCAATTACAACAATAATCGAGGAATTGATAAAGACATCTGTATTTTTTATCAACTTATCTACAAAAGTCGTTCTGGCTTTAAAATATTGTTTTGGCGAAGAATTACTTCTTATTTCTTGTTTTTCATCAAAACTAAAAGCAATTACTTGATGGTTTCCTTCACTGAGTTTGAAATCTTCTCTACTAAACTCTACTTCCCACTCACCATTTTTATCTATTTCACCAGTTAAAATTACTGTCTGTATATCCGAGATAAATACCACAACAGTAGTCTCCACCTGACCCGTACCATAAAAACGATAATTTCCACTTCGGAGTTTATCTACTTTTGTGAGTTCGGGCACAACCATTTTGTCTACTACTCTAGCTGTCTGAACCTGCGTGTCAGAAATCACAATGTCACTTTCCATAATGTCCACTGGACGAAGATCAGAAACCTTGTAGAGCTGCAAAGGACCAAACACTGTTGGAGTAAAAATAATCAAGAGTAGCTTTATCATCCAAATAATAAAAATAACACCCGCGCCTGTGAGTGTTAAAATTCTACGTAGATTATAATCAAAAGATATTTTACTATACCCCCCTTTTTCTTCAAAATAAGCTGTAACTTTGGCAGATCTCAATCCCAAATAAAGTGGGAATGAAATGAAACCCAAGAAAATTTCTTGAGAAATCAAGATCCCCATATTTGTCACTACCCCCAAACCAACTCCTTTTAGTATAAGTTGTTTGCGCTCGTATATCTTATTGGTTAGTGACAGGACAAAATTTAACCAACGAGCTTTTAGCATATTTCTATGTTAATATTTTTTCAATTTTTTGTGATAAAATTGATAAGTCTGTTTCTGCTTTTACAAAATAATCATTTGATCCAAGCTTCTTTGCTTTTTCTATACTATCGCTATCCCCCAAATTGGATAGAACAATTACTGGGGTGGATTTCAATTTTGGATCAGCTTTTAAGGCTTTTAAAACTTCAAAACCATCCATCTTTGGAAGTAATAAATCTAACAAAATTACATCTGGGTTTAATCTCTGAGCCATGCTCACTGCAGTCTGCCCATCTGTGGCAGTAGCTATAGTATAATCTTCTTCATGAAACAATATATATAGGGCACGAAGCAAAACCTCATCATCTTCAACTATAAAAATTATCTTCTTCCCAGCTTTTGAGCTCTTATCTGTGTCTTTTCCTCCAAATACACTCTCCAACAAACCTCCCTTAGATTTTGTTGTTTCATCTGCCATACTATTGATTCTTTTTACCTAGTTTTTTATTTATTGCCTTTATTATACTATCCACCTCTGTATTAGCCTTTATAAAGTATTCATCAGCTGCTAGAGCTTTTGCAGATTTTACATCAGACACAGAACCAAGATTAGACACCACAAAGACGGGTATATTCTTTAACTCTTTATCTGCTCTGATTTGTTTTAAAATCTCAAAACCATCCAGTCCAGGCAATATGAGATCAAGCAAAATAAGGTCTGGTTTGGTTTTTTGAGCAACCTCAAGCGCCTCTAAACCATTACTAACATTTACAATATCAAAACCACTAGCAGTTATTTATGTCACCAAAACTTTTACCAACAGAGCGTCATCTTCAATTAACAAAATTTTTCTTTTTTCAGTCTTCTCTTTTTTCTTAAATATATTTTTATATATACTTTTTAACATACAATAATACCCTACTAATTTAACTTAAATAAACCAAAAATTGATCTTAAAATAGGTCTTTTTCTAATAGAAGTATTATATCAGATAATCAACACTTATAAAAGTTTATCCACAGCAAAAGAGGTCAATTTGACCCCTTTTATCGAACATTTTTGCTATTTTTTACCCTTTTTTGGCAATGAGAAGAAGAAGGTAGTACCTTTACCAGCCCTAGACTCAAACCAGACCTTACCGCCATGAGCCTCTACTATGGCTTTTGTAATATATAGGCCCAAACCAGTTCCGTCTGTCTGAGTTGTCATTACATTATCAGCTCTAAAAAATTTCTCAAATATCCTATCTTGATCTTTTCTTGGAATACCTAGGCCTTTGTCTTTTACAGAAAATACTACCTTACCTTTATTTGTCTCTATACACAGCTCAATCTTTCCTCCAACTTTGGAGTATTTGATTGCATTGGTAATAAGGTTATAAAATACTTGACGTATTTTATCTGGATCTACGAATAAATTAACCTTACCAGATAACTCTTTACATATATCGATTCCAATTTTTCTTTTATTTATCAAGGCGATATTTCCTTCCAAAACCTGACTGATTATTTCGCTAATATCTGTCCTCTTTTTTTCAATAAAGAATTTTTTGCCAGTATCAATATGAGAAACATCAAGAAGGTCTGAAACTAATCTAATCAATCTCTCATTACTGACATGAACCTGATTCACGTAATCTTTTTGTTCATCATTAAGTTTTCCAACCTTTTGTTTGAGAAGTAGTTCTGTGAACCATTTAATTCCACTTAAAGGCGTCCTTAGCTGATGAGAAGCAACTGAAACAAACTCTGACTTCACCCTATCAATTTCTCTCTCTTTGGTTGCGTCTCTAAATACAACTACACAACCAATTATATTACCCTTCTCATCCTTGAGCGGTGCAGCACTATCAGCCACTGGAATCTTCTCACCATTTTTATCAATCAATAAGGTATGATTTGACATTTCCTGAATTTCACCGGTACGGATAGCATCTTTTACAAATCTATCATTGATCTTTTCAATATCTGATTCAGAAACAAACTTCAAAACATCAGAATATTTTTTGCCAATAACTTCTGTGTCTGAAAAACCAGATATATGACTAGCGATTGGATTGAAAAGAGTAATCTTCAAATCTATATCCACCACAAACACACCATCCCCAATACCCTGAACTATCGTACTTACCTTGTCTTTTTCAGTTACCACCTCATTCATTCTTTCTACCAATTCCATTTCACTCTTTTTTCTTTCTCTTATGTCCCTTACTATTACCAAATCTGCAGTTTTACCACCAAAATCAATCAAACCCGCATTCAATTCAACTTCTACTTTTTTACCTTTTTTATTTTTTAAAACAGTCTCATAAACAGTCGGAACTTTTTTACCACTCATCCTCATTAGATACATTTTTGTTACTTTTTTAATTTCGCTTGAATGTACAAAATTTGTAAATGATTTATTCAAGGCTTCTTTCACAGATACTCCAACCATTTCTGCTATTCTAGAATTTGCATATTTTATTTTTCTATCTTGTATAACCATAATTCCATCATTAGCCCTTTCCACAACATTACGGTACTTTTCTTCACTTTCTGACACAAGTTCTTCGGCTTTCTTACTATCTGTAATATCCTGAACTGACCCTGTTGAGCTTAGTGGTTTGCCTTTTTTATCAAAAATAGTAAAACAATTTTCACGAACAATCCTAATAACTCCGTTAGGTCTCAAAACTCTATGCTCGATATCATAAGAAGTTTTGTTTTTCAATGAATCTGCATATGCTTTATTGACCAAATCCCGATCATCAGGATGTATTGCTTTCAAAAAAGCTTCATAAGTTGCAACAAACTGATGCGGCTTTAATCCAAAAATTCTATAAATTTCATCAGACCAAGTCAATTTATTATTAACAATATCCAAATGCCAACTACCAACATGTGCGATTCTTTGTGATTCTCTTAACAATTCCTCACTCTCCATCAACTCTTCTTCTGCCTGCTCTCTTTCTGTAACATCTATAAAATTAATAATTACTTTTTCTAACTTTTTTTGTTTAAAAACTGGCATAGCATTTACAATGACCCAGGTCGTGTAATCTCTATCTGATCGTTCTATACCTACAAGATAGTCCTTCAATGGTTTTTTACGAGAAACGACCATGTTCACAGGATATTTGGCAAGAGGCAATTTCACCTTATCCCTATCAACAAACGACCAGGCTGAATCTATAGCTTTTTTACCAAGCATCTGAGCTTCACTTAATCCCAAAATCCTATGAGCTTCGGGATTACTAAAAAGAATATTTGTGTTAGCATCGTGAACTACTAACCCTGCCTTAATACTTTGTAATGTTGTCCTATAATTTTCTTCACTGTATTTCAAAGCCTGCTCTGCTTTTTTCTTTTCTGTAATATCACTTACTCTGGCTTGTAAAAAAGTATGACCATCTGCTTCAACTCTATTGAGCAAAACAGTGGCAAAAAAATCCTCTCCATGAACTTTTTTATGTGTCCACTCAAAAAAGTTACGACCAGTCTTCATTGCCATACCAATCATCTTTTTTGCTTTTTCCGATGACAATTGTCCGTCTGGTTGATATTTTGGAGAGACTTGCCATGACCCAAGAGAAGTAAACTCTTTTTCGTTTTTCACACCAAACATTTTAACAATTGCAGGATTTCCAGATGTAAACTCCCAAGATGGTGGTTCGAGTGTCATTATTGCATCACTTGATGTCTCATATAGAAGTCTGTATTTTTCTTCACTTTCTTTCAAATCTTCTTCTATTTTCTTTTTCTCGGTTATATCTACTGCCAGACCTACCAAAAATAAAGGCTCTCCGTCTTTTTCTAAAATAAAATTTTCCATTTGTGATGTGTATGTTGTTCCGTCTTTTCTTTTGTGAACAATCTCCCCTTCATTGTGACCATCTCTCATCAATTTTTTATTAAATTTCTTCACGTTTAACAACTCTTCTTTAGGATGAAACACTGAAAGAGGCTTACCAATAAGTTCTTCTTTTTTATAACCATGATTTTTTGCCCAAGCATCGTTAGTATAAACAATATTACCTTTAAGATCAGCAAGAGCAATTTCTTGTGTTGCTTGATCAGCCAAGAATTTATATCTTTCAATTTCTTCTTCTGCTTTCTTTTTTTCACTTCTATCTAGCCCAACTCCAACAAGGTAAGAAATACCGCCAATCTTCATTAATTTACCTGTAAAATAATATGGGATTCTCTTTCCACTCTTAGAAACAATATAAGCTTCTGCACTAGACTCACCTTTTGTAAATACTTCTTTAATTCTAGAAGCAATATGAACAATATCTTTTCCCTTAAAAAAATCTAATGGTGACGCTTTACTCATTTCTTTACTAGAATAACCAACAACTTTTTCAAAGTTCTTATTCCATTTAAGGAATTTTCCTTTTATATCAAATACATAAAAAACCCCAGGCACACTTTCCATCGTTACATCTAAACGACTTTTTTCTTCTTTCAAGGCAATCTCTGTTTTTTTCCTTTCTGTAATATTTTTATCAACCCCGCGATAACCAACTAGTCTACCTACATCATCCAAAATAGGAACACCGTTGGTCAATAAAAAAACATTTTTTCCCTTTTTGGTTATATTACGATTCTCAAGATCAACTATCGGACCCTTTTTTGCAACGATACTTTTAAAAAGCTTACCAACTCTTTGTGCCTCTTCTTTAGACATGAAATCAAAAGGTGTTTTTCCTATAATTTCTTTTGGGGTATATCCCAAATCTTTTTTTACACCATTAGAAACAAAAGTATAGCGACCTTGCACATCTACCTCCCACATCCAATCTACAGAACTTAAAACCATGTCACGAAATTTATTCTCACTTTCTTTCAAAGACTTCTCAGCCCTCTTCTTTTCTGTAATGTCTCTAAAAAATCCATTAGTAGCTACGATATTACCATTATCTTTTCTAAGTGCAATATTACCTTCTACATCAATTATTTTACCTTTTTTAGTAACAAATTGAGCCTCTACATTTTTTATACTACCACTTTTCATTATCTCCCCAAAGGCTTTTTGACAATGATCTTTACTCTCAGGAGAAATAATATCCCAAATATTCATTTTTTCAATATCTTTCAAAGAATACCCCAACTTCTTAACCCAGGCTTTATTTACATAATCAAACTTACCTTCTGGAGTAATTGACTGAATTAAATCATGTGTACTCTCAAACAAAGTTCGGTAAAGTTTTTCACGTTCTTCCAGTTTCTTTTTTGCTTTCTTTGCCTCTGTCACATCTCTTGAAACCACATAAACATTTTTAACCAATCCTTTTGTGTCTTTTATAGGCACAAAAGACATGAGACAATAGTCATGAGAAGACTTTCCTTCAGCATGTCTTATCTCTACTCTACTAGCACTTCCTAACAAAGAAGTCTTAAACGCCTTTTCTACTTTTTTTTGATCTTCCTTTGAAATAGACTCCATCCAATCAAAATCAAAAATTTTATCAGGGTTCTTAATTTTATGTTCTTTTAATCCTTCTTTGTTTATAAACACGACTCTACCATTTTTGTCCAAAACTTTTATACAATCTGGAGAAGCCTGAGCCAAAGTCTTATATTTTTCTTCACTATCTTTCAAATCTTCTTCTACTTTCTTTGCCTCTGTCACATCTTCACCTGAAGATAAAATACCAATTATTTTACCGCTATCATCTTTTAGAAAAGTATTATACCAACTGATAAGTCTTTTTTCTCCACTCTTGGTGACAATTGGATTTTCATAATGCTCAGTCAACTTAATTTTTCCTTGCATTAAACTCTTAAACACGCCTCTGACATCAGCCACATTTTCCTTTGGTAAACAACAACTAAACCAATCTTGTCCAATCAAATCACCATTCTTATAACCTAAAATTTCATTACCTTTTTTATTTACCAAGGTAATTATTCCTTCAGAATTCAAAGAAATAATTATGGCACCAGCCAATTTAAGATATTGTTGTGCTTTTTCTTTTTCTTCTAATAAGTCATTCTCTACTTTTTTTTGTTCTGTAATATCTTTAATAACGCTTATCACTTTATAAAGTTTTTTGTTTTTAAAAACAGGCTTCCAATCATGCCTGATCCATTTAACTTTTTTATTTTTAGCTAATATACGATATTCCAAATTTGTACCTTTTTTCCCCCTCAAAGCTCTTTTTAATTCTACCTGTACTCTATCAGTATCTTCTTTAAAAACTATATTAGGAACTTTACCTATCAATTCTTTTGGGTTGTATCCAAATAATTTTTTGCTACTAGGACTGAGATAAGAAACCACAGCATTTGGTTCTGTAACCATAATAACGTCAACAGTATTATCGACAATCAATCTATAGTCCCTTTCTTCTAGTAAAGCCTTTTGTTTTTTTGTTTTAGAAGATTTTGTTTTACTAGCCATACAATTTAGCTAAGATAATTTAAGATAGATATTCTTTTATTTTTTTCGGCAAATCTTCAATATCAATATCAGTCTTTACAATATATTTTTCTGCACCAAGTTTCAAACCTTTTATCTTATCTTCATCTTGAGCTAGATTACTAAGTATTACTACTGGAATATTTTTGGTTTTGGGATCTTTTTTTAGAGCACGCAAAACACTAAACCCGTCCATCTTTGGCAATACAATATCAAGCAAAATCAAATCTGGTTTTTGCTTTTTTACCACTTCCAACCCAAATTTTCCATCAACTGCGGTTAACAATTCATAGTCGCTAGATGAAAGCTGATCACATAGTGCCCACAAAAGAGCTTGCTCATCTTCTATAATTGCAATCTTTTTTCTTGTTTTTTTTGCCATATGATTTTTTATATATAAAATTAAGATAAATATCTTTTTATTATTTTAGACAACTCTTCCAATTCTATATCTGACTTCACAATATATTGAATAGCGCCGAGCTCAATTCCTTTTTTTCTGTCCTCATCCCTGTCCAAATTACTAAGCATTATTACTGGGATGCCTTTTGTATTCTTATATTTTTTCAAACTTACAAGAACATCGAAACCGTTCATTTTTGGTAATATTATATCTAATAAAACCAAATCTGGTTTTTGTTTTTGGATTATTTTTAACCCAGACTCACCATCTGATGCCGACAATATCTCACACTCAGCAGATGAGAGCCCATCATACAAAGCTTTTGACAAAAAAGCCTCGTCCTCTATTATTACTATCTTTACCCTCCTTAAAGACATATAATTTTCATTAAAAATAACTACATTTTTAATATCTCTTTTGCCTTTTTAACTACATCCTCAATGCGCCAATCAGATTTTACTAAATAATCAAAGCTTCCTTGTTTTGAAGCCTCACTTACTTTTGTAGCATCAGAAAGATTGCTAAGTATAATCACTTTAGCATCCTTGCCCCAACTGTCTTCGCGCAATTTCCCAAGCACTGTAATACCATCCATCTTTGGCATTACAATATCCAAAAGAATTAGATCTGGATGCTCTTTAAGAGCCATTTCCAAACCCTCTTCTCCATTTTTTGCCTCAAAAACAGCAAATTTTTCACTGGAAAATTTTCTTTTCAGCGCCTCCAAAAGAGATTTTTCATCCTCCACTATTAAAATTTTTTTCTTGCCTGCCATATATAAAAATTAATTATAAACTCTCCTTATTGTCCTAGTAAAGTTTGCAACAAAATCTCATCTCCAACTCTCACAATATCAGACTCGATCACAATGTCTTTGGCATGAAGTTCTGCCTTTGACATGAGTTGTGTCTGTGTTGGATTTTCTGAAAGAATCGTAAAACTAAATTGCATTGCGAGAACGTCCACGCTTGTCGGCATCTGATCAATTGTCCATGTAATATGCTTAGTCTCCTTATCATACTCTACCTCACCAGCAGGCACAACAATGTCATTCTCATCTAATTCAAAATCCCCATAAATATCTGCATTAATAGTAATATCCTCGAGATCATGAAAAGAATTTGATAATAACCATGTGATTGTATGAACTTCTTGATCTTGTGAATCTGATGAAATTTCATCACGCACTTCAAATTCAAGGTCTGACTCAATAGTTAGTTCAATATTATTACTACTCACCACTTCTCTACCTTCTCCTTCACCATACTGCAATTCAGCCACAATATCAATTTGTGAATGTTCAAAATGTGACAATAATACATCAGCACCATCTTTGACAGGAAGTGATAAATCTACTTTGATTTCTTCACCCGGATTTACCTGATCCAAATCTGGAATATATCGCTTGTCCCATGTAAACTCACCACGCCGAACAGTATCTGACAATTGTTCTCCCGTGAGATCGGCATCCGCGTCCATATCAAGTTTATTCCAATCAATAATACTCGTGATACCTCCTTGGCTGTACGACGGTGCGTCAATCACAAGTCTGATTACTGACTCATCAAGTGGTGTTTCACCAGAATTTCGGAGTACTAAACTAGTTACTAAAATTTCCCCTGGTTCAACATTGAGCGAACTCACACCTCCATTCACCGCGAGATTGAATACCATATTTGTCTCCACAAGTGCAACTTCTTTTTCAACTTGTGCAAGAATGTAACCATCCCCTATTTTT
>JABGUG010000056.1 GCA_018646705.1 Candidatus Parcubacteria bacterium | reverse complement strand
TATGAAGAATTATTCTTTTATGAGACTAGTCGATATCTACCAGATACAGACTCAGATGGATTGGATGATAAGGTTGAAATAGACGGGGGTACGAATCCACTTTGTCCTGAGGGTCAGGCATGTGGTGATACTGGGTTTGATAATCTCTCTACAAGTACTGAGCTAATTGTTTCTCCGTTACTTGAAAAGTCCGATACAGCAGCAAATATTTTATTAGAGAGTCAGTTTAATGGAGGAGGACTCAATGCTCCAGGCACGCCAGATATCAATACGATGATTAGTGATCCAGCAGTACTCAGACAAATGCTTATATCAACAGGGCAAGTTTCAGAAGAAGATCTTGCAGAGATTTCTGACGAACAACTTATGGCTATGGCCCAAAAATTAGCACAAGATCAGTTTGATGCGCCACCCTCTGAAGAGGTTGGGGCCGACAATACTAATTTAGAAAATTTATTACCAGAATAAAATTATGTTTGATTTAGGAAACAAGACAAAAAAAACATTCTTGATAACTAGTCTTACATTTTTTTTGATTGCAAACTTTTTTGCATATTCATTGTTTAAGCCAGCCCCAGTATATGCACAAGCAGATGCTGCGATTACCTCTGCATTTGGTGCTAAATTTACATGGGAAAAGATAGAAGACTCTCTTTTGTCTGCTGCCCTTGGTTCTCTTGTTAACGGCGCATCTTACTTCATGCGAAAATTTGCTTATGATAGTGCAAAATATATTGCAGCGGGTGGTAAGGGGCAAGGAGCTCTCGCATTTAAGGGTGGTTTTGGAAATTATATGGAAAACACTGCACTCGATAGTGTAGCAGGTGCCATTGATCAGTTTGGTGCGCCATTTGGGCTTAGTTTGTGTAAGCCACCAGACTTGAGGATTCAGGTTAATATACAAGTAAGTCTTTCTCAAATATATGACTCTGAATCAAGTGGGGGAAAGTCTGGCCCACAGCCACGTTGTAAATGGAGCGATCTTAAGCAAAATTGGAGTGCTGAAAATTTGGAGAGTATGTATGGTAGCAAAGATGCACTTTCAGAACGTTTTTCATCATCTTTGAGTGTTACTGAAGGTGATTTTGGAGTTGCACTTGGTCTTATGGGTAAGCTAGACCGTATACAGGCAAAGGCAGAGGCTAGCGCAAGAGATGAGCGCAACGAGGGCGATGGATTCAAATCTGTAACAAATTATATATCAGGAGATATCAAGACCCCTGCCAACGTTATCAAAGAAGAGACAAAAGCAGTTACTGGTGGTAAACAAATGGATATGAGTGCGACACAGATCGCGGGTATTTATGGAGCTGGTGCATGGCAAATATTGCCTATGGCAGCCTCTGTATTTGCTAATACACTTGTGTCCACACTTTTGAACGATATCATGACAAATGGATTATTTCCTGATGATTCTAGTGGTTCTTCCAGTGTTGTAGATTTTTATGCTGGATCTCTTAATTATAATAAACGAGCAGCAGAGAGTGCCTTTTCTTATTTGATAGCTGGTATACCTCAGCATGATATTACATCGTATGATGTAGTTACAAAATACAGTTCATGTCCAGATAATCCAGGATTGGACAATTGTATTATGGATTCCGGACTTGTCCAAGCAATACAACGGTCACGTGTTGGTGACCCACTTACAATTGATGAGGCTATTAAGATTGAAGGTGGTTTATTGCATGCTTCGTGGAAATTAATTCCACCAAGTAGAGATGCAGACAATACAAATATACAATGTTATAAAAATAACTATTGTTATTCAAATATTCAAAAATTAAGAAAAGCACGTATTTTGCCACTCGGTTTTGAAATTGCGGCATTGAGATCAGATCCAGAAAAACCATGGACATTAGGTCAGGTAGTCGAAGGTTTTGATGATAGGAATAGCCCTTTCTACCATCTTATAGACCCTAACTGGATTTTGAAGGCACCAGAAGCACAGTGTGAGTTAAAAGTCTTTGGATCTCAATTATTGTCAGAAAATACTTCGTTAAGAAGGGAAGAGTGTTCGGATTTTTCTACATGTTTAGCTACTGGCGGTGACGGTTGTCAGGAGTATGGGTACTGTACAAAAGAGAAAAATACATGGAATATGCCAGGAGAATCATGTCCAGATTATTATAATACATGTAAGACATACACAGGGCGGGACAATTCGATTGCTTCTTACTTGTCTCGAACAATCGACCAGAGTTCATGTAATATAGAGTCGGTTGGTTGTCGTGCGTATAGTACTGAGAAGTTAAATGATGAATGGGTGCGTAGTAGCGAGATAGATTTAAGTCTCAAGGCTAGTGGGCGTGAGCAGGTATTATATTTTAATGATCAGATAAATAGCAAAATATGTCCTCCAGAAGAGGAAGGTTGTGCTATGTTTTTACATGCGTCGACTACAAAACCAATTTTCCTTAAAGAATCTCCTGAGTATCTTGGATGTTATGATACAGATCCAATCACTCAAGATGTCATAGATTGGCCTCAGACACGAGCTGACTTGGTACTTCTCGAAAATACTCCAGAACAATGTGATAATTTTGCAGGAGTGTGTATACCAGAAGAAGTCGCGTGTGAAGAATATACACCAGTAAATGGAAATAAAGTTATTACTGGAATTGTTGGTGATAATTTTTGTCCAAACGAATGTATTGGTTATGAAACATTCAAGCAAGAAGCAACTCCTTTTGAGTCAGAGAAATTTCCACTTTACTTTGTGCCATCATATGGTGATGTTTGTGCTCCTCAATATGAAGGTTGTGATGAATTTACCAATATCAGTGCAGGAGAAATAGGAGAAGGTGGAGAACAATTAGAATATTATAGTGATATAAAATATTGTGAACGTCCAGAAGAAGATAATGCTAAGACTTACTACACGTGGCAAGGTTCTGAGAGCGAAGGGTATGTTTTGAAACGACATTCACTTTTACAAATCGATGTTCCTGAGGCTACATACATAGCAGGCACTCTTGGAACAGGTCCTGAAAATATTTTTCCTTTAGGTTCACCAGCATATTCAACTGATGATCCTACTAAACTTACTCAAAAATATAATGATTGTAATCAGGTTGCATACAATATTATGCTCGATAATCCATATATTGATGGAGCGGCATTAACTGGTTGTTATGCATTGTATGATAGTTCAGGAAGTGTTTATTATAGGATGCTCGAAGACACTGTGTCTGTTTCAGATAAATGTTTACCTTTGCGAAAAACAGATTCTGAAATGTATGTTGATAATTTTTTAAATGAAGCAAATTGTAGTGAAAAAGGTGGTATGTGGGACGACAATTATTGTCAGCGTTGTACTGGTGGAGGTTTTTATCAAGTTGATGATATAAGTGGTGCAGGATCTTGTATGTACTGGTCTATCAGGGAAGAAGCAAAAGCTTGTAATGCTGCGTCAAATGGGTGTCGTCGATATATTGGTAATACTGGTGGTAATGTATATACCGTACATGGAACAAGTTTTGAACCAAATGAAAATAGCACAAGTTCACTTATGCTTGCAAAGCAGGGTTGGAGTGGTGCTGGTTTATCAGTGGAGCCAGAAGCGACGCAGGTTGGATTCTATTCACTAAAAGTAAACCAAGATGCTTCGTATGAGCTTAATGCTGGTATGGTTCGTGAAGGGGCATGGTACGAACTCACATTCTGGGCTCGAGGTAATCCTCATCTAATTGATATATCTCTTGATCAGGAATCAATACCTCTTGCTGTATTTACCTTGGATCCCCTAACAAATCAAAAAATATACGCACCTATTTCTGAAGATTGGCAAGAATATACACTTGGCCCAGTACAGTTTGGTGGTTTTTCAGATGTCACAACTACATTGCATTTTGAATCTACATTTGGAAGCGGTGTGTACTTTATTGACAATGTTACACTCAAACGTATTGGTGGAGATGTGCAAGATTATGAATTTTTGATAAAAGATTCATGGAAGACAAGAGAAGGGTATGACACACTTGAATTATGCGATTCTACACCACTTGATGGATTTCCAGGAGAACACCTTGGTTGTCGTGAATATACAACACGTGCAAATACCAATGTTCAATTTAGTGGTTTTGAGAAATTATGTCGTACTGAGGCTGTCGGGTGTACACCATTATATGATACTCAAAATTACACAGATGAAGAGGGTGGAGAGAAAAATATATTTAATGCAAAATGTTATAGAGGAACCACTACTAATCCAGGTGGAGATGGTATTTGTCAGGTAACTATTGATGATAATGAATATAAATGTAGTGTTCCAGATGGAGATAATTATTGTTTTATAGAAGGCCCTATCTCTGTTCCTTCAGATACATATGAAGTGAGAGATTTTGCTACTAATTTTGTTATAACTAGTAAAAGCACGCTTGCTACAACTGTATTTAGTTCAATTGATAATGTTTTTGTCACTGAGTCTACTGTTGTGATAGAGGAAGATTCAGATATAATTTATCTTACACATACAATTGATTCTATTTGTAATGGATCAGATTATCTTGGATGTAAACGTGTCGCTCTAGAAGAACGAGTCTTACCAGATGAGAGTGAAGGAGCATATCTATTTAGCGAAAGATTTATTACTGACAATCCTCTTGATTATGAAAAGACTTTGTGTGTAGAAGAGCAGGTTGGTTGTAATCAGTATACGAGTGGTAATGATGTTAGCTTTTTCAAAGATCCAAAACTCAGTGGTGCAGGACTTTGTAATTATGAAGAAAAAATAAATATAAACGGTGTTTCATCCAAGGGCTGGTTTATGGATGGTGTTGGTGCGTGTGAAGACTCTACTAGTGGAGTTCCTGATGGCACACTTTGTCAAAATGCCGAAGGGTGCGCGTCAGGATACACATGTGAAGATATTGGAATTTTACCGTGTTATGAAAATTATATATTGGCAGATGATGAATATGGTTTGTGGTCAAATGCTGCTGATAATTATGAAGGATATGTGGGTACGTGTGGTACTCAGTATAATGGATGTACTGAACTTATTGATCCGGCAGACACATCAGGAAAAGCAGAAGGTGAGCCATATTATGTAATTTATGATGATCGTTTATTTGCACAGACAAATGAGTGTGACGGTATGGTAAGTCAAAAAGATGGGTGTGTGTTGTTTGACAAGACTGAAAATCCAAATAAATATTTCGATTCTGTTTTGACTTATGCAGATAGTGAAGACAAAAAATATGCTCTTGTACCTCCAAATACAACAGGAGAACTCAATACTAATGAACTTATAAAAGTTCGACGTGATAGAGAATGTAGTGAATGGCTTGCATGTAGATCATCCGCACGTGTTTTTGATACAAAAGGTAATCCTCAATATTTGTGTCAAGAATATCGTGCATGTGACGAGATGGATGAAGGTGGAAATTGTACTCACTGGGTACGTACTGAATATGACATGGACCGCATGACACTCAATAAATATACATCTCGAGACACAGGGTGGAGTAGTCCAGATTATTCAGGATATTCGCTTTATAACAAATTTAATCCAAGCAACTTTATATATATTGTTTTTGATAGTGAACAAGTGGATGATCCGAGCGTAAATACAAGAGATGCATACATTGCTTATGAAATGAGTCGAAAATTGTTTGTTAGTACGTCCACGCTTGTTGCTGGAGAAACATCCCTTGAATCTTTTGGGTGTTTTGAGGTGAGTGGCGGGGTGCCAGTAAAAGAAGAAGGAGCTAAGTGTGGATTTGATGACGGTGGTAGATGTTATAGACAAAGATGTCTCTATCCTATTGATGGTGCTTTTGATGATGCACCTTATACTGTGGGACAAAAACCAGATGAAAAAGAACGTATCTCAGAAAATATCAAGAAAATGCTTTCAAAGCTCGAGCATGGTACATGTAAATCATATCCAGAACAAGATAGTCCGTTTTCTGTGCGTACTGCCTTATCTGATATTGGGGCAGATGATGATAAAAGCAGAGACCCTAGCGACCCTGATGGCATTGTACGATACAAATATTCATCTATAATTGATCAATTTCAAAATGCAAATGTTTGTCAAAAGACCAATCTTGGTACTGATTGTTCATGTGAATATATAAAAGTAGAATATGGAGACGGTACGTCAAAAGATTATTGGCCAATTGCAGGACAAAATGCTTTTGCTAAGGGCATATGTATAAATGCAGGACAATACAATGATATACCATGTGAGACAAATGAAGAGTGTCGAGATGAAGCTGAAAATGATCTTGGTATAAGCTCAGGTACAGGCGAATGTAGTAGGGCTTCTCAACAAGGAACATTTTATGGACTAAAGGGTCTTTGTCTAGAGTATGATCAAAGTCGCATACTTACACCGTCAAAAGATGCAAACAAAAAATCTGAAAAATATCCATGTCTTACATGGTTGCCAATACAAGTGTCTGCTTCTGCAGTGGATCTCTACAATGCAGATCAGGAAGCAGGATATTATCCTACAGACGGATATGATTCAGAAGGTGATGGTAGGGTATATTGTACAGAAGCAACATCACTTGGTTTGGGGTATTATGATGGCGCCGCAGCAAGTTTTTCAGGGGGTCTTACTTCGGTGGATGCTGTGACAAGTACTGTTGTTCGAACTAGAATTTCTGCCGTCACGCATCAAGATTGCAATGGTCAAGGTTCAGGTAGTGGCCAAGGTTCAAACTGTCAGACAATTGTTGATTATCCAAGTGGTGATATTTTGTATAATTATATATTTACTAGTACAGCAAACTATGACCCACCAGGTAGTTCAGTAGATGTAGGAAGTATCAATTTTATAATTTGTCCTGATGATCCTGGTGCTTTAGTCAGCAGTGTTGGAGAATATGGTAATTTGGTTTGCACAGTAAACGATAAAGAGATATGGTACAAAACTATGCAATCGTGGGCATGGAGAAATATTAGTACATATTCTCGTGTGATGCGTATAGATGTAGAGTCTGGGCGTAGCGCACAATATTGTAGAGGGGCAGGGGAATGTTCTGGAAATGCTCTTGATTTTGATTTAGATAAAAACGGTAAAACTCATGCGGTTGCAGAGATGTATGGTTTTGCACCTCAGTTCGATGCTAAGTATACAGGAGACACTGGTACAATCATGCACCCTCCTCGTCTTTTTGGAATGTATGATTATGTTGGTGACATTTTTGAACCATCCCAATATAATTATACGATGCTTCCTGGAAATGACACTAATGATGTATATATAGCAGAAAGCAGCTACCTTTCTCCCGAATATGGTAATACACATGCGTCTTTTTATGTCGATTCTAGTTTGGAGCAAACTATAAATGAACAAGATATACGTGCAATGTATTTTGTGCCGATTGCTTTTCCTGATGGGGCAGAAGGTCCTAATCCATCAATTTTTACCAAAAATTTTAAAATTGATTTTGAAAATTTAAGAAATAGTGAGGCAAATGCAGCTTTTGTAAGTGTGCCTACGAGTGGTAAAGATAATTTTGTAAGATATATAGAAAGTATTGATGATGATGTTGCATATTATTATGTGTTAAATAATTCTCAAATACCAAGTTATAAAGAATATGACGTATCTATTAATCCACGCGGTCCTTTGTGGGATTCATATCAAGCAAATGAAAGTACCACCTTGGTGAATGACAATATAATAAATAAAAGATATGTTTCATTATTTTATGATTCAGATGAGGATGAAGACCCTGATCATGATTTTCCAAATTTTGACCAATTAAATCTTTGGTCTCAAGCAGGACAGGGTTCACCAGAGCCGCTTGTGGGAAATCAAGATCCTTTTTCTGGAGAATGTCAGACTGCAGATGATAATAATTGGATGGCAATAGGTATGGATTTTAATGCAAAAGGAGACTTTTTGGGATATATTACTCGTTGGTGTAATGGAGAAAAATTTGATGATAATATTGGTGAGGACAAGTGGTTTAAGAATGGTATTCGTTTTGCTGTAATTACTGAACTTAAAGATAAGTGTATTGAATATTCGTCAGTATATGATGACAGTATTGCCGATAAGGCTGCTGGTGATGTGAATAAGGCATGGACTAATCGTGTGTGGCAAGGTGCATCTCAGAGTTATGGTCCAGGAGGCATTAGTAAACTTAATATTGCTGTTGGCTTTACACCTTTTGGTTCTTTACCAAGTTTAGATATTCGTGATTTGTCAACTACAAGTACAGTTGGTTATTATACATTTGGTTCTATAACCGATGGCCTACCATACCAATGTGCAATAAATTCGTATCCTAGTAATGATACAAATCATATGTTTGATAATTCTGACAACACATTTAGGTGTGATGGAATTACAAAAGAATTGTTTGAGCCAGAAGTAGAAACTATAGATCATAGAGGATTACTAAATGAAATTTCTAAGGAAGCGCTTTATGATGGGGCAGGGCGTGGTATTCTTGATGATTTGTTTATAAAATTTTATAGAGTTGAGGATGTTTTAAATGACGTTTTTGATCTCGATGAGTTTGATTATTCAGGAACAACATCGAAAATGGGCAATACAAAACCACCAAAAATATTTTCACTCAATCCATTTACCTGTACTTCTGCAGACAAGGAATGTACTGCTGCGGTGGAAGATAATATAACAATTAATTATAGAAATTATATAGTGGGAGAAGAATCTGATTATGATGGAAATGGTGTGTCTGATGAGGAGGACGGTAATTTCAATGACAGTCCTGATCCTATTATTGCAGATGGAAATATGTATGCCACTGCTCAGTTCTTTGGATATGCAGATGACAATCGCATGCCTATTCGTCGTGTGATGGTAGATTGGGGTGATGGTACAGAAGTTGCAAATGATGGAGTGACTGGAATGTACAAAAATAGAAAACCATATTGTGATGATGCAAATGGTGTAAAGGATGATGATGTTGGTAGGTGTACAAGTAATAGTGATGGATGGTGGTGGGATAGCCCGCTTATCACATGTAAACAAGATGATGAGTGTAAAACATTGTTTGGTGATACATACAAATGTGAAACAATTTCAAAATCTTTGTTTGGTGACGCTCCTCGTGCATGTAAGGAAACATACTTTGAGTTTACTCATGAATATTTCTGTGATTTTTCTGATATGACTGCTAATAGTGATCAGAAGTTTGTGGTATCTCTTGGTGAGATCGAAAACAATCAAGATGGCGCAGGCAATCAGATATTTGAATCTCCAGACTATGCAACAGAAGTTTATGATAGATTAAAAGATCGTGATTTACAGCACATACAAGGAGATGGTGACAAAGCAGTATGTATTTATAAACCTCGTGTTCAGTTGCTTGATAATTGGGGATGGTGTAATGGTAGTGATTTGGTTAATAATGCATTTGTTCATAGAGAAGAGGGTTATTATAATGATACTTCTTCATCTATGGAGTGCAATTCAACTCTTCCTTCTTACAGAGATAAGCATTGGACATATTATAAAGGTGCTGTAGTTGTTATTCCATCTGATTAATAGATAGAAAAATAAAATAAATAAAAAACTACCTAAAAGGTAGTTTTTTAAATTCCTATAAATATAATTGATTTATATATATAGGGATCTTTCGCGGGCGCGCATTGCGATCGATTCCCCCTCTGGCGTGAGCCTGAGGAATGGTCCGTCACTAGCGTGGCGGTGTGGTGTACGGCTCGTCGCCGACTAGGTCGCCCCACATGGTGAGACTTCCATCGTCGTTGAGACGGAGGCAGACCGCTGGGGTCTCGAGGTTCGGGCCACAGGCCACGATCTCGTTGTCTCCGATACCGTACGGGTCTCCGAGGAGCTTCACGACTCCGAGCGAAGGATCTCCTTCAGAGACGCAGTTGCCGGACTTGAGCTCGAACGCTCCCACCTCGAAGTCGGACTCCGAATCGAATACCCAGTACCCTTCGATGGGGGTCCAGTGGTCGCAGTCCGTGAGGACAGGGGACTCGATCACGTCGGGCTCGGTGACCTCCGGGTCGGGTTCGACGGTGTCGTCGGTCGTGCAGCTGGGGTTGTCCAGCTTTCCGTCGCACGGATCGACCGTACCGTTGTCGGCCTCGGGCTCGACCGCGTCGCCCGTGGGCTCCGTGATGTCGGCCTCGGGCTCGACCACGTCGGTGTTGTACTGGGAATCGTTCCCAGCGCCGCCGTCGGCATCGCAGCCAACGAAGAGTACGAGGATTGCCGCCGCGAGGGCGGCGAGGATCAGTGAACGCTTCATGAGCGCCTCCTTGTGCCGCGCCGCGTTAAGCGGCGGAAATCGGGTTGTCGAAGTTGCGCGCGCCTATTAAATAGAGTAGGGAATAGTCTACTTAATTGGCGCGTGCAAAACTTCATTTTGCGCACCCGCGAATATTTTATCCGAGTCTCTTATTCTAGCTAACAATAACAGACTCAAGATGTTGGAAAGAACAATGTTCTTATTTTTGAGTAGATACAACTACTCAGTGTTATTAAATCATATTTTTGGGCTTTTGTCAAGGTCAAGACCTCTAGAGTGGATATAGTGTGGATAAATAAAAAAATTTCTAATTTCTAATTTCTAATTTCTAATTATTTTTTATTTAATTTAAGCTAATTTTATATTAATAAAAAACCGGCATGTGCCAGTTTTTTTGTTTTATGAGTTGTGTTGTTTTTTTCTATATTTTTTTACAAATGTCTCAAGTTCTTTTACACGCGCTTTGAGTGCGTAGAGTTCTGTTGCTACGACACCATCATCTTCTTGCGTTTTTTGTTCGAGGCGTCCCAGTTGAATTTTTATATTTTTTAGTTCTTGTTTTACATAGTTCATATCTTGTTCTATGTTTTGGACATTTGTTTGCAACTCTACTATATCTGCTTTTAATTCTAATCTTAAATTATTTAACTCCTCCTTTGTGACCATATTTTCTTTCAAAAAATCAACGAGATCGTGTATGTCTTGCCGTAATTCCTTGAAACCTTGCTTAAGTGTGCCGACATCTGTTTGGAGATGTTTTATGGCGACTACGGTTGTGTCCATATCATATGGATTAGCCCCACAAATTAGGATGGTATTATGAATTATTTTTTGGTCCGTGTCAATTTGAAAGTTGTGTGGTATATTGTATGTGTGTGGGATTATATATTTATATATGACAATCTCACATAATAGAAAATTAAACAGATTGAAAAAATTTGATTATGCCCGTCCAGGGTATTATTTTATTACCATTTGTACGCAGGGTAGGTATCCATATTTTGGACATATAAAAAATGATGTGATGTGTGTGAATAAATTTGGTTCGATTGTATATCGGCGATGGGAATGGTTGTGCGCACAATATCCATATATACGCCCCCATGCATTTGTTGTAATGCAAAATCATGTGCATGGTGTGTTGGAAATTTGTGATGCATCATCCGTTGGTGCGGATATGGTTGGTTTGGATAACGCGTCGGATGAATCAAAAACGTCTGTAGGGACAGGTCGGGATATTTTAAATAATGCGTCGGATGAATCAAAAACGTCTGTAGGGACAGGTCGGGATGGTTTAAACAAAACGTCAAATTATATAAAAACGTCCGTAGGGACAGGTCGCGACCTGTCCCTACACGCGCATTGCATTGACACATCCATACATGATATACCACGCATATCGCATCACGACGTATCCGCGCGTGGCATTGTCAAAATCAAACCATTATCCGAATTGATTGGCGCATTCAAAACAACGTCATCAAAAATGATCCACGAACATGGATGTCCCGCGTTCCGGTGGCAACGATCGTTTCATGATCATATTATTCGCGATGAACGTGCATATCAAAATATTTGTCGATATATTATAAATAATCCACAGGCATGGTGGCGTGATCGAAATAATTGGTTGCGTGAATAAACGATGTGTATTATAATTATCATATACCGCAACAGACATGAATAGGCGTTGTGGGTGTGGGTCATTTATATATAATTTTATAAATGATATTTGTGTCCTTCGGTACGGAAGGATTTTTTTATTTAAATTTTTTATGAAATAATTATGGTAATATATCCTCCCCCTAGTAGGGGGAGTCAGAGGGGGTTTAATGTAAAAACAATAAACAATCATAATTAATGTAAACTATTTTGCATATGAGACAAAAACATAATTTATTCATTTTTACAGGAATTTTTCTTCTCATCCTGATTGGGTACATGGGGTACAGCCTGTATACAAATCCAGCACTAGCACCTACAGAAGAAAATATTGCTGAGATGGATTTGCCAGAAGGGGTGAGTATTGTTGAGAGAGATGGGGAGAGGTTTGTGAGGGATGAAGGGAATGAGGTTGAGATTAAGATTGGGGATGAGTGGGGTGTTAAATATATTGATGACAAATTTATTTCGGTTGGTCCTATGGATTCTACTCTAGATGGAAAAGATGATGGTTTTGATGTTGGTGTTTATACAATTGAAAATAATGATTTGAATCAAACAGAGCAGATTAACAATTGGATAGAGAATTCAAATTGTCCTGAATGCTATGAACAACCTATGTTAGTCGAAGATAATTTATATAAGTTAGTAGATGTTGGTTCTATAGGAGAGATTATTAATTATTTTTATTTTTTAAAAGATAATCTTTATTTAATCACCGTCTCAGATAGTCAGTCAGACATTAATAATATAATAAAAAACATTATATTTGATTTATGAAATTCCACACTTTGATTGTGTGGGGTATAGTTTTGTCTACGTTATCATTTTCTGTTGTATGGGCTGTTACATTTTCTGGATTCGTTTATCCCGATAGTGGCGTTGATTCAAAGAAAATGAATATTACATTGAAACTTGGTGATGCTTGGGTTGATCCGTATATAGGTCATCTTGGTGAAGATTTTATAGGCGACCCAGGTGAATCTATTTATGCGATTGCTGATGGTGTTGTCAAAATAGTAAAAGATTGGCCCAATTGTCCAAAATCTTTAAATCATGGTTGGGGACCTGTTTTGATTATAGAACATGAACTTGAGGGGGAAAATGTATTTGAAACCAAAGATACATTTATAACTGATAATACACAGGTCAATCCTAAAAAAGTTTATTCGCAATATGGACATATTCAAAATATTCTTGTAAAAGAAGAAGAGTCTGTCAAAAAAGGTCAAAAGATTGGAGAGATTGGACATGTTTGTAATTATTCTTTAGATCATTTACATTTTGAATTAAAAGATGAACAAGGTTTTAATGACGATTTATTTAATGGAGCCGGTCGTGGTTATTCAGGCGTTGCACAGTATGCACCTCACCGGTATTCACCATCAAAATTTATTGAACTAAATAAAAATTTAATTGTAGGAGAAACTGAGTTAGAAAATATAGATATTTTTTCCGAACCAAAACAATCCTGGTGGCAAAAGACAAAAAACTTTTTCGGAAATCTATTTGACAGAGAAGATGTACGACAGGATGTGGAAGGGGAGAAGATAGAAGAAAAAAGTGAAGAGAAACATGAGGTTGTATATGATGCAGATATTATAAATGAACGTGAAGAATTTGATGTTTTACCAGATCAGGAAATCGAAATTAAAGTTCGTGTGAAAAATATAGGGACTATAGATTGGGCACGAAGTGATGTATCATTAAATATTACTACACCAACAGAGCAGAATAAACAATTTAAACATAGTTCATGGCTGACGAGTCTGCGTCCGGCGCTACTCGATCAATCATATGTGGGGAACGACCAAGAAGGTACGTTTTCTTTTTTTATTAAAACACCAGACGAAGTAGGCGAATATGTTTTTCAAGCGTTGATAGTAAAAACAGGTGAATGGGTTCAAATTGGCAATGAGATTTTCACCGCGCATATAAATGTTTTGCATGATACAGATGATGATGTGGCAGTAGAGGAGGCTCTAGTAGGGGAGGCTCTCGAGCCTCCCAAAAATGGAATAGAAAAAGATAGTGGAAAAAAAATATTAGATAACATAAAAGACGTAGTAAAAACAGTAAAAGAAAAAACAGAAGACGTGATTGAAAATGTAGTGGACGTGGTCAAAAATATACCCACATATTTTGGTGGCGGTGGGGGAGGTTCTAGCACGCCTGCTTCTGATGTGGAAGACGTAGAAGAAGAGGTTATTGTAGATGTGACATCTCCTACACAACCTACTGTTGTGATAAATCTATCAGAATCTGCAACGTCAACATTGTATATGTCATGGCAAAGTAGTGATGATCAGTCAGACATTATATATTATGATGTTGAATATAGAGTTGGTGAAAATGAGTGGTCACAAATTTTGACTCATGTTACGACGACAGAATATATGTATGAAATTATAAATCATGGAAATCATAATATTCGTGTACGTGCATTTGATGAGGTAGAAAATAGTTCAGATTGGAGTATAAGTGAAGTAGATATCGTGACTGATTGGTTAAAAGATATTGTGATAAATGAAGTGGCGTGGATGGGGATTGCTCGTGAAGAAGGTTGTGATTATGATGAATGGGTAGAATTATATAATCCAGGAGAAACAGATATATCATTAGATGGCTGGGCGTTTGAAGTCGCGTACGATGATTATGGATATACAGCAGTACTTCAAGGAAATATAGAGGCGGGTGGATATTATTTGATTGGAAAGTATGAGGATGTTATCTTGAATAAAAAATCTGATAGTGTGTTTGTTGAAGGTACTGATTTTTTAGATACGGGCGCACGCTTAGTATTATGGAATTCAGAATTAGAAAAAGTTGATGAGACTGACCAGTCGGCAGGGTGGTTTGCTGGTAGTATGGATGAAACATACAGAACCATGGAACGTATTGATCCCATTGTGTCTGGAAATAATGTTGAAAATTGGAAGACAAATGAATCAATTCGTTATGATGTAAGAAGTTATTGTGGGCAAGTGTATGGGAGTCCTGGGCAAGATAATGATCATAATTGGTATTTAAATGATATTGCAGATAATTATATCTTTAATGCAAGTTCCACACTTGTTCTATCCAGTGAGCATAGTCCATATATTTTTGGACATGATGTAACTGTGCCAGAAAATTATACGGTTAGTATTGATCCAGGAGTAACATTGCTTGGTGTGGATAAAAATTCTTCATTTATTGTGGAAGGTTTGATAGATGCAAAGGGAGATGAAAATAATCGAATTGTATTTACATCTATTCATGATATTAATAATGATGTGGAATCACAGCCAGGGGATTGGCAAAATATAATTATAAAGAATAGTGGAGTTTTTGAAGGATCGTTTGTTGATTTTTTCTATGGTGGAAATACATACAGATATGATTCATGTACGACGTGTGGTGCAAATCAGGTTATTAGAAATGAGGGCGGTAATATTAATTTGAAAAATATCTTGTTTGAAAATATATTTATTGATGAAGAAATTGGAAACGACGATGCATACGTGTGGAGTTCGGGCGGTGAACTTATTTTATACGATTCCATTTTTTCAGGAGGACAACGAGGGTTAGTTACACAATCAAATGTGGATATAAGTGCTGTTGGATTAACCTTCTTAGGTTTTTCATCGAGCACATATCCTGTTGAATTGGGAAATAGTATGCCTGTGGTCTGGAAAGACAATACATTCACAAGTAACACTTTGAACATGGCACGTATTTCGGTTACAGAACTTGAGGAAGACTATACGATTGAAAATGGTTCAAATTTTTTATTTACCAATTTGAATGTAAGCCTTTCAACAACTTTAACTATAAAACCTGGTGCACGATTATATTTGAGTTCATACGGTATGTTAAATGTATATGGAAGTTTAGATGTTGTGGGTATGATAGATAATCCAGTGTACATTACATCTCCGGGGCGTTTTGGCGGAATATATTTTAGTAGTGCTACAGGAAATTTATCGCATGTGAATATTTCTAACGGAGGGTCTTTTAGGAATAGAAGTACATTTCCTATGCATTCGATGTCGAGTGCCATGGTATGGAGTAAAAATTCTGAAGTTTTATTTGATTCTTGCTCTATTATGGAAAGTAGGAGACCAGGGGATACTGTTCGCATCGAAGGAGGTAATACAGTGTTTAGAGATTGTATTTTGGGGTGGAAGAATCCTTATGATAAAACATATCTTTCTTGGGAAGATAATGGTATCTGGACAAAATACAGTACACTTCATCTTGATAACGTGACATTTAAGCGTATGAATTATGCGGTTCAGATGTATAAAGACTATCAATTTACTTATGAGAATATGAGACACTCTAACTTTGAAAACATGTTTTATTCATTAAACGCTAAAAAATGGTTCCCAAGTGATTTATTTTCATCCCTATAAAAATCCACATATACTACACAAAAAGCGCCTTATAAAGCGCTTTTTTGTTATATTCAGATAGTCTTGATTTATTCCACAGTTTTGGTACAATATATATGTTATTTTAGCGAATTTTTTAAACATTATTTTTTAATATAGAGGCAAATAACTTCGAGATATTCTTCTTTAGGAAAGATTCCTCGTCGTTTCACTCCTCGGAATGACAGCACTATGTCTTATAGAACACACAATTGTACAGAATTAACAAAAAAACACGTAGGCAAAGAAGGTACACTTTCTGGATGGGTGCACAAGCGCCGGGATCTAGGAGGTCTTATTTTTGTAGACTTGCGTGATAGATACGGGATGACTCAGATCGTATTTAATCCAGATTTAGTTAAAAATTTTGGTATTGCAGAAAAATTGAAATACGAATTTGTAATAAAGGTAAAGGGAAAGGTTGAGAGTAGGAAGAAAGAGAATGTTAATAAGGATTTGGCGACTGGTGAGATTGAACTCATGGCTGAAGAGATAGAAGTTTTGAGTGAGGCAAAGGCGATGCCGTTTGAGATTTTTGAAACAAACAAAGGTGACGAAGATGAAGAGTTGCGTTTGAAATATCGTTATTTGGAATTACGTCGTGAAAAATTAAAAAATAATATCTTGTTTCGTGCGCGTGTTGAAAAACATATTCGTGACTACATGGATTCAAGAGATTATGTGCACATCGCAACACCTATATTGACCGTGAGCTCTCCAGAAGGTGCGCGAGATTTTCTCGTACCAAGTCGCGTGCATCCAGGAAAATTTTATGCGCTTCCACAAGCACCTCAACAATACAAACAACTTCTCATGGTTGCAGGGTTTGATAAATATTATCAGATTGCAGCGTGTATGCGTGATGAGGATGCTAGAGCAGACAGAAGTCCGGGAGAATTTTATCAGCTTGATGTGGAGACAAGTTTCAAAACTCCAGAAGAATTTTTTGCTGAAATGGAACCTTTGTTTATTGAGCTAACTGAAAAAGTCGCAGGCAAAAAAGCAATGCAACATACTTTTCCACAAATTCCATTCAAAACAGCAATGGAAGAATATGGAAGTGACAGACCTGACTTACGTTACGAATTAAAAATGAATGATGTAAGTGAATGGGCGAGTAACACAGAGTTCAATGTATTCAAAGAAGCTGAATATGTTCGTGTACTTGTTGTTCCAAATGGAGACAAATTTACACGCAAAGAAATTGATGATGAATTTACTGACAAAGCAAAACGTGCTGGTGCAAAAGGACTTGCTTGGATGAAATATGCGGATGGAAAATTTGAGGGTGGCGTGAGTAAATTTTTTGATGAAGGAAAATTAGAAGCACTTAAAAAATTAGCTGGTGTGAAAGATAACGCAATTTTATTTTTCTCAGCAGATAAGTGGGAAAAATCTTGTTTTGCATTAGGTCCTGTTCGTCAATTGGCTGCAGAAAAACTTGATTTGATTGATGAGAATCTGATTGCCTGGGCATGGATTATTGATTTTCCTATGTATGAGTGGGATGAGGAAAGAGAAAAAGTTGATTTTGGACACAATCCATTTTCTATGCCACAAGGTGGTATGGATGATCTTTTGAATAAAGATCCTCTAGATATTTTGGCACACCAATATGATATTATTGCCAATGGATTAGAACTGTCATCTGGTGCAGTACGAAACAAAGATCCAAAAATCATGTACAAAGCATTTGAAATCGCAGGATATAGTAAGGAACAGGTAGATGAAAAATTTGGACACATGATCGATGCGTTTGAGTATGGTGCGCCTCCTCATTGTGGTTTTGCACCCGGTATTGAACGGTTAGTTATGTTGCTTCTTGGTGAACCAAATATACGACGTGTAGTTCCATTCCCAAAAAATCAAAAAGCAGAGGAACCAATGATGGGAAGTCCTGCAGAAGCCTCGGATGATCAATTGAAAGAACTTAGTTTAAAAATTGTTCAAGACAAGAAATAGTTTAAATTCCAATTTATATGCGGTTGAGTTCTCTCCAACAATACATCTTGCTTAAGATGTCAGAAAAGGGAACGCGAATGGATAGAAAATTCTTTCGTAGTTTTTATGAAACGCAAGAGAAAAAACCAAATATAAAATATCAAGAACATATTATAACTCAGAGCCTTGAAAGGCTTATAGATAGGGGGCTTATTACAGGGTTTGGAAAGAGGACTACAGAAAAATGGTTTATTACGCATGTGGGATTGGCAGCAAAAGGTAGGGATGCTGTGCAGGAGATCCACAATCGTCGACAAAAAAAATTACCTTTAGCATAATATGGTTTTCAGTTCACTTCTATTTTTGTTTGTATTTTTGCCGGCTTTTTTGACCATCTATTATCTCACGCCGGTACGATGGAGAAATATTACTGCCCTTGCGGGAAGTTATTTTTTTTATGCGTGGGGTGCTCCTCAGTTTGTTTTTATTTTACTTGCGTCAAGTATTATCGATTACATTTTGAGTCGGTTTATATACAAGACAGAAAAAAAGAAAATTCCTCTTGCAATTTCACTTGTTTTAAATATTTGTTTACTCGGTGTTTTTAAATATGCTAATTTTTTTGTTGGTGAATTTAATAATATTTTAGAAGTGTTTGGTTTCCAGGGAGCACATTGGACATATATTGCACTACCAATTGGTATTTCATTTTTTACGTTTCAAAAAATTAGCTACATGGTAGACGTATATCGTGGTACAACTAAGCCTGCTCGAAATGTGTTTGATTTTCTTTTATATGTTGCGCTTTTTCCACAGCTTATTGCTGGACCAATCGTTCGCTATCATGATATCGCAGCACAGTTGAAGAAACGCAGACATTCACTTGAAAAAGTTTTTGAAGGTATCTATAGATTTTGTATCGGTCTTGGTAAAAAGGTATTGATAGCAAATGTAGTAGGTGAAGTTGCTGATAAGATTTTTGCGCTTGGTAATCCTGATATGACCGTATCGTTTGCATGGGTAGGAATTATTGCATATGCTTTGCAAATTTATTTTGATTTTGCGGGATATTCAGACATGGCGATTGGTCTTGGTAAAATGATGGGATTTGATTTTCTCGAGAATTTCAATTGTCCTTATGTTTCACAAAGTATCACAGAGTTCTGGAGACGGTGGCATATCTCACTTTCACGATTTATGCGTGAATACCTCTATATTCCTCTTGGAGGAAATCGTGTTTCACAAAATAGAACATATATAAATGCGTGGATCATATTTTTGATTTCTGGATTATGGCATGGGGCGGCATGGACGTTTGTTGTTTGGGGTGTTTACAATGGGTTGTTTATTAGTCTCGATAAAATGTTTTGGAGTAAACTCTCAAAAAAGATTCCAAAAATAATAAATATTTTGATTACATTTTTCTTTGTACTTATTGGATGGGTATTTTTTAGGTCAGAAACGTTTGTACAGGCTGGCCATTATTTGCAATCAATGTTTGGTTTTGTTTCAAGTACAACAAACATATTGTGGGTTGACGTGATTGTAAATAGGGGATGGATAGTTTTTGGACTTGGTTTGTTGTTTAGTTTTATTCCAGGGTTTAAATTGTATGATATTGTTATTGAAAAATTAAGAGCAAGACGTCAAGGTTATGCTCGTATATTTGTAAAAGCATGTATTACGGGAATTATTCTTGCTTTGTCAGTATTATCTCTTGCTAATGCAAGTTTTAATCCATTCATTTATTTTAGATTTTAGTCGTGTATGAAAAAGATATTATTTTTCATCACAATTATACTATTTCTTACTGTATTGTGGATTCCACTCGCACAGATGAAGTTTGAATTTTTACCTAAAAAAGATTTATTTGGTGTGGTCACAACATCCAAGCTTTCAGAATTGAATAATGAGTCATGGTTTGAAGGAATTTTTCAAGAAAATATTACAAATTGGTTTCAAGATAATTTTGGTTTACGTACATACTTAATAAAAACTGAAAATCAATTTAATTGGCAAGTATTTAATGAGCTTTCATCTAAAACTAATACACGCATTATTCGCGGACTTGAAAACTATTTGTATGAATATGCATATATTGATGAATATAGTAGAAGACCTCAGAAAGATTCAAAAAAATTGGAGTTGGAAGTTCAGATGCTTAAAACTTTGCAAAATAAATTGGAAAAACATGATATAGAATTTTTGTTTGTGATAAGTCCGAGTAAGGCAAGCGTTTATCCAGAATTTATTCCGAATAACTATATTTTTCAAGATAGACAAGTATTGTCACGAAGTTATGATATGGTGACAAAATATTTAGATGAATACGGTGTAAATTATATAGATGGCCATAAGATCCTGAAAGATATAAAAGAAGAGGGGGATTATGAGGTATTTACCAAGGGTGGGGTTCATTGGAATTATTATGGCGCATGTAAGGTCGTTGAACGCATTGTAGGGCGTTTAGAAGGGCTTTTGAATAAAGATATGAATCATGTGATGTGTGACCCCGTTATCGTTGATATGGACGCGCATGGTACGGATAGAGATTTGGTAGAGCTTATTAATATTTGGACCGATGAAGAGGTTTCGGGTCCTACACCTCACCCAAAACTTGATATAGAAAAGTCGAATAATAATTTTATACCAGATATACTATTTGTGGGAGATAGTTTTACACATACCTTACTTCAAGTGATGGACGGTAGAATTTATAATTATCGAGAGCTTTTGTATTATTTTAAACGACGAATTATATTTGATGAGGGGGCATATAGTGAAATAGAAGGAGATGTTTTGGATTGGAAGAAAAACATAGAAGGAAAAGATGTGGTTGTAATTGAAAATAATGAATCACATATACATGATGTTGGATTTGGGTTTATCGAATATGCACTTAAAATTTTAGAATCAGAAATGTATGATTAAGAACAAAAAACAAGAATTAATTATATTTTTTTTATTACTAGGGGTGACATTTCTTGTGTGGTTGTCTACGTTATCTCTTGGGTTTTTTAGTGACGATTATCATTTTTTATATATTACATCTTTACAAGAAAATGTATTTAAATATTTTCTTACCAATAATGTCGGTGAATTGACTGGAGGATCATATGGTCCGATATTAAATATTATATTTACCATACAGTACAAGATATTTGGAATTCATGCTTTTTGGTATCACGTAGTTTCTTTGCTTGTATATACGGGAATTGCATATGCGCTATATAATATTGTAAAAAAAATCACAGATAACAAGACAATTGCATTTGTAAGCAGTTTCCTATTTATTTTATTACCTAATCATGTTGAGGCGATTGCGTGGGTAGCTGTCCAGCCACACATATTTGCCACATTTTTCTTTATAGTCGGTTTGTATATATATTATCAGTTTGTGTGCACGAAGAAGATGTGGAGATATATTTTGAGTTTAGTATTATTTTCGTTGTCTATTTTTACCAAAGAGACGGCAATCATGTTTCCGTGTATTTTAATTTTGGTTGAATTATTTTTTGGTGATCAGGATGGATTTTTAAATACATCGTGGCGTATTGTGAAGCGAATGATTCCGGTCAGTCTTCTATTTGGATTATTTTTGTTTTTACGATATTCAATTGTGGGGTATGTGGCTGGTTATTATGCTCAGGAAAGTTTGGGATTTGCTCTCGTACCCAAAATAAAAATGTTTATAGAATTGACGGTGAGTATGTTTGTTTCATCACCTTATCGTCAGATTGTATCTCATTGGTTTTTTGATCACAAATTTATATTATTATGTGTCATAGCATTTATTTTAATTCTAATGCAGTCAGTCCATAGGAAATATAGAAAGCCATTATGGTTTTTGTTATTGAGTTATGTGATACTTAGCGTTCCTTTTCTCAGTCTCATATTTAATCCAATGCATGATGGGGGAGAGAGATATACCTTTTTAATTTCTTTATTTGGTATCGCATATTTTATTACGCTTATCTTTGCATTAACAAAAGATAAAAAATTAGGAAATATTATATTTATAGGGTGTATTACTATTTTTGTATTAACTTCCTTGTCTCAATTAAATCCAAAATTGAATACTTGGAAAGTGAGTGTTCATGTGAGGGACACCATATTTGATGATATTCGTGAATATAATTATGAAAATACAGAAATTGCTGACCATTTCGTTTTCGTTGGTTTACCAGACAATATTGATGGTGCCGAATCTATGCGTAACGCAATAAAGGAGGCTATTTATTTTGAAACTGATTTCGGGTTTGTCTCTGGAGAACGTATACCATTATATAGCGAATTTAATCTAACACAATTAAATCGATTAGACGTTACCCTTGAAAAAAGCGATGATCACACGTATGTATTTACTTCTGTGAACGAAGAAGAGATATTTACAGGGTTTAAAGAGTATAAGTTTAATTTTGGTACCGCAGTGTTAGGTAATTTCGTATCGCAAGGACATTCTGGGAATAGTATTATTCTTTCTTTTGATAAAGAAAGACTTGAGAATTATGAAGCGACTGGATATGCCTTAGTAATTGTATATTTTGATGGAAAAAATATACAATTTGTCCCTGTAAATGAATAGATATTTGTGATATAATAGAGTCCAATTTATATTGTAAAAAATATACTTATACATAAGGTAGTATAAATATGAATAATATTCGTGTTCAATTCAAAGAATTTGATGGGCCACTTGATTTGCTCTTGTCTCTCGTAGATGAGAAGAAAATGGAGATTACAGAGGTGTCAATTTCTTCGGTTACAGAACCTTTTTTGGAATATTTGGACACGCTTGAAGAAAAGGATGCTCAAGAACTCGCTGATTTTCTTGTTGTTGCAGCAAAATTACTTTTGATGAAATCTCGAACACTTCTTCCTCAATTTGCACCAGAAGAAGACGATGGCGTGAGCCTCGAAGATCAGCTGCGTTTGTACCGTCGTTTTGTTGAAGTAAGTAAAAAGATTAATACATTGTGGCTCGACGATAGCAAAAAAGGATATGGACGCGTGGAACCTCCTATACGTTCAGAAGAGGTAATCAAACCAAACAATCTTTCACAAGACACAATGCATCTATCTATGATACAATTGGTGAAACGCCTTACTCCTTTGAAGCCTTTGCCGGAGACCCAGATTGATAGGACTGTTTCAATGAAAGAAAAAATAGAAACATTACATAAACTTCTAAAAAAGGGGAAAGAAGTGAGTTTTCAAAAATTATTGTCAGATGCAAAAACCAAGACAGAAGTTATCGTTAGTTTTTTGGCAATTCTCGAATTGGTGAAACAGAAACAAGTATATCTTAAACAAGATGATTCATTTGGAGACATTGTTTTGTTTAGAGCATGATATATGATGAATGATATATGATAATATTAAATATATTTTTATCATCTATCATCTATCATTTATTTTTTCAATATGGATATTACATCAATACTTGAATCAGTCCTTTTTGTGGCATCAAAACCACTCGCAATAAAAAAAATTACCAAAGCTTTGGGTACTGATGCATCAAAAATTGAAGAATCCTTACTCTCTCTTGAGCAAAAATATACAGATATGTCTGGTATTCATATTGCTAGAGTAGGAGATACTGTACAAATGATTACCAATACAGAAAATGTAGAAGCAGTTGAGAAGTTTGTAAAAAATGAGATTCAAGGTGAGCTCACTAAGGCACAATTAGAAACTTTTACAGTCGTAGCTTATAAGGGTTCTATCACTCGACCAGAGATAGAAGAAATACGTGGTGTAAACTGCGCAGTTATCTTACGCAACCTTATGATACGTGGACTTGTTGTAGAGTATGATAATAAGGAGAGTGTGCTACCACTTTATGAACTTTCTGTAGATGCATTGCGTCATTTGGGTGTAAGTAGTGTTTCAGATCTTCCAGATTATGAAAGTTTTCAAAATCATGAACATTTAAATCAAGAAGCACAAGAATAAAATGATCAATCTAATTGAAGGAAAAACTTCTCAGAATTTCTCAAATAAATGGCGCAATATCTTTGCTATTTTTTTATTATTTACTGCGGGAGGTAGTTGGTTTTTGTATGAAGTTCAGGAAAGTGGATTTGAATTTTCTGGTTATATACTCGGAGAAAAATTAAACAATGTGGTTATTCAGGAATCCTCAGAAAGTCTAGTTGGCGGAGATATTGCATTTGAACACGAACCTATAGTTGTTCCGGTTCTTGACGTGTCATCCACATCTTTTGACCTTGGAAGTTTGGGAGCAGATTGTGTTCTTGTAAAAGATAGTGAGACAGGCGCTACATTACTAAATAAGAATGAGTATAATACGCATCCAATAGCGAGTATTACAAAACTTATGACAGCATTGACGCTTCTTGAATATAAGATAGATTGGAATACGACTACCACAGTAATTGGTCCTGATAGCTATGGTACACACATGTATGCAGGGGATGTTTATACATTTGAAGAACTGTGGAATTCTATGCTTATTGCATCTTCAAATAAAGCAGCATTGTCTCTTGTAGAGTCAATAAATGGTACAGAAGAAGAGTTTGTAGTGCGTATGAATGAGCGTGCGGGTGAACTTGGTTTATCAGACACATATTTTACTGATGTGACTGGGATAGAAGAAACAAATGTATCCACTGCTTCAGACGTATTGATCTTACTCACTGAAGCACTTCGTTACCCAAAAATTCAAGAAACAGTTATCAAGAAAGAATACAATTTGTACTCACAAGAGCGTGAAAAGGGCCACCATATGTGGAATACAGATTGGCTTATTTTAGACGATCCAAATCCATGGATTTATAACTCTTTTGATAAAGTGGTTGGTGGAAAGACTGGACACATTACTGTTGCTGGTTTCAATTTTACAGTGAAAGTAGAAAAAGACGGTCACATAATTGATATCGTTGTTTTGGGGGCAAATAACAATGAAGCGCGATTTACTGAAGCCAGGGATATAGGTGAGTGGGTTTTTAATAATTATACGTGGATAACTAAATAATATGTTTAATCCTGTTACATGGTTTGTTGGTATTCCACATGAGTGGGCGATTTTTTTCTTATCAATGATTCCTATTACTGAGCTTCGGGCTTCAATTCCTATTGGAATAGAGGTATATAATATGGCGATTTGGAAAGTATGGATAATAGCCGTTATTGGTGATTTTATTCCTGCGCTTATTCTTCTTTATTTTTTACCCAAACTTCATGATTGGCTTATCAAACGAAGATTTTTTGGAGGTATACTTGCACGTAAATTGAAACATGCAGAAAAAGCTTTTTCAGGAAAATATTTTAAGTACGGAGTAATAGGACTTATTATTTTTGTAGGTATTCCTTTGCCGCTTACTGGTGCTTGGACAGGGAGTCTTGCTTCTTTTGTGTTCAATATTCCATTTAAGAAATCCTGGTGGCTTATTTTAATGGGCGTATGTCTTGCTGCTACATTGGTTACGCTGATTACTTTATTTGCTGGAAGTACATTGAGAGCAATATTTTAAAAACACGAATATACAAATGACACGAATATGCGAATTCACGAATTCGAATATTTGTAGATTCGCATCATTTGTAGATTCGTGTTTTTATTTTATAGTTAGAAGTACAATTTCAGGTGGGTTAAACAGTCGAGCTCGTGTACCTGTTTCTCCGACTCCGCTTGTTACTAATAATTTTATATCATCTATATCATGAAGTCCCTGATGTAATTTTGCTGACACATCTTCGACACGTGCAACAGGTCCTATGAGAGGTAGTCTGATTTGTCCGCCATGTGTATGTCCAGAAAGCATTATGTCGATATTTTCAAGTTTTGAAATTGTGGGAACAGCCGCAGGATTGTGTATAAACATGAGTGTTGGAATATCTTCTGTGCGTTCGTCTAATTTTGAAAAATCATGCTTGCCTCCCCACCATGCATCGGCACCAAATAGATAAAATGATTCATCTAGTATCGTAATCTTTTCAAGATCGTTTACGAGGTAGGGGATTCCAAGTTTTTCCATTGTCTCTTTGGTTTCTTTTGTTACATTTGCTATACGATACTTGGGATCTTTAACTGCTTTTCCTCCACCTATACCATATTCATGATTTCCATGAATAGCGTATACAGGAATTTTTTTCTCAACCAATTCTTGTAGTGGTTTTAAGTATGTTACTTCCATTTCATCATATTCACTATTGTCTACGTGATCTCCCGCAAGCAAAACAATATCAGGCTGTAGTTCAATTATTTTTTTTACAACTTTTTGCATCCACTTTGTTTTTTTATAAGGACCAATTTGAAAATCAGAAATTAGGGCTACTTTAATAGGTTTTTTAATTTCATCCAGATCAATTTCATGTGTCTTTGTGACGATAATACGTGGTTCAATAAAACTGCCCCAGACAAGTGTAAACGTTCCTATAAGCAATAATATAACCAATAAGACAGTCCATTTAGGATGTCTGTGTTCCCAGCTCTCAGGACGTCTAAATTTACTATATACTAAAATAACTGCAGGGAGGGCAGTTATTATAATTCCTATTGTAATGAGAAGATCGAAATAGAGTTTCATATATGTGCGAACGTACGAACAGTACGAAATGTTAGGTTGTGCCCGAGGAGAGAATCGAACTCTCACTCCGTAAGGAACGCGATTTTGAGTCGCGCGCGTCTACCAATTCCGCCACTCGGGCTTTCATAGTGTGTTGTAATATTTGTCTACCAACCTGCCTGCCGGCAGGCAGGTTCCACCACTTCGGCGTATGTGAAATAGCGATCGATAGTATATATTTTATTGTAGATTTTGTCAATTTTTGGTATAATAATGGCCTATGCCAAAAGTAATTTCAGTAGTAAATCAAAAAGGTGGAGTAGGTAAGACTACTACTGCTGTAAATTTAGCAGCTTATCTAGCAGAGATGGGCAAATTTGTTTTACTAGTAGATATGGATCCACAGGGTAATGCAACAAGTGGTTTAGGAATTAATAGAAATGAAATTCCTCATGGTGTATATGAGGCTTTGTCACGACAAAAGCGAATGCATGACATTGTATTTAATACGAATCATGAGGGTTTACGTATTGCACCCGCAACAGCCAATCTTGCTGGTGCATCAGTTGAACTTGTAGGTGTAGAACGTAGAGAATTTCAGTTACGTGATTTGCTTTCAGAAGTTGCTCACGGATATGATTATGTAGTCATTGATTGTCCGCCATCTCTTGGATTACTTACAATCAATAGTCTTGTGGCAGCAGATGAACTCCTAATTCCTGTACAGGCAGAATATTATGCACTCGAAGGTTTGGGTCAGTTATTACAAACTATTGAATTGGTCAAAAATCATATACATCCAGAATTAAGTGTACTCGGAGCTGTACTTACTATGTTTGATAAACGCACGAGACTTTCAACAGAAGTTATGAATGAGTTGTACAAATATTTTCCAAATAATATTTTTCGTTCAGTTATACCTCGTACTGTGAGATTAGCAGAAGCTCCAAGCTTTGGTAAATCAATCTTACATTATGAACCAAAGGGCAAAGGTGCAAAAGCATACGAACGACTAACCAGAGAGCTTTTGGAAAGGCATGCTCAGTAAAAATTTCAAATTAAAAATTTCAAATTAAAAATTTATTATATATGGCACTTGGTAAAGGACTCAATTCACTTATACCACAACAAAAAAAAGCACGAAAAGTTATTCGTCGTGAAACTGGGATTGTGGACAACAGTGATGATAGGGTATGGAAAATTCCACTTTCTGAAATTGTGCCAAATGCACATCAGCCACGTCAAGAGTTTGATCATGGAAAACTTGAGGATTTGGTTTCTTCTATTAAAAAACATGGAATTTTACAACCTCTTGTTGTAACTGAAAAAGAAGATGGTGGTTATGAACTCATCGCAGGTGAGAGACGTTTGCGTGCTTCAGAAATCGCAGGATTAGCTACTGTCCCTGCTCTAGTTCGTAGTGCAACAGAGCAAGAAAAACTCGAGTTGGCTTTGATAGAAAATATACAGCGACAAGATTTAAATCCAATTGAAGAAGCCTTTGCTTATGCACGTCTGATCGAAGAATTCAATCTTACTCAAGAAGAGGTTTCATCTCAAGTAGGGAAAAGTAGGTCTGCAGTAGCAAATACAGTGCGTTTATTGGATTTACCAAATGAAATACAAAAAGCTTTGATTGAGGGAATAATCAGTGCAGGAAAGGCTCGTGCATTACTCAGTCTTAAAAATGAAAAAGAACAACTCGAAGTATTTAAAAGTATGGCAGGGCAGGGGATGAGTGTTCGAGATGTCGAGCGTGTGGTAGAAAGTAAGGGTCCTACTTCACGCAAAGGTTCTGTTCGGCGTGATCCAAATATTCGTGCACAGGAGGAATTACTTGAAGAAAGACTTGGGACAAGAGTGCGTATTGCCGGGCGCGGTGAACATGGCACCATAAGTATTGAATATAACTCAAAAGGGGAATTAAAGAGACTGATTGGCGAGTTGAGCTAAAAGTATCCTAAATAAAAAAACCGCTCTGATGTATATCGGAGCGGTTTTATTTTTGTTTAATTTTTCTTTCCTGGTAATACTGATTTTAGGAGTCCTGAAAGACCACCTTTATGTTTTTTGAATGCATTTCGTATGTGTGTTTTTGCAGTATGTGTTTTTGCAATGGTAAGCCAGTCTGCACCTGGTGATTTTCTATTTTTGTCTGTAGTTATTTCGACCACGTCACCATTGTTAAGTTCAGTATCAAGACTCACCATCTTTTCATTTACTACGGCCCCAATACATTTATTTCCAACTTCTGAATGTATGTGATAAGCAAAATCAATTGGAGTGGCGCCTTCAGGAAGATCTATAACATCTCCTTTTGGTGTGAAGACAAAAATGCGTGTTTGCAAGAAATCAACTTTCATTTCTTCCAAGTCAGATAGTTTGTTTAGGATTTCTTTTTGAATTTCTGCAAGTTCTTTTGCCCATTTTATTTCACGAGTTGGTATTTTGCTTCCATGTTCATCATAGTGCCAGTGTGATGCAATACCGTATTCCGCATTCTCATGCATTTTTTGTGTACGAATTTGAAATTCTATGGGGTCACCACTTTCTCCGAAAACTGTTGTATGTAGTGATTGATATCCATTTGGTTTTGGTTGTGATATATAATCTTTGATTCTTCCTTTGAATGGTTTCCAGATATTATGGAGAATACCAAGTGTTGCATAACATTCAGCAAGATTGTCTACAATAATACGAATTGCTACGAGATCGTATATTTTTTTGATATCATTATCTTTTCGTATAAGTTTTTTATACAAACTATATAAGCGTTTATTTCGTCCATATATTGACTTTATTTTAATGCCAGCTTTTCCGAGCTCATCATTTGTATGTTTTATTACACTATCATAATAACGTTCTCGTCCTTCTAACTTTTCATCCATTAATGTTTTTACACGTTCAAATTCTTTTGGGTATACAAATTTAAAAGAGAGGTCTTCAAGTCTACCTTTGAATTCATCCATACCAAGTCTGTTCGCGATAGGAGCATAGATTTCAAGACTTTCAAGTGCAATACGATAACGTTTTTGAGGAGGAAGTGCTTCGAGTGTAGTTAAATTGTGAGTCCTATCTGCAAATTTGATAATCATAACACGTACGTCTTCTGCCATTGCTACAAACATTTTTCTTAGATTTTCAATATATCGCTCTACGCCTCTGTATTTGAGTTTTCCCAATTTTGTAATTCCTCTCACAAGCGACGCTACCTCACTACCAAAGTTGTCTTCTAAATCCTCGAGCGTCTTGTCTGTGTCCTCTGGCACATCATGTAGAAGTGCGGCTATTACGATAATAGGATCAATGTGCATGTCCGCAAGGATGTGAGCAGTGGCAAGTGGATGTATTATGTAAGGTTCTCCAGATTTTCGTGTTTGTCCTGCATGTGCATCATATGCAAAATCGTATGCAAGTTGAATCATATCAAAATCAGCCTTTTTGTCATAGACTTTTATTTTTTCCAAAAGATATTCAATTGTTTGTTTTCTTTTTGATACCATAATGTAATATCTCTCCTATTTTTATATCATTTTTACATGATTTTTGCAAGGTAAAGCATTTTTTTATTTTAGATATTGACAAAATGTGTTTTATATGTTATAGTGTTAATGGTAATAGTAAGGTAAAGATCAAAACGCCTAAAGGAAACCCCAGTCGTAAGACCGGGGTTTTCTCTTTTTTTATCTAGTTTTAGCGTTTTTTTTACCAGCTCCTTGAAATTTATACAATATTTGCTATACTATCACCCGTAGCGAGTAAGGAACCTTATTATTACCTTTGGCATTGAGGTCATCCTTCTTGCTACATATGAGCACCTATCTTTTTCGATGGGTGTTTTTATTTATTTTTTTGCTTTTTTCTTTCGCGCCCCTCCACGTTTTCTTGTTGGATTTTCTTTTAATAATGTTTCGCATTCTTCCAGTGTTAGATCTTTTGGTTCTTTGTCTTTTGGAATTTTTGCATTTGTTTTAGTTGTTGGGTCAGTGATATATGGACCGTAGCGTCCGTTTAATACTTGCACCTCACTACCTTTAAATGTTTTTATAATTTTTTCTGCATCAGCTTTGTTTTTTTCGGCAACTATTTCTAAGGATCGTTCAAGAGTGATGGTATAGGGATCATCTTCTTTGATAGAATAAAACTTTTCTAATACTTTTACATATGGTCCAAAACGTCCAATTGCAACAGTCATTTCATTTCCATCTTTATCTTGTCCAACTACGCGTGGAAGTTTAAGAAGTTCTAATGCTTCTTCAAGTGTGATAGTTTCCACACTCTGTCCTTTTTTTAGTGAGGCAAATTGTGGTTTTTCTTCGTCATCTTTGGAACCCTTTTGGACAAAGGCACCAAATCTACCAACGCGCGCATAGATTGGTTTACTGCTTTTTGGATCAGTGCCTAATTCATGCATACCAACTGTTTCTTCTTTGCTCAAGTTTTCAGTTTTTTTAACTAAATTTTCGTGGAATGGATGATAGAATGTAGAAATTATTGGTTTCCAATCTTTTGTACCCTCAGCAATTTCATCAAGATTTTCTTCCATGGTTGCAGTAAATTTGAAATCAACAATATCTGAAAAGTGTTCGACAAATAAATCATTTACTACATATGCTATATCTTCCGGAAAAAGACGTTTGTTGTCATCACGTGATACATAACCTCGAGATTCAATAGTAGATATTGTTGGAGCGTATGTAGATGGGCGACCAATGCCATGTTCTTCCAAAATTTTTACTAATGTTGCATCTGAATATCGTGCTGGAGGTTCTGTAAAATGTTGTTCAGGTTTAAGCTCCTTGCACGTTATGGCATCTTTTTCTTTTAGCTCAGGTAGCATTTCTTCTTTTACAGCTTCAGGGTACAATTTTAGCCATCCGTCAAAGACCATAGTTTGTCCTGTAGCACGGAACATATATTTTTTGGCTTCAATGTCTATTGTAGTCCTATTAAGTCGCGCATCAGACATTTGGGTGGCTAGTGCTCGTTTCCAGATAAGCGTATATAGTTTTAATTGTTGAGGATCAAGGTGGCTTTCCATAGACTCAGGAGTACGTGCTGGGTCGGTTGGTCGCACTGCTTCATGAGCTTCTTGAGCTCCTTTTGTTTTTGTTTTATAAGACCGTGTTTTTTCTAGAGAGTATTTTTCACCAAATTCTTTATTTACAAATTCTTTTGTTTCTCCTAAAAATTTTTCAGATAGATTTATCGAATCAGTACGCATGTATGTTATAAGACCAGTTTCACCTTCATCTCCTAATTTTACACCCTCATACAGCTGTTGAGCGAGACGCATTGTTTGTTTTGCAGAATAACCCAGTTTATGACTTGATTGCTGTTGTAATGTTGAAGTAGTGAATGGAGCTGGTGGAGTACGTTTGGCTTCCTTCTTTGTGACGTCACTTACTGCATAAGATACATCTTTTAGATCTTCTAAGATCACATCCATTTGCTTTTTGTCTTTTACATCTAGCTTGTTTAATTTTTTATTGTCAATTTTGTGAAGCTTACCCAAAAATTCATGATTTTTGTCAAAAAGTGCTTCGAGTGTCCAATATTCTTCCGAATTAAATTCTTTGCGTTCTCGTTCGCGGTCAACAACAAGACGCACAGTCACAGATTGTACGCGACCGGCTGATAATCCTCGTGCTACTTTTTTCCACAAGAATGGTGAAAGTTCATATCCAACAAGTCTATCGAGTACGCGGCGTGCTTGCTGAGCATCAACAAGTTTTTGGTCGATTTTTCTTGGATTTTTGAGAGCTTCTTCTATGGCATGCTTGGTAATTTCATGAAATGCAATACGTTTTGCTTTTTCTGGCTTTACTCCAAGTATATATGCGAGATGCCATGAAATGGCTTCTCCTTCGCGATCTTCATCAGTAGCAAATATAATCTCATCTGATTTTTTGGCTAGATCTTTCAACTTTTTTACTTGTTTAGCCCTGTCCTTGGAAGTAACATAATCAGGTTCAAAAGTACCACCTTCTATATCTATCCCCATTTTACTTTTTGGAAGGTCTCTCAGGTGTCCAAAAGAAGACTCCACGACATAGTCTTTTCCTAAGAATTTTGAGATTGTCTTTGCTTTTGTAGGGGACTCTACGATAACAAGTGTACTCATATAAGTAGTTTATATTTAGATGTGGTACAGCATAAATGAAATTGACGTAAGTGTCAAATATTGGTATTATTTATAATGTATTTAATATTTTATATGTCAGATTTTGTAGGTAGTCATGATCAAGCGCCATTTAACCATTCAGTTGATGAAATTATTTTTGGTATAGGGTTTAAAGGCAAGCATATTGAAGATTTTGGTGAGCCTAGTGTGGTCATAGCTTTTTTACGTGCACAAAATTATCAAGATAAAGCAAATGAAGGTCAGCGATCCGCTTTAGATCAAGAAATAAAAGAGTTTGAAGATTCTATAGACACTCTTAAACAATATGCAGAAAGTGCCAGAGATGAATATTTTCAACTTGTGGTAAATGCTGTTCAAAAGGCATTTAAAAGTGTTGAGGAGATTTCTCAGGGTCTTGTAGAAAACTATAAAGATGTGTTTGATTATTTGTCTGATAATGGTATAAATTTTCATGTATATGGTTTACAAGATAATCCAGAAGTTATTTATAGTATAGACAAAACTCCACTTCGTAAACAATTTGATGTTTATATGGATTGGGTGGATGGATTATCTAAAGTCGAAGTACAAGTTAGTAGGGTTAAAACAAAGGATGGTTATGGAATTGTCGTAAACAAGGTTGAT
>JABGUG010000026.1 GCA_018646705.1 Candidatus Parcubacteria bacterium | reverse complement strand
TGGTACGAACAATTTTCCAGCAGATTCTGGATTACGTCCGATAGCTTCCATAGCTTTTGCAACCAATTTACCAATTGCAAGAGCTGGGAACATACCACCGATTGCCATAGTAAAAGCTTTTGCCATTACTACAACTGATGCATGGTCTAAACCTTCCATAGGAATGTAGTTATATCAGAGCCGTACGAGATTGGGGAATGGTTTTTATACTCGCGGATGATATGATGAATAAATCTTTTTTTAGATTGTAATCTTTTAATCTTACAATCTTTTAATCTTACACGTTTTAAAAACTGAAAGACTAAAAGATTTGAAGATTATTTTTTAATATTAGTGTTCCTCACTACCATGCGGCATACTCGTCGCAACAGTTAAGTATACAATTGTAAGCATTGCAAATACTGTTGCCTGAATTAGCCCAACTAGTAGCTCTAGTAACATGAATGGGGTTGGAACAAGGGCTGCCACAAGAGCGCTGATCACTGAAATCAATACTTCACCAGCAAAAATATTACCAAATAAACGAAGGGATAATGAAACTACTTTTGCAACTTCTGAAATAATTTCAATTAAACCAACAGCAAATTCAATTATTGCAGTAAATACTGCGATAAGACCGGCCCCGATTCCATTTTTAAATTCTTTGAAACTTTTTACAATTGTACCTATTTGTATAAATTTACCAAGATGTGTAAATACACCAATAGCCATAAATGCATATACATGGGAAGAAATAACTGCCACAAGCGCCATAACAACAGTCAAATTCAAATCAGTATTAGCCGGACGTAAAAGCATATTGTGGCCTACAGAGATACTTCCAGTACCAGGCAAAAGTCCAAGCCAATTTGAAAGTAAAATAAAAAAGAAGATCGATCCAACTACCGGTAAAAATTTGATAGTCTTCTTTCGATCTCCTGTAACTTGGTCAAAATAACCAAGCACACCTTCTAGAAAAAATTCACATGTATTTTGTAGCTTACCTGGACGCAACTTTACAGCACGCTTTATCATAATTCCAAGCACAAGAAAAATAACTATTGCCATCCACGCATTGATCATCGTATTGGTAATATTTATATTACCTATCTGAAACACAACTTCTGGAGCTAATGTTGGGATGTGAATTTCACCTGCCATATTTATTTTTCTTTATCTAATTGTTCGTATTCTTTTCCATACTGCTTGGCCTTCTTATATATAAGCTTTCCCGAGAGAAGAGCCGCTAATATGAAGCCTAGAACAGTAAACCATGGTGCATAACCATATTTTCCTTCTAGCCACTGCCCAATAAGGACAAACAATACTATAGGTACTGCAATGGTTGCACCAAAATCTCCTATGATACGCAAGCCCATGAGCATATACTTTCGATCTTTGTCATCTTTTGGGAGAAGTGCCATATTTTAAGGAAAAATCGTCTCAGTTTTGAAACGACCACTATTATACAAATTTTTTACTGATAAGTCAACCATTTTGTTAATTTATCCTTGTGAATAACTCTTTTGTATTCAAAAATACCTGATTTTTTATAGTTTTATAGTCTTTTTGCCTTATTTCAGCTATTTTTTTGATTACTTCTTCCACCATCCACGGTTCGCACTTTTTTCCTCTATATTTTTGTGGAGCTAAATATGGAGCATCAGTTTCTACAAGAATGCGATCTAAAGGACACTTTCTAACTACCTCAAGAAGATCCTCTTGTGGTTTTGGGTCAGTTTTCTTTGCAGGAAATGTAATAACACCAGTAAATCCTAAATATAGACCTAGATCAAGATATTGTTTTGCGTGCTCCCAATCCGATGTATAACAATGAACAACGCCTCTTGGATTTTCAATTTCTTTTAAAATTTTAATCAATTCATCATGTGCACTCATGCCAAATGAGCCGTCTGGATTTTTTTTCTCATCTCTTGTGTGTATTACCAAAGGTAAGTCATGTTTTTGTGCAAACTTTTCTTGTCTCAAAAAAATTTCCTTTTGTCTTTTGAGTACAATATCTTTTTCGACATCTTTTGGAAGATGAAATAAATCAATTCCACACTCCCCTATTCCTATAACTTTTTTTGATTTTACAAGTTCTTCATAATATTTTTCATCAAAATCTTCTGCCTTGGCAACAAAATCATAATCATCACCATTAATCTCCATAGGAAATAAATGATTTGGATGCAGACCAATAGTAGCATAAACGCTTTCATTTGCTTCAGCCAGTTTGACTGCTTTTTTACTTGTATCTTTTTGTGTACCAACAGCATTCATTACTACATTTTTTTCTCTACAACGAAGCAAGACTTCTTCTCGATCGTCTTTATAGCCTTTTAGTTGTATATGACAGTGGGAGTCTATTAGCATGCTATTGTTTTATAAAAACTCTTCCATTCATTAAATCTACAGACATGTCTTCTTTAAATCCATTCTGTTCTAAAATGACTCCAAAATATTCCACGTCTGATCCGACTGATAAAATTGCATCACCAGTTTTACAAAGTCTTGACATTTCTTTAATAAGAGTAGTTGTGTACTCATTATTTGTTAAATTTGCAGGATGTGATTCTATCCCAGATAAAAAGAAAATATTTCCACCTTCTTTTTTATATTTTGTAACAGCCATCAGCATGTCTGCTTGTATTTTAGAAAATCTAAAACCATCTTTGTCTACCTCTATTGATATATCACTAGACTGTTCTGGTGTGCTACCAAGATCTATACCTATATATTCTTCTGCATTACACACCTTTGCCAAAGCTGGTGCAGCTACTGACCTAGAAGGGTCTCCAGACCCAAGATCTATAAACTTTTTATCTTTAATTAGCTCTTTTAAAAAAAGACGTCTTTTTTTAAAAAGATCTGGTTCATTATCATCATCTGTGTCTTCATCCTGCAGTTGTTTTATAAAATCTTCTACTGAACTACCCTCTCGTGGAGGCCTACCCCAAACATACATAAAATTTTTAGAATATGGTTCGGAATCACGTATAAAGGAAGATCCTGCTATTATTTTTTCATATTCTTCTGGCATAGGACGACTAAAATCCATTTTCAGGGCTTCAATCTGATGCATTTTTGTTTCTGTATCTATCATAATGATTTTTATTATTTTGTCATCCTGAACGCAGTGAAGGATCTCTCCTAGCATGCGCAAATTTCACTCATTGTATAATGATTTAGAATAGTATCAGGTAAGAAAGATTCTTCGCCCTCTATGGGGCTCAGAATGACAACTTTAAAGTACAATATTCCCCACATAATCTACCGTGCTTTGGAGCATTCTAAGAGCATCTGGTAAAAGTGGCCACAAAATTGATGCCACACCACTTGAAATAGGTGCAACTATTGAATTTGCAATCATTTCCATTATATTTTCTGACAATGGTACACGCTCTATAAAGAAAATTACAAAACCAATAGTAATAAGACCTTCAAAAAATCCAAGAATCATACCTAGAAATCTATTGATTCCTTTTATAAATGGTAAATGCGTTACAACACTAAACATTCTGTCGACAATCCAAAAACCAAAACCTACTAAACGATTTATAATGAAAAAAGCAATCACAAACATGAGTACGCGTGATACGTTTTCTCCCCAACCTGTAATTCCTATTAGCCAGTCTGCCATGGGCTCATAAAATCGACTTGCAAGAAAAGCACCAAATACCGTTCCAAAAAGTGATCCAAGTGTATGAAAAAAACCAAACCAAAAACCAAACATGGTAAATCCTCCGACGATAATGAGAAGGATAATATCAAATAGACCCATAGAACGTAGTTAAAAGTTAGAAAGTTTAAAAGTTTGTAAAGTACTTTATATACTTTTTAACTTTATGAACTTTATACTTAATTTTATTTTTCTAATCTAGGAAACAATATTTCACCTTTTTTGATTTCTGAACCCGGCTTCATTCCACCCCAATTTTGTTCATCATAAAAAGACTCTAGAGAATCTAGTGAAATACCGAGTTGATGTAATATTTTCTCTGCCGTACTTGGGATGATAGGTAAAAGTGCAAGTGCTATATGACGAAGCCGCTCAACAATACAGTATAAAATTTCAGAAACATCCTCACCTTTTTTAACCATCTCCCATGGCTTATGTTCAGAAATATAGGTATCTTGAGATGCTATGTATTTGTTAATAATGTCAACAGCAACATGAAATTGATAATTTTCAAGTGCTTTTGTATAATCTTCCCAAAATTCAAATATAGGCCTAGATGATCTCTTTCGTTCTGGAGCAGCAGGAACTACACCGTCTGAATATTTTTCAATCATAGATAAAACACGAGAGGTAAAATTACCAATTCCATTTACCAAATGTGCTGTATAAAATTCTTCAAACGCTTCTGTAGAATAATCTCCATCTCTATGTGCATTTATTGCACCAAGAAGATAAAATCTTACAGCATCTGTTCCGTATTTCTCCACCTCACCAAAAGGGTCTACAACATTTCCAAGAGTTTTACTCATCTTTTGTCCACCAGATTGAATAAATCCATGTATAAATATTTGTTTTGACGGAGGAAGGCCCGCGGACATAAGCATTGCTTGCCACATCGCGCTTTGTTGGCGTAAATTGTCCTTTCCCGCAACTTGAATTCCTGGCCAGGCTGATTCGTATTGCTCTAGATTGTCTGGCCATCCTATTGTTGAAATATAATTTACAAGTGCATCAAACCACACATACATTACATGGTCTTCATCATTCGGCACTGGCACACCCCAAGGCATCTTTTCCTTGAGTCTAGAAATACTGAAGTCTTGTAAACCATTTTCAACGAAATTCTTTATCTCAAGTAATCTATTTTTTGGCATTACAAAATCTGGACGTTCTTTGTAAAGTTTTAGCAATGCATCTTGATATTTGGAAAATCTAAAAAAATAATTCTCTTCATCAATTAATTCTATTTCAAGATTTGGATGAAACGAACATTTATCATCTTCAAGCTCTGAATCAGTTTTTTCTAACTCACATCCAACACAATATTTTATCTTGTAGTTCTTTTTGTAAATATCTCCATTTTCATAACACTTTGTCCAAAATTCCTGAGCAGCTTTTACATGATGTTCGTCAGTTGTACGAATAAAGTTGGTATAACTTAGACTAAGTGAATACCGAAGTGCATCAAATTTGGCCGCATACTCATCTACATAAGCTTGTGGTTCTTTGCCCTCTTCTTCGGCTTTACGATAAATTTTTATACCATGTTCATCTGTCCCTGTGTTAAAGACAACATCTTCTTGAAGAAGTCTGTGGTAGCGAGCAAGAACATCCGCCTCAATGATCTCCAACGCAAAGCCAATATGAGGCTTGGCATTTACATAAGGCAATGTGGTTGTAATATAATAATTTTCTTTCATAAGGGGTAGTAATTAGTGATTTGTAATTAGTGACTAGTTAATTTGTGATTCCGTTGATCTAATTAAACCATTAACTAGTTTTGCTACGTCAATTGTTTTTCGAAATAATTCTTCACTTAATTTATTATCTATATAAGATAAATCTTTTGAGAGCAATAAAAAATTTTGAACTTCAGCAAGAGACCCTCTTGAATGATAATAAAATCTTATTTTGTCTTTAAAATGATACCTTGAAAATCCTTCGGCAATGTTTGCTGTTATGGAGCTAGAAGCTCGTCTCAATTGG
>JABGUG010000050.1 GCA_018646705.1 Candidatus Parcubacteria bacterium | reverse complement strand
GGAAGGAGTTCGAGTAGACGGTCGCGTGAGCGACGTACTGGTCGCTACCCGGCATGAACCAGGTCGTGTACGGCTGCTCCCAGCGCAACGTCAGCTCCGGAATCGGATCACAGTCTCCGCTGACCGGATTGAAGTACGAACCCTCCGGGCAGACCGGACTGGGCGATTCGCACATGTTCTTGATGTTGCAGAACGTCCCGTTCGAGCAATCCGCGTCCGAGAAGCACTCGACGCAGCCATTGCCGTCCATGCAGAACGTTCCCTCGTCACAGAAGCGTTCTTCGTGTCGGAGGGTTCCGTCCTCCTGCATCACGCACTCGAAGAAACCTTCCGGTCCCGAGACTCCGCAGGACGTGAACTCGAACTCGATGCCGCACTCGTTGCCCATGTGATCGGGCTGCTCCACGGGCACGGGCTCGCTGCAGCTCGGGGAAGTGTTGGCCGCGAGGAGGGCGAAGAGGAGGGAGAGGCCGAAAGCGGACAAGAAACGACAGGTCGCCATGATGTTACCCCTTTCCAAGGGTCTGGATCGACATTGCGTATGGAAACACCCACATAGGTGATCCTATCCTAGTTCCTACCGGACTACAAATTACGCTAAAATAAGCACAATCTATAATCCAATAGAAACTACTACTAGTGTATATTATAAAGAACAAATTGTCATTTTTTGACCAGAAAGTATAGCATATTTTACCTCTTTTGTCAATGCAAAAACCTAAAAAACTATAATTGTATACAAAATCCTATACATTTGTGGATAAACCCGTGTATAACCACCCAAATCTGTGCAAAACCAGGTTTCACAGTTACTTCTTATTCCTTAATTCTTATTTCTTTTGGTTTTCCACCGACTTTTCCACCTAAATCAATCAGATTTGTATACAAAATCCTATACATTGTGGATAAGTATGTGCAAAAGTACCCTCTTTTGTGGATAAACTATTAATTTTTTATATAAAAATCTAAAAGTATAAACTATATTATACATCTATTTTTACCAAAACTAGCACTTTTTAGCTAAAATTAGCGTAGAATTACCCCTATTGACACTTTTACAAAAACATGGTATAATATATTTGTGATCATTTAAAAATCACGACCGTAAACAATCCTTGATTGCATACGGTCGCCTACCCTTGTTTACTGCTCATCTGAGCGAGAAATCGCTCAACAAACACAAAAACAAACAAACGTACACTGGTGACCTCATTCAATTGCTGGTCGGACGCATACCGTCCTTGACTGGCGCCGAGGTAATCACCACTGAGCGGTACGAGGATGAATATCCCAGGTTTAACCTGGCCTTTCTCAAGTGTTCTGAGGTCTCATATGAGTCTTCAGAAAGCTTGAGAAAAACCGGCATTTGGGATACTTAAAGGGCCTCCAGCCATAATTATTCCTAGGGCTTTGGATGCCCTTTTTTTATTTAAAATAAGCTAAGATTTGATCAAAACTGACCTCGTAAGTGAGGTTTTTTAAATTTTTACTAAAAATAAACACCTTAATTAATCCACAATATCACCGAGCACTTGCTTTTTAATACATTTTTCTATATAATGGGTACATTCTATTGAATATCTTGTTATTCTAAGTAGCCCCAAGGCGACGAAGAATCTCTCCTAATTGATTGAAAAATATGACAAAAACAAAACTTAGTCCAAAATTTATCCAAACAATGAAAGAAACTCTCATTTCTGAAAAAGCAAAACTTGAGAATGAACTTTCTAAGTTTACTAAAAAAAACCCAAATGTAGAGGGGGATTTTGAGGCAACCTACCCTGAATATGGAGATAAGAGTGATGAAAATGCTCAAGAAATTACACAATATCTCACAAACAAACCACTTGAGATGCAACTCGAAAAAATGCTTCGCGATATAAACAAAGCTTTGAAACATATGGAAGAAGGCTCATATGGAATGTGTAAATATTGTGATGAACCTATTGAAGAAAAAAGATTGCAGGCACGTCCTACGTCTGGTGCATGTGTCAGTTGCAAAAAAACTCTTACACAAGAAGTTTAAACTGTATGAAAACCAAAACCCACATCATCACGTCTGTGATATCTAGTGGGTTTTTTTTATTGCTCGATCAAACTTTAAAATTTATTGCTCGATCAAATCCTGATGCATCATACTATTTATGGAAACCATGGATTGGTTGGGAATATTTTAAAAATACAGGTATTGCATTTGGATTACCACTCCCCCAACCGATTGTTCTTCTACTTACACCTATAATTATTATTCTCATTGTTGGGTGGTGGACACAAAAGAAAAAACCAAATAATTTATTTTATTTAGGAACAATATTAATTATTGCTGGGGCTCTATCAAATTTTATTGATCGTATTCTATTCTCTATCACCATAGACTATCTAAGAATATTCACATCCATATTTAATATTGCTGACATGCTGATTGTTGTAGGAGCTGGCTTTCTTTTCTTACAAGAAATAAACAAAACAAAAAAAACAAAGACGTGATATAATATAAAAAAATTAATAATGGGTAGTGTGGGGGTTTATAATAAACCAATATGTTTACACATATAAACTCCGCAGCGGCTTTGGGACTCGACTGTACACTTATAACTGTAGAAGTAGATGTTGGCCCACGTTGGCCTGGATTCAAAATTGTAGGCCTAGGAGACACGGCCATACAAGAAGCCAAAGAACGTATTCGTACTGCATGGAAAAATACTGAATTACATTTTCCACACAATGCCGGCATTGTAATAAATCTTGCACCGGCCGACGTGCGCAAAGAAGGGTCTGCTTATGATCTTCCTATTGCTGTAGGCATGTATGTTGCAACTGAAAATATGGAGCATCTTAATTTGAAAGATGCTCTTTTTGTTGGTGAGCTTGCTCTTGATGGAAGCCTACGACACACTAATGGCATATTACCTCTTGCTATATTTGCATCACAAAAAGGATACAAGAGAATTTTTGTTCCAAAAATAAATGCTAAAGAAGCTTCTGTCATTTCAAATATTGACGTATACCCAGTAGATTCATTTAGTCAGCTTATAAATCATTTTAATGATATAGACCTTATACACCCATTACCTCACATTTCAATTGAAGAGTTGTTCGAACAAACAAACTATGAGATGGATATGTCCCATGTAAAAGGACAGGAATTTGTTAAGCGAGCTCTTGAGATTGCTGCAAGTGGAGCACACAATATTTTACTTTCCGGACCACCAGGGTCAGGGAAAACGCTTCTTGCAAGAACACTGCCTACAATATTACCAAAGATGACAACATCAGAAGCAATTGAAGTAACAAAAATTTATTCAGTTGCTGGATTACTCCCACCAGAAAGACCTCTTATTACTGAACGTCCATTTCGCGCTCCACATCATAGTGCTTCTGGAGTAGCACTTGTGGGCGGTGGTAAATTTCCACGACCCGGAGAAATATCTCTTGCTCACAGAGGTGTTCTATTTCTAGATGAATTACCTGAATTTCCACGCATCGTACTCGAAAACTTAAGGCAACCTCTCGAAGATGGAATCGTCACTATATCACGCGCACAAGGCACTATAAGCTTCCCTGCGAACTTTACATTAGTCGCAAGTCAAAACCCTTGTCCTTGTGGCTACGCAAGCGATCCTGGGAAAGCATGTTCATGTGGTCCTATGCAAATTGATCGATACAAGAAAAAAATAAGCGGACCTTTGCTTGATCGTATTGATTTGCACATAGAAGTCCCTCGCGTTGAATTTGAAAAACTTTCACAGAGTGAACTGTCTGAAACATCTGAAAAAATTCGTAAACGAGTTGAAGCTGCACGAGAATGTCAAACACAAAGATTGAAAAATACTCCTTACTCCTCAAATAGTGAAATGAAAAACAAGGATATTAAAAAATATTGTAAACTCAATGATGAGTCAATTGATTTATTGCGCCAAGCAGTAACTCAAATGCATTTATCCGCACGCGGCTATCACAGAATTTTAAAACTTGCACGCACAATTGCTGATCTAGAAGGTGTGGAAGATATTCAAACACAACATGTAGCCGAAGCACTTCAATATCGATCGAAGAATGAATAAAAAATATATAAAGACGCAATTTATCACGTCTCTCGGACAAACAAAAAACACCCTCAATGGTGTCAACTAAATCCCATGCCCGCCCCCGTGTTCTTTGCGGTAGCAAACACGGGATGGCGGAACTCCTTGTTCTACACTAGTGCTTCTCTTCAGATCGATGGAGCTGGAACTGACTGGAGAACGGATTGAACTCCACCACCATCCCATCGGAGAACGGCTGCGGGGGCGGTACCTCCAGACCCAAGGTCATGTAGGCTGCCAGGACCGGCGCGTTACCGACGATCACCACCAGCTGTGTATACGGGTCGAACACCTCCATAAGACCCTTCATGATGTGATGGAGCAACTGACCGGCCGCGCCCGTACGCTCGCTCTCACGCAAGAACCAACCGCTCAGCCAGTGGACGGACTCGATCGAGGTCTCACGCAACGCCTCCCGGAACACCCTGTAGTCGAACAGGTGCGGGGACTCGGCGTCTGCCGTGATCACGGGAATGCGCCCCACACCGCGTCGTCGCCTGGCGGCTTCGAGTGTAACCTTGATCACGAACGACGTCGGGCATTCGCCCTCCACCAACAGAATCGTCGGCACCATCTCGCACCCATCTTCGTAATGGTGAGTACACATAAACATGCACTCTATTACTTACAAGCTAGCACAAATAATCTTACACGTCAATATAAAAAACGAACCTATCGGCTCGTTTTTTATTTATTTTTTTAATCTCTACCTACGTATATACGCCAAAGGATTCTGCCTCACACCATTAATACGAATCTCAAAATGAAGATGCGGTCCGGTAGAATTTCCCGTGTTACCAGACGCCATGATAGTTTGTCCCTGACTCACGTAGTCACCTGGTGATACATAAAGTTGTGACGCGTGCGCATAAAGTGATTGAATTCCATTACCATGATCTAGATGAACATAGCAACCAAATCCCCAATTCCATCCACATTGTGCTTTAAGCACCGTACCAGCCTTGGTAGCATATACAGGACTCCCAGTCTTCCCAGCCAAATCTAGCCCACCATGACGCCATCCATAATACTGAGATATGTATGTAATAGTGGTTGGCCATAAATAACCCGATCCCGCTGGTGCAGAAACTGAAGGGGCTGGTGCAACAATTTTTTTGAATGAAGATGGTGTAGGTGCAGTATAACGAGGTGCTGTATAAACTGGTCGTGGTTTTTCTCCACCAGGAATAAGTAATACTTCTCCAACAACAATATCAGCCCCATCTTTTTGTAGTTTATTATGCTTAATAATATCTGACATGTCTGCATCATACTTACGTGCAATTTTTGATACGGTATCTCCACTTGATACTTTGTATGTCAAACCGTCCATTGGTAATATTACTAATTCTTGTCCTGGACGAATATATGAACGAGCAGACATATCATTTGCCCACAAAATAGTACTGATACTTATACCAAATTTTTCAGCAATCACTCCAATGACATCACCTGACTGTACTGTATAATTAATTGCGTCAGCTCTTCCTGTTTTCGCAGGCTCAGTTCCTTCTGAAAATTCACTCACATCTACACCAGGCATAATGGTGGGTTTTGTAAGTGCAGAACCACCTACAGAAATTGCAGACAAGTCCTGAGGTCCTTTGATTATATTTTCACTACCAGATGATGGGTCTGCAACCAATGATCCCTGTTTCCACAATTCTTGTGTAGTCACATCTATGTCACTATCAGAAAGAGTAATCTCATCTAGATCATACTGTTGAGTACCAGGACCAACTATTTTATACAGTAAAGAATTACGGCCAGCCACATCATCATATCCTTTTGTGTACAGTTTGCTGTGTGGCAACATGATGGAAAAAACAACAACAAACAATAAAATTTGAAGCATGCCGCGACGACCAAAAAATTCAAGCTTGCTTTCTTTTTTTGCAAATGAAAAAAACCTCAAATGTTTCTTCGTGTAAAAAATCACCTTATACAACAAAAATCCTAAACTATCTTTGTATACATTATTCAATTTCAAAACACCTTTCCAAAATATATTAAGTATAAAAAAAATACCACGCTTGGTATTTACCAAACCTCGCAGCATATAAAGTAGAATTTTGTACCAATTTACTTTCATAGGTAGACTATACTATACTAAAAATATAAGTAAAAATCAATCATGCCTAACTTGAAAAAAAATGGGATATATGATAGTATTTTACTCGAAATGGTACGGTAGCCAAGTGGTAAGGCAGGGGTCTGCAAAACCTCTATTCGTGGGTTCGATTCCCGCCCGTACCTCAAACAAAAACCCACCAATATGGTGGGTTTTTGTTTTATACTTGATAATTTTATTTGTAATAAACTTCCATCTTTACACGTTGTACACCAAAATCAACTGCTAATTGACGCTCTGGCATCCAGAAATCTCCTCTGGCATTGCCATATCTGGCATTCATACGATCACGAACTGTAAAAATCTTGTCTCCATATAGATCAGGAAAACGGACTTTTGTACCAAGAGGTAAAAAGTTTGCTGCAATAGTATCTTGAGCACCCTCATCTTCATAATGCTCACATAAATTGTATGTCCAATCAGCTGGAATACAAGGAGTGCTGTCAGTCTGAGCAGCCTCACTTGAATATGCAGTCATGACAGTCCATAATACATTTCTTGGCTCTACATCGCCAATTTCTGGAAAAGATGGTAATATTTCAGCGTTTGCTACGTTATGTACAGTGAAGAACTTGGTCAAATTAACAAATTCAAAAGTCTTTGCGTCTACGATTTGTGGTACAAAACTTGTTATAATAAATGACCAAATCAAAACCACAACAATAGATAATTCGCCTATCTGTCTGTGTATTCGTTTTTTGAAGGGTAAAAACATATTTTGGCTTAAGTTAGCTAAATTATCTGACCTATCCAACTAAAAAAGATACTCTAAAGTACCTCTTTTCACTGGTGCAATACTATATCACAAAATGGCAATTTTGTCAATACTTTGATACAATTAAAAAGTGATCTAAATGATGCTAATAAATATGTGAATTATTCGAATATTCGGGTAATTCAAAGAAAAATTAGTTCATTTGGATCTTTATTCGTATATTAGGATCGAATTATTTTATGTCTCCTATCCAAAAACGCTCATACGGCTATATTTCCAACAAAAATAGCAAGAAAATCAAGCCGAATCGACCTAAAAAGCACTTGAAAAAAAGATCAAAAGGTCTATTCCTCAGAAAAATATTCAAAAAAACAGGGAGCTCCAGCAAAAAACGTAATATCAAAAAACCTATTTTGCTCACTGGACTCACACTTGTGGTACTCGGATTTTTGTTTACCACTATTCTTGTGGCATGGGCAAGTAAAGACCTACCTGATCCAAATAAATTAACAGATAGAGAGGTTGCCCAAAGCACAAAAATATATGATAGAACAGGTGAACATATACTCTATGAGATCTTTGCTGACGAACGACGCACTATAGTAGAGCTAGAGGATGTTCCCCAACATATTATAAATGGTGTAGTGGCTACAGAAGATACGGCATTTTATGAACACAAAGGCATTCGGCCGCTATCGATCATGCGTTCAGTATTGGTTGGTATGTTTACCAAAAAAAGAGTTGGAAGCGGAGCCTCCACTCTAACACAACAACTTGTTAAAAATGCTATTCTCAGTACAGAGAGATCATACAACAGAAAGATAAAAGAAATTATTTTGACAATAAGACTCGAACAAAAATATAGTAAGGACCAAATTTTAAAAATCTATTTTAATGAAATTCCATACGGCTCTACCAATTATGGAATTGAGTCAGCTGCACAAAGTTACTTTAATAAGCATGTTAGTGAACTCACACTAGCTCAGAGTGCTACTTTGGCTGGTTTACCAAAAGCACCATCATATTATTTAAACAATCCTGATGCACTAAAAACACGACGCGACTTTGTACTTCGTCGCATGTATGATGAAGGATATATTACTGAAGAAGAAAAAAATTCTGCACAAGCTGAACCACTAGAAATACAACAAACATTCCACGATATTGAAGCACCTCATTTTGTACTTTATGTAAAAGAACAATTGGTACAAAAATATGGAGAGGCACTTGTTGAAACCGGTGGATTAAAAGTTATCACAACACTTGACTGGGATAAACAAGAAATTGCAGAACGTATTGTTGGAGAAGAGGCGGATGAAAAACTTTTGGAAGCTGAGGCAGACAATGTATCTCTACTTTCCATGGACCCACGGACTGGTCAGATACTCAGTATGATTGGTTCACGTGATTTTTTTGATGATGAGATATCTGGTAAGTTTAATGTCGCAACGCTTGGTAAACGTCAACCAGGTTCCTCATTTAAACCAATTGTATATACTGCAAGTTTTGAAAAAGGATACACGCCAGACACAATTCTATATGACACGCTAACAAATTTTGCAGTATCAGGAAAACCATATATTCCAAAAAATTATGATCTAACTGAACATGGTCCACTCACCATGCGACAATCACTCCAAGGATCGCTAAATATTCCTGCCGTAAAAACATTATATTTAGTTGGTGACAAGGACGCTATTGATTTTGCTAAACGCCTTGGATACTCTACATTTGAAGATGAAAATGATTTTGGCCTTACGCTTGTTCTTGGTGGTGGTGAAGTAAAACTAATCGATCACGTTGGTGCGTTTGGAGTCTTTGCTAATAATGGTATTAGACACGAACCAGTTAGCATTCTAAAAGTAGAAGATGCCACAGGCAAAATACTTGAAGAATGGAAAAAACAAAAAGGTGAACGTGTACTAGAGTCAGAAATTGCTGCGACCATTTCTAATGTTTTGAGTGATGACGAGGCACGTGCATATATGTTTGGAGCAGGCGGTATACTCACACTTCCTGGACGACCAGTTGCGGTAAAAACAGGAACAACAAATAATTATGTGGATGCATGGACTGTTGGATACACACCGAGTCTAGTAACCGGTGTCTGGGCGGGTAACACAAATAACACTCCAATGAAACGAGGATATGGTGGTAGTAGAGTTGCTGCACCTATGTGGAATAGTTTTATGAAGCAAGCTTTGGCTGATTCATCAGTTGAATCATTTCCAGAAGCACCAGAAAATGATGCGGAAAAAGGAATACTAAAAGGTTCATCAGGTGGTGGAGTAACACTCCTTGTAGACAAGGTAACAGGTAAAATAGCAACAAGCTCAACACCAGAAAAATATATAGAAGAACAAACATTTATACAACCACATTCTATCCTTCATTATGTAATGAAAGACGATCCTCGTGGTAACCCGCCAAAAAAACCAGAAGATGATCTACAATATTCAGGATGGGAAACGGGTATACAAGAATGGATTATTAGCAAAAAAGAAGAAGACCCGGATTGGAATATGAGTTTTGATGAACCGCCTACTGAATATGACGATATTCATTCTCTTGAACTAATTCCAAATATTGAAATTGTATATCCATACGAAGGACAAATCCTAACATCAAGACAAATTGATACTGACATACGCGTAACTGCTCCTCGTGGTGTTTCAAAAGTGACTTACAGACTCGATGGTAAATATATAGATGTGGTACACAGTCATCCATTTAATCTAAATTATTTTGCAAACAACATTGACCCTGGTGAACACACATTAACGATTATGGTTGAGGATGATGTGGGCAACAGACTAGAAGAAGAAGTAAAATTTTTACTAGACGCAAATCCTATTCCTGCGGGAGTATCATTTGGGGCAAACTACGAAAATTTATCTTCTGATGATTTCCCTCTAAGTATTACACTCAACCACCACAAATTAAATGAAATAGAAGAAGTAAAATTATATTATCAAAAAGATGGTGGTGAGTCAGAATTTATTACCGGCACAGATGATTTCTCAAATCTTTTTAACAATCAAATTATTCTTGACTGGTTAAATTACCCGGGATCAGGATCGTACACGCTCATCGCACAAACTATTGTACTTGGTGGCGATGTAAGAGAAAGCGAGAGAATTAATATCTCTATGGAATAAGTAATGGTACAATATATTATAGCTAAACAAAAAAACACCACGCTATGTGGTGTTTTTTGAACCTCACTTATTTCGATTTTCAAAATAAATGAGGTTTGCGACGTGAGCTCCTAATTCACATCGCGTCCTCCCTCCCCCAGCGTAGTGCCGAGGACCCGTATTGTATTTGATGTTGGCGTGTTGCGCCATCCTAAATCTTAGTCGTCGGCCCCGTGTAATCGAGAGGGGTCGCGGTTGTGTCAGCCCATCATCTGCTCGACCATCTTGTCAGCCACGACTCGGTCCG
>JABGUG010000025.1 GCA_018646705.1 Candidatus Parcubacteria bacterium | reverse complement strand
CATCACACCGAGGAGTTCTTAGTTCGTAACAATTTACTGTTTTAGAATTAAAAATAACCTGTAAAGCAGGTTATTTTTTATTTTGTAAAAAGTTTTTAAAAAAGAAGTAGTGATCCAAGAAGAAGGTTTCTCACTGTTAAAAATGATAATGCTTCCCACTGAAAATTTATGAGTGATTCTTGCATATAAAAGGGAACTGTTGGACCAAGGAGAAGTATAATTCCAAATATAGCAAGAATAATAATATTTTTTTTATTTAAATTTTCAAAAACAAAGTAAATAACAAACGGAATTAGCCAGAACAAAAACTGTGGTGATAAAACTTTATTGAGTAAAATAAAAATAAGGATTGCGAGTAGGGAATAGTGGACTATATTATTTTTGTTTTTATAACTTCGGTAATACACAAACAAAAGTCCAAGAATCATAATAGGAAAAATAAATGGAAGCACGTTGTTTATTCCAGGACCTTCAATGTTTAGTGATCCGTAGTTTAGATCAATCAAATATTTTTCAGAATTTGATGCAATGATATCAAATGCATTTCCATATAGACTTTCATTGTGAATGCCCCGGTCTGTATGATAAAGAAGGCTGCCTCCTTGAATATTAAGTGGTACAAAAATCGATCCAATCAAAATTATAAAAATAATTGTTGCTGTGTATGAAAATAAATATTTGAGTAATTCTTTCGTGTTGCGTGAAGGAGTTTGCTCCTTTTTACGTAATTTATTCTGCAAAAGATAAATGATAAAGATAGGAAGCAATACACCAGGGAACCATTTTACAGTTGTGGCGAGCGCGAGGAGTATTGCATTTGGTATGTATTTATCTTTTTGAAATAAAAATAGAGAAAGAAAAGCAAAAAACGTTGGAACAAAATCAAACGTACTTAAAATTAAAAATGGATTTGCGATTATAAAAAATAATATAAATGTACCACCAAGAAGGAGTTGTTTTTTTATTGTTTGAAACTTTAGCCAGACAAGAGTAGTGATCCATGTGGCAAGATAAAATAATGAAATTATAAAGCTAAAACTGAAATGATAGGCTCCCCAAGGATTTGAAAAAAAGTTTTTCAAAAAATAAGCAGGAAATGTAATTGATTTGAAAAACATCCATGCGCCGATTGGGTATTCGAGTGTGCGTCCTTCTAGATTCATCATAGGTTCGTATGCGAAGCGCCAAAAAATACCGCGTTGGTCAAGCGGTATGAAGCCTTCGGGAATAAATTTGAGTAGTATGAGTACACCTAGTAGGAAGAAGAATCCGAGAATAATGGTAGGGGAATAGGTTTTCAAAAACCGGTGCATACTAACTCAAAGCTTTTAGTCTATGAATTGAAATAGACTCTGCAGAATCTTTATAATGATTCATTTCAGAACAATTCCACTGTTGGTCTACAATAGATTTGGAATCATCTGTGATGACGACTGTTTCTTTACGTACTCCATGATTGTATTTTCCATCTTCTGGATATTGAAATGAATGGACGTATGTCACTGTCATTCTGAGGAGGGACGACGAAGAATCTCTCTTAAGTTGTATTTCTTCACCTTCTTGTTCTTTTTGCTGAGAATTTTCGTGGTAGGAAAGATCCTTCACTTCGTTCAGGATGACAGATTCTACGAGCATAACGTGATTATAATCTTTTCGTGGTCCAGTATTCATGAGCATAATCATGTCACCAGATTGTATGTTTTTTAATTCGATTTTTGTACTATTCATCTCGTGTGCAAGCGTTTTTACACTACAATTTTCTACAGGGCGAAGTTTTGTGAGCAATTTTCGTAATGGATTTTTTACGTGAGGAAATTTGAGATGTTTTTTTAGATGTCCTTTGTTTTGTGCTTGTAATTCTGTATCTAAAATATAATAAACAAAACCGGAACAGTCGATACCAATTTTATGGTTTACAATAAACCTCTTAATTATTTCTTCATCCAAATCGCGCAAATCAACTTTTTCACGTAAAGATAATATTTTTAATTCTTCTCTTATATCTTCAATACTTCCTTTTCCTACACTTACACGCAAAGCACCGCGAGATCCAGCTCGTCGGTTGTTAAAATATGGCGTGGAAACTTTCTTTCCGTTAAATGTTAGATTTAAAAATTGGTCGATTAAATCAAGGGTTGTTTGTGATAATGTTTTTGTCATAAATCTTAGTCTATGAGATTTAAAAGTTGTTCTGTTAAACCTTTTGGTAATAGTTTTATATTTGATAATTCTTTTATATCAACCCAAACTAGTTTGTAAGAATTATTTTTATTACTTCTTTCTTTTTCTTCTTCACCAAGTTTTGCTTCTCCAGAAATATTTTCTGCAAAAAAATAATATTCATTACGTCCATTTATATTAAAATGAAGTGGCTCTTGCTTTGGAATAGTAAAATCGAGATTTGTTTCTTCTTTGCCTTCACGTTTGGCAGTTTCTAGTATGTCTTTGTCAAACCCTTCTTTTGTTCCGCCTGGAGGAGTGAAGAAATGTTGAGAATATTTTTGTCTCTCCATTAATATTATTTTTTTATCTTTTATAGCCAATATTGAACCTCGCGGCATATCCCAACCAGCCCCCTTTTTTGTGACAGTAATAAAATCAATTATTTTCAATCCTTCACGACTTAATTTATTGTGTGCGTCAATCAGACTGTACAGAGTTTGTGTACGCATCAAATCTGAATTTGGTTTGGTGTTATTGTATTTTATGATTTTGAAATCCGGTCGTTTATTATATTTTGGATCATGAAGCGAGGGGATTTCTTTGGTAACACGTTGTACAATTTGAGCACCGTCTTCAATAACTTTTAATTCTTCAATGTCTAAATCAAGGAGTGCGCGCAAGTGAGCTTCAAATGTTGTGCTGTCTTTTTGTAAAGTGCTTTCATAACTTGTTGATGCTGGTTGTCTTGCATTTATTTCTATTAGAAAAAGTTTTCCTGTTTCTTCTTCCAAAATAATATCTACACCAAACAGACCTTTCCATCCATCCTCAATTAGTTTGTTTCCAATATCAGTTGTTATTTTTTCAAATTCTTCGATTTCTTTTTCATTCAAAATATTTTTCACCACGCCCCAGTCATTTCCAATTGTAGTAAACGGATTGTCAGTAAAAGGTTGTAATCCGGTAATTTGATAACTGATATTTCCAATAAGTGTTTTGTTTTTTGTAACAACATTGTTACTTGTAAAGACTGGTCCTTCTATATATTCAGAAACACGTACTTCGCGCTGTGGAAATTTTTCTTGTATTTCTTTTAGTTGGTGTTCTGATTTAATAAGTATAGTTCCAGATCCTGTGTGTGCACGATTGAATTGTAAAATAAAAGGCTTAAAATCTTTAGAAGATTCAAAAGGCTCAATATTTTCACAAAGATCTACTTTGTATTTTGGTAAATATTTTTGTAAATCATCTAGCCAATTTATTTGAGAAAGTTTTTCTTCAACAATATTTGAAAGCTTAGCAGAAGGGTTCAATAAATTCCAATTATTTTCTTCACAAATCCGTTCAATTTGAGGTGTATTTTTGAAAACAACAATATTTGGATTTTTTAGGTTATTAATAAATGTAATAACTTTTTCATTTTTCAAAAGCTGCCATGTATCAAGCTGTTTATCTTCATCAATAAGTAGGGCATTGCCAAGTCCATTTGAAATATCCTTGGCAAAATCACTCAAATTTGAGATAATGTAGTAGTCGGAAGTATTTAACGGCAGCCCAGAAGCCCGCTCAATATCGCGGGTAACATAAACCACTGTATTTTTTTCTAGATCTAACATAGTGGGTGGATTATAGCCTAATTTAAGGGTTTTTGCAATGGTATGGATCAGTTATATAAAGAATTAAAAAATTTTGGTAAAGTGAAGCTAAAAGAGTCTCTTGCTAAGCATACAACATTCAAAATTGGTGGACCAGCCAAATATTTTGTGATTGTTGAAGACGTGGCGAAATTATCTGAACTTTTGAAATATTTAGATGCACAAGGCATACCATATGTAGTGATAGGTGGTGGAAGTAATATGCTTGTAAGTGATGATGGATTTGATGGGGTCATAATTAGGATAAAAGGGGGAGGGGTAAAAGTAAAAAGTGATGTGATTGAAGCGGGTGCTGGCTGTACAACTGTACAAGTTGCGCAGGAAAGTATTAAGGCAGGTCTGACTGGATTTGAGTGGGGAGTTGGTGTACCTGGAACTATTGGTGGTGCTGTGCGTGGAAATGCAGGTGCTATGGGTGGTGACATGAATAAGGTGATAGAAAAAGTAGAAGTATACCAAGATGGTGAAGTGGTAGAATATTCAAATGAAGAATCTAGTTTTAAATATCGAGACAGTATTTTTAAACACAATGGTGGAATTATTTTACGAGTTTGGTTGAAACTTGAAAAAGGTGAAAATAGAGATTTACAAAAACAGGCAATTACTAATATTCAATACAGAAACCAAACACAACCGCATGGACATGCATCATCTGGGTGCACCTTTAAAAATGTTGAGATTAGGGAAGATTCAAATTTCAAAATAAAAATTCCACAAGACTTTTTGGAAAAAGGAATTATTTCAGCAGGCTGGCTGATTGATCAGTGTAATATAAAGGGCTATACGGCAGGAAATGCACAGGTGAGTGAGAAACATGGAAATTTTATTGTAAATCTTGGTGGTGCAACCGCAAATGACGTGTTATCCATAATTGATCATGTGAAAGGAGAAGTGTATAATACATTTGGAATCAATTTACAAGAAGAAATTCAGATAATTTAATAACTCATAATTTTATATGATAATAAACATCCAGGCGAAAGGTGTCGACATGACTGACGCAATAAAACAATATGTAGAAGAGAAGGCAACTGATTTAGAAAAGTATTTTGACAATATTGTTGGGATTGATGCTATTGTTGGAATGAATTCAAATCATCATAATAAAGGAAAAATTTATTTTGCAGAGTTTAATGTACAAGTTCCAGGAAAGAATTTGAATATGAAAAAAGAGGCAGAGGATCTATACAAAGCAATCGATAAAGTAAAAGATCATTTGAAAGTTGAGTTTGAAAAAATGAAGGGAAAAATGAGAGATAAAGATAAAAAGGAGCTTAGAGATGTAAAAGGATATCAGGATATGGATAGTAACTAGTGACTAGTAATTAGTTATTAGTTGACTTATTTTTAAATTAAAAAACCACTCTTAATCGTTAAGGGTGGTTTTGATTTGGAAGGGAATGAGGTGATCACACACGTGCGCTGGAGAGTTAAACTCCGTGTTGCGCACGATAACGTATGTCACCCCGTAGGACGGGAGGGTTTTTTCTTCAGCTTGGAGGCTCTTGCTTCGCGGCGCGCGATTTTTTCCAAGCAGTATTCGCATCCGCATTCGTCCGAGCCGACTTTTTTGGACCCGATGTGATCGCACTCGCCGCATACACGCTGTCCGTCTGAGGCGGTTATGGGATGGTAGTCCATCCTGCACGCTTTGCATAGCATGGCGCGCTATCGTGTGCGGTCGCCGGTCGCCGGCTTGGCGGCCGGATTCTTCTTCTGCGCTTTTGCTGCGGTGCAACGATTGCATCCACAGCTTTCCGAACCGATAGGCTCCTCTTGCACATGTCCGCAGGAGTCGCAGGATGGCCGCAGGTCAGTGAGATCTGCTGGAGTTAGCCAGCAGTTCGAGCCACAGGCTCGACACTTCATGGGGTTGCCTGACGCTGCTCGGTCGCGGGGCCGTCGTCGGACGACTTCTGGTTGATCTCAGTGTTGCACGACGGGCAACACCCTTCTACGTCGATCACGATCATAAGGCCGCATCCGGTACAAAACATTCGCTTGCTCTAGGCTGTTTCAAAATCTGCCATATAATACACAAAAAAACACCTTTTGTCAAGGGGTTTTGTGTATATATGTGAGAAGGTACCGACGCGCGCCACCTTGTACATCTTCTCCGTCGGGGGTGGGGTGACGGATGGAGTACGAGGTGGACACGCGCCGGCCATGGGGAGCCGCCGAGGCGGCCGTTCAGCCGGGGGGCTG
>JABGUG010000053.1 GCA_018646705.1 Candidatus Parcubacteria bacterium | reverse complement strand
GTTTACCCTCCCAGATCCGCCCACATGCGGACTGTTCTCATGGCAAACGCTCGTCGCCCGTCCTCTCCGTCCCGTCCGGGTTGAACTTGTTCTCCCAACCATCGGGGGCGCGACCTTCCGAAATCGCCGTACGACGGAGATTCGGGTGCCAGGCCTCGAACGAGGACATACTCAGGCTGGTGAGAAAGCTCATTCCACCACTGCCTGACCCTATGACGGTCACTGCGTTCGGAATCGTCCGAAAACGAGTCGTCCCGTGAAAACTGCGGGGCGAAGAAGCACCAAAATGGCGATTCATATCGCGGGCCTTTCCAAGCCGTTGAAGTCGTCGGGATTTTACACTAAAAACCACGGAAAAACAACCTTTCATGATTGGTTGAAAAAAAGACTCAAATCTGCTACACTACACTTACAAAAATATGACAATTCCTACAGAATCTCTTGATCTACTCAGACAGGCCATCTCATATGGTCTGGTTTCTTGTATTACTGCTTTTCTCTGGGCACCATTTCTGACCAAAATTCTATATAAATACAAACTTACTCGTCGTCCAGAATACGATGCAACCCTCGCCATGGGTGCTCGAAAAAATAAAGTCGGTGTTCCTGTGATGGGAGGACTTCTTGTTATCGTTACAGTTGCCTTGATCACCATGCTTTACAACTGGGATAGAAGCTTTACTTGGGTACCAATTAGTGTAATGATTTTGGCAGCATTACTTGGTGGGGTGGATGATATTTTGAATATTTATGGACAAAGACGTCGCAGTAGAAAATTAAAACAAATTTTGAGACTTATACGCGTACACAAAGATTTTAAAATGCGAATATGGTATATCATCACTTTGCCATGGACTCTTTATAAAAGAGTTGCTGTAATACTATCTAGTCACCCTGGCAAAGGTGTGCATGTTCATGAAAAATTACTTTTACAATTTGTAGCTGGTGCTATAACTGCATGGTGGATTTATTTCAAACTTGGAGAACATTGGCAAGAAATCTTTATTCCTTTTGATGGATTTATAAATATTGGTTGGCTTCTAATACCTCTTATTATCTTTTTTGTCATGTTTACTGCAAACGCAGTCAATGTGGCTGATGGCATGGACGGACTCGCAGGAGGATCTCTCATAATTACTTTTTCAGCACTCACTGTTCTTAGTTGGTTAGACGGATTCAATGAAATTGCGCTTTTGAATGCAACTACAGTAGGGGCACTTATCACTTATACTTATTTCAATATTAAACCTGCTCGTTTTCAAATGGGAGATGTAGGATCTCTGGGCCTCGGTGCACTCATGGCAATAAATGCGATTGTGATAAACAAAATGCTATTACTCCCCTTTCTCGCATTTATTTTTTATGCAGAGCTCGGAAGTGTAGTAATCCAAATTTTTGGAAGATATTTACTCGGCAGACGAATTTTCAAAATGGCACCAATACATCATCACTTTGAGATGCACGGATGGAGTGAAGAAAAGACGGTAATGCGTTTTTGGATTATTCATGCGAGTGTTGTATTACTTGGGCTTTGGATAGCATTGTATTAAGATTCTGATTTCCAGATAATCCAGATTTACAAATATCGTATCCGCAGATCTAAATTATCCGAAAATCCCTATATCACTTCCTATGAACTCATATCTAAAATGGAACGAAACTACAATTACTGGTTTTTCTGAAGAAAATATTAATTCCCTCTACAATGAGGGCTATGCTTTTGGTCGACCAAACAAAGGATACATGAATCAAACAAGAAGTATGCGAATTGATTTGAGTAAGTTTGAACTTTCTTCTGAAAATCGTCGTGTCTTGCGAAAGACTGAAAATTTAAAACTGGAAATTAAAGACATTCCCTATTCTGAGTACACTTGGGAAATTGGAAAACTTGCAAAAGATTTTTATACAAAAAAATTTGGTGACGGGACATTTAGCGCAAATAAAGTAAAAGAACTTCTTACGACTGAACATAATTTTAATAAGTTGTTTGTGTATTCTACTGATGAAAAAGAAACTGGATACGCAATCTGTTTTGAATCAAACGAAATATTTCACTACTCATATCCTTTTTACAATCTTGATGCTGACAAAAATACCGGGATGAGTATGATGCTCCATGCGATTGAATATGCAAAAGAACAAAACAAAAAGTATATTTACTTAGGGAGTGCCCAACGTCCTGGAGATACATACAAACTCCAGTTCAAAGGACTTGAATGGTTTGATGGTGAGACATGGAGTGAGGATTTGGATGAGTTGAAAAATATTTTAAAATAAAATAATATGACAACAATAAGAAAAGCCAAACTTAAGGATGTGCCGGAAATATCCAAATTAGCAGTAGAACTATTAAAATATCACGCAGATATTGACCCCTACTTCGCTCCTGCCAAAAATGCAGTAGATAGTTATTCAAAACATTTTGCACGGTGCGTTCGTTCCTCACTAAAGCAACTATTAATAGCGGAAGTTGGAAATAAAATTATTGGCTATGCTTTAGTTGAAATCACCTTCAGACCTCCTGTCTTTAAAATAAGAGACACCGTCTTGGTCAGTGATATGTTTGTTCTAGAAGAATTTCGTAAAAAAGGTGTGAGTAAAAAACTTTTTGCTGAATTATTAGACTGGGTAAAACACAAAAAAGTAAAATATAAAAAATTAGATTATATAGAATTGTTTGTCGACACCCAAGACAGCGTAAGTCCAAAAGTGTGGAAAAAATATGGTTTCAAAGAATACATGAGTAGACAAAGAATGAAATTATAAACTAACAACATGACTCAAAATAATAAACACATTTATCCGTCCGAAGCTCTAGGAGAGCAAAGGAGGATCCACTTCATCGGAATTTGTGGTGTAGCAATGTCTGCACTTGCTTTGGCATTTCATAAAAAGGGTTACAAAGTGACAGGAAGTGACAAAGGATTTTATCCTCCAGTTTCTACATATTTGAAAAATGCCGGTGTAGAATATTATCCTGGTTGGCATGTAGACAAAATGACAAAAGATGGAAATCCAGATCTCATTGTTGTAGGAAATGTTGCAGGATCAAAAAATCCAGAATGGGTATATGTGCAAGAAAATAATATTCCTTACAAATCTTATCCAGAAGTTATTGCAGAATTTTTTGTAAAAGAAAACTCTATTGTATGTACCGGGACATATGGCAAATCTACCAGCGCTTCCCTACTCACTTGGATTTTGAAAGAAAATAAACTCGATCCATCATATATGTTTGGTGGAATTAGTTTGAACAAAATGCCTGCAGCAGGTCTAACTGATAGTAAATATTCAATTCTCGAAGGTGATGAATATAAAAGTGCACGTTGGGATATGCGTCCAAAATTTGCACACTATTCCCCTACTCACCTACTTTTGACTTCTGTGGTATGGGACCATGCAGATGTGTATCCAACTGAACAAAATTATATCGACGCATTTGCAAGTTTACTTAAAAGCGTACCAGATGACGGACTCGTCGTGCTTTCTGCGAAAGTTACACATGACCTTCCTGAATTCAAAAACCTAGTAAAATCAAAAGTTGTAACCTATGGTAAAACTGATGACAATGATTATCAATATACAAATGTAAAAACAACAGCTCGTGGTGTCGATTTTGATATCATTCATAATGGCGAAATATATTATATACACACTGATCAACTTGGTGATTATATGGCAGACAATATGACAGGATGCTTTGCGCTCGCTCACGAGATGGGAATCAAGCCTAAAAAAATTATAAAAAGTTTAGAAGGATTTCGAAACATAAAACGCAGACTTGAAAAAAGATATTCAAATGACATAACTATATTTGATGACATTGCTCACTCTCCAAAAAAAGCAGAAGCAGTATTGCGCAGCCTACGGACTATTTATGATGGAAAGATAACTGCAGTATTTGAACCAAACTCTGGTAATAGACAAGAAGAATCAATTCCAGGGTATGATAATGCATTTGTGTCAGCCGACGAAGTTGTGATTCCAAGATTAACAAGTATTAAACGTGATCCAAATAAACCAGCACCACTAGACGGTCAAGGACTTACTGATGTAATTTCAAAAACACATGACAATGTAAAACATATTGACGATGATCAAACATGTGTGGAATACTTAAAAAAGCAAACTAAAAAAGACGATGTAATCATCTTTCTCGGAAGCCATGGTTTTCGTGGGATGATTGAAGAACTAGTAAACAATCTACCAAAATAATTTTAACTATTTCTTATGAAAAAATTAGTATTCCTAATTGCACTAACATTGGTTATCACAGGGTGTGGAAAAGAAGAACCTGCGGTAGAAATGATGGAACAAAGTTCAGAAGAAATAAAAAGTCTAGAACTAATTTCTGAAACAATATCTCAGGCACTTTTGGAAAATCAAAATTTAAACTACATTTCAAACGCTGCTATTGATCAACTTCCTGAAGGAATTAATAAAAACCAAATACCAAAAACAGATAGTGAGGACGTGACCAAACTTTACGCATTTAAAGATGTAGCATTTATGTTTGTAAATCATACACAAACAGGAAATGAATGGAGTGGAGTATTAGCAAAAAATAAAGGAAATGGTGAATGGACAAAGTTATTGACCTCTCCAAGACAAACACATAACCCTTCTGAAATGTCTACTAGAAACGGAAAACTACATTTAACAATAGAAGAAGATAGTGAAATTCATAACTCTTTATATTTTTTTACAACAGATGGTATTACTTGGACAGAAGAAAATCTCTAACTATATGAAAATCCCAGATAAAGCAAAAAAAGTATTTACCGGGGTAATCTTTGATACTTATTCATTGGATCTATTTTTATCCTGACACTGAGCGACCAACGGGAGCCGAAGGGGAAGGATCTTTATTAAGAAGAATTTCAATTTATCCACTATATTCTAATTTAAATAAATCCGTGATAGGAAAGATTCCTCGTCGTACCTCCTCGGAATGACAGACCTTACTATGAAAATTCCAGACAAAGCAAAAAAAGTATTTACCGGGGTAATCTTTGATACCTACCATTGGGATCAGGAAATGTTTGATGGAAGTACAGCAAAGTTTGAAATGTTGGGTAGACCAGACGCTTCTAGAATTATTGCAACTAGTGATAATAAAATAATTTTGTCACAAGAAAAACAACCTACTTGTCCAGAAGTTACTGGAACATTTGGTGGCCGGGTGGATGAGGGAGAAACTCCATTAGAGTGTGCAAAAAGAGAATTACTAGAAGAATCAGGCCTAGAATCACAAGATTGGGAACTCTTTAGCTCACACGAACCATATCCTGAAAAAATGGATTTCACTGTCTATACTTATATAGCTCGTAACTGTAAAAAAATCAAAGAACCAACAAAGGATCCCGGAGAAATTATAAAAACTATTACAGTTGATTTTGATAAATTTATAGAACTAACCATAGCCAAAGATTCTCCTGCGACAAAAGAACTTATAATAGATATCTTAAAAATGAAAGCTGAGGGTACATTGGAAGAATTCAAAGAAAAATTATTTAAAAAATAAACTATATGAATTGCCCACAATGTACTAATCCAATGAAAGAAGGTTTTGTAATGCTCGGTTTTGTGGGACAAGGTATGAGCAGTATGTCATGGCTTGAAAAAGAACCAAGTAAATGGAAAATCAAAAAACAAGAAGGAGAGAAGGTCCTTATGAAGTCAAGTATTATCCACCACAAAAAGAAAAACTGGCTCCGTAGAGCCAGTCATTGTGAAAAATGTGATCTATACAATTTTGTAAACAAATGGGAGGAATAATTATTTGCCTTCATCGACGATTTCTGTTTCGACCTGATCTCCATCAATATTTGTAACGAGAAGTGTAATACCACAAACATCGCATTCGATCACTTGATCTTTGCCGAGATTTGGATAACGAGAGAGATCAACTTCATTTTTACATTCTGGACAAACTAACTTCATAATGATAATCTTATAAATAACGTTTTGTATATTAGCACAAGATTATACAGAAATCAAATCACTTTATGAAAACTATTCAACAATCTTTTCCTGAACTCAACAGAGCACTTGGATGTGAAGTGTATCTCAAGCGCGAAGACCAACATAAGTATGGATCTCACAAAGGACGCTCTATCCCTTTTTTGATTAAAAAATATTTCAAAGGTGAGAGAAAAAAATTTGAAGATGGAACTGATGACATTGGACCTACCTATAATGAATTTGTTATCTCTTCTTCTGGCAATGCTGCCCTTTCTGCTATTCACGCAGTACAAGCTCACAATAGAAATAATCCAGAAAAAATAAGTTTGCGTGTTTTCATCGGGCTGCGTATTGATCCAAAAAAACTAAAAATGCTTACTGCTATTATAGAAGATCCAAAAGTAACGTTAGAACAAGTTGAAAAACCAAAACAAACTGCATTTCAATTGGAAAAAGAAAATGATTCTATAAAATTTTTACGTCAATCAACTGATGACAATGCATTACTTGGATATTATGAATTGGCTGATGAATTGAATAGGATTCCAAACTTACAAGCAATCTTTATTCCAACATCATCTGGTACCACAGCTCAAGCACTTGGTGAAGCATTTGAAACAATTGAACCTTCTGTATGGGGCGGCGAACAACATCCTCAAATTCATGTGATACAAACTACTGCGTGTCACCCAATCGCACAAGACTTAGATACTGGCGTAGAAAAAACAGACACATCTATTGCCGGAGCAATCGTAGACAAAGTGGCTCATAGAAAAGAACACGTGCTTGAAGTAATAAAAAAAACCAGTGGTTCTGGTTGGATTGTGACTGATGAAGAAATAAAACAAGCTCAAGACTTGGTAAAAGATGCATGTAAGATCGCAACGTCTCCCAATGCAGCACTCTCTGTTGCCGGACTTATGAAAGCTTTGCGAAATGATTTCAAATACGATGGTGTTGTAGTGTGCTTACTCACTGGAATGTAAAATACTCACAATATTACCAGGATCATCTACCCCACCACGTGCACCCTTTTTTGTATAATACTGATCTTCTAAAGTAAGGTCAGTTTTTTTAAATAAATTTTTTAATTCTTCTGAGTCAAATGCATAATAAAATCGCTCACCCAAAACTTCACCTTCTGGATTAAGCCATGGCACAAGCACATCTTGATCATTACGTTTAAACTTACCTTTTTCAACCATTTTTTGTGCAGTCATAGAATTCAAATTCCAGTTAGTCATGATAATGTGTCCGCTTGGCTTCAAAATACGCTTCATTTCTTCCAAAGCCTTGATTCTACTCGACTCATCTGACAAATGATGAAAAGTAGCAATACAATAGATAATATCAAACTCATTATCTTCAAAAGGTAGACTTGTCATTTCTGCTTCTACATAGGTATTTTCTGGAAATTCTTCTCGCGCTACAGCAAGCTGAGCAGAGCTCTGATCCATGCCAACATATTCCACACCCTTGCCCTGAGCGGAGTCGTAGGGTTGAAAATCTGAGAAAAGATGGTATAATCGCCCTGTCCCACAACCAAGATCAAGAACCTTATCATTATCCTTTGTATATTTTTTCAAAGGCTTAAGGTCATCCCAAAGATACTTGCGTGTCTGCGCAAATAGTTTGGCTATCTTATCATAAGTTTCTTTATTGAGTTGTGTAAAATTACTATTCATACACATGGAAAAAATACTTGAACAAATAATTGAAGAAATGATTTCAAAGCATCCTACTACAAAGGATGAGCTTAATAATATGCGTAGAAAAATTTGTGGAAAGCTAAAAATGAGTCAGCCATCAAATCGTCAATTGATCCAAGCTTACCAGAAATTAGCCAAAAAGAAAAGAGTCGAAAGAGATCCTAATTTTGAAAAATTATTGCGCAAAGCTGATATCAGGACACTTTCTGGTGTTGCTATCGTTACGTCCCTTGTGAAACCATATACATGTCCAGGAGACTGTGTATATTGTCCTACAGAGGTCAAAATGCCAAAAAGCTATTTAGCGACAGAACCGGCTGCCGCACGTGCTCTTGCGCTCAAATTTAACCCCTACACGCAAATGCAAAGACGCATAGAAATGCTCGACCTAAATGGTCACCCTACTGATAAAATTGAATATATAATAAAAGGCGGCACATGGAATGCCTACCCTCTCAAATATCAATATTGGTTTATACTTGAATCGTTTCGTGCTTGTAACGATCTGACGCGGCGCAGCCCCGTAAAGACGCGATTTATCGCGTCTCAGCCATTGGACGACCTAAAACAAGCGCTCGAGATAGAACAAGAATACAACGACAAAAAAGCCAAACACAAAATCATCGGCCTCACACTCGAAACACGCCCTGACGCAATCTCTCCAAAAACAATCGCACACATGCGTGCACAAGGATGTACTAGAATTGAACTCGGCCTTCAAGCTCCTGACGATAAGATTTTGAAATTAGTAAAACGCGGACATACTGTGCAGCAATTCAAAGATGCCATTCTTCTGTTGCGGCACGCCGGTTTCAAAGTTGATTTACATTTCATGCCAGACCTACCAGGCACAACTGCAAAACATGATGTGGAAATGTACAAATCAATTTTTGACGATCCAGCATTTAAACCTGACATGGTAAAAATCTATCCGTGTACAGTGATCAAAACTGCAGAGCTAAATAAATGGTACACATCTGGAAAATACAAACCGTATGATAGTAAGAAGTTGTTTGAAGCGTTGATTGAAATGAAAAAACTCACACCACGCTATTGTCGAATTTCTCGACTTATTCGTGATATCCCTACACCTGATATTGAAGCTGGAAATATTATTACAAACTTACGAGAATATTTGTCCGAAGAAATGAAGAAACAAGGTGCGGTATGCCAATGTTTACGCTGTAGAGAAATAGGTCACTCTACTTTAACACCTGAACACCTAACGACTATAACACCAAAATTATTTGTTGATGAGTATAAAACGATTGGTGGAACTGAATATTTCCTCAGTTTTGAAGATACAAAACGACGAGCAGTTTTTGCATTTTTACGTCTACGTGTTCCATCCATTCTCCCCTCCCTTTCTAAGGGAGGGGCTGGGGGTGGGTTGCACAAGCTTTTACCAGAAACAAAAAACGTCGCATTCATTCGCGAACTTCACACATATGGACAACTTCTCGATCTCGGGACAAAAAACAAATCAGCATCTCAACACAAAGGTATGGGTAAAAAACTAGTCACTGAAGCTGAGCGTATTACCAAGAAAAATGGATTTGAAAAACTTGCTGTGATTTCTGGTGTGGGTGTACGAGGATATTATAGGAAGCTAGGTTATAGAAAAGTTGGAACGTACATGATAAAAAAAGTGTAAAAACGCGATTTGTCGCGTTTCGCTAAAACTCCCATAAAAAACAAGTAGCCCGCCGGTATCCAACCGACGGGCTCTCTTCTAAATGAGCGATGCGGGGCTCTACGTCGACTCATCGCCTGAAGCGCAGCGGCGACTACTTGACGAAGAGGAAGTCGTAGCCTTCCG
>JABGUG010000052.1 GCA_018646705.1 Candidatus Parcubacteria bacterium | reverse complement strand
GTCAAAAACTCGAAATATCAAAAAGTCTATTATAAATATGAAATTGAGAATTAATACAACTCAGGAGCTAAACGGAAGTGTTACTCCACCAAGCTCAAAGTCACAAACTATAAGAGGGCTTATTTTGGCTATCCTTGCCAAAGGTACTAGCATATTGCACAATCCGCTTGAGTCAGATGATACTGATGCGGCAATTGATGTATGTAGAGGTCTTGGTTCTGAGATTATAAAAGAAGGAAATTCTTTGGTAATAAAAAGCAGTGGAGTTCCTTTGAAAAATATTGGCAAAGAATTAAATTCCAAAAATTCTGGAATTACAACTCGATTTGTTATGCCATTGCTCGGACTTAGAAAAGATAATAATGAGGAAATAATTTTGAACTGTGGTGATCAGATGAAACAACGACCTCTTGGCCCAATGATTAATTCATTAAAAAAATTTGGAATGAATATTGATTCTGAAGATGAGCGATGCCCATTAAAAATTTCTGGAACACTGCAAGGTGGAAGTGTTGAGGTGGATGGAACTACTTCACAATATGTATCTGCACTATTATTATCAGCATCTTATGTAAAACAAGATGTTGAAATAGTTGTGCGAGATTTACACGAGCGCCCTTATGTAGATATGACATTGCAATGGCTTACAGAAGCTGGGATCAAATATACTCATGAGCAAAAAGAGAACGTAGATATTTATAAAGTTAAGTCAGGACAAACATATCAACCGTTTGAAAAACAAATTCCAGTTGATTTTTCTTCACTCTCTTATCCTCTTGCAGCAGCATGTATGATTCCTGGAGAAGTAGTGCTTAAAGGAATTGACATGAATGAGAATCAAGGTGATAAAAGGCTCGTGTATATATTAAAAGAAATGGGTGCAGATATTGAAATAAATAAAGATCGTTTAATTATTCGCGGAGGTAAGCCTTTATACGGTTTAGAAATTGATGCTAATGATATCCCAGACATGCTTCCTACACTTGCAGTAATTGGTACGTATGCACAGGGTAAGACAAAAATAGTAAATGTAGCCCAAGCTAGAATAAAAGAGACAGATCGTATTCACTCTATGGCAACTGAATTAAAAAAGATGGGTGCTGAGATTGAAGAACAAGAAGATGGGCTTGTAGTCGAAAAAAGTTATTTACGCGGTAGTGCATTGCACGGTTATGAGGATCACCGAACGATTATGGCACTTAGTCTAGCTGGGATGATTGCACAAGGTGAGACAGTTATTGATACTGCAGAAGGTATATCAAAAACATTCCCAAATTATGTACAACTGATGCAAGAATTGGGAGCAAAAATAAAATAATTAATTACTTTATATGAAACATATTATATTAATAGGGTTTAAACATACAGGTAAGTCAGCTGTGGGAGCTGAATTGGCAGTGGAGCTTGGCAAAGAGCATGTTGATATTGATGCTATAGCAGAACAGAGACACAAAGAAAGGCATGAAGAGGAATTAAACTCACGTCAAATTGTACAAAAACATGGGCTTGATCATTTTAGAGGTCTTGAAAAGGAAGTATTGCGAGAAATTATGGAGTCTAATGATTCTCAAATCATTTCACTTGGTGGCGGTACGATTGTAGATGAAGAAAATCGTGATATGATCAAGGGTCATACAATAGTACATGTGACTGCACCGCGTAGTATTGTTTACGAGCGCATTATGGTAAATGGTAAGCCGGCGTTTTTTCCAGATGGTGAAAATTCATTTACGACTTTCAAAAATATATGGAATGAACGCGAACCACAATACGAAGCAGTCTCGAGTATGACTGTAAATAATGATAATTCATTAGAAAGTGCTGTAAAAGAAATTAGGACAGCATTACATATTTAATATGAAAAGTATTTTATTAATACACGGGCCAAATCTAAACATGCTTGGTAAGCGTGACAAAAATCACTATGGTGATTTGACATTGGAAAGTTTGGAAACCCTTGTTACAGATGAGGCCTCAAAGCATGATATTGAAGTAGATTCATTTCAGTCAAATCATGAGGGTATTCTTATTGATTTTCTACAAGAAAAGAGCGAACATGCTCAAGGTATTATAATTAATCCTGGGGCGCTGACTCATTATAGTTATGCTTTGCATGATGCTCTCGCTGATACCGGGATACCATGTGTAGAAGTACATTTGTCAAACGTGGAAAATCGTGAAGAATGGAGAAAAGTTTCAGTTACTGCTCCTGCATGCATTGCAAAGATTAGTGGTAAGAAAGAGAATGGGTATATAGAAGCTTTGGAATTATTAATTCAAAAAATATGAATGCAATAATAGGTATTCCATTGGAACATAGTATGAGTCCAGTATTGCATAATGAAATGTATCGACTTCTTGATATTGAAACAGAGCTTATAAAGGATGAGTATAAAGATATTACAAGTTTGGTCGATCGAATTAAAAATAATCCATATGATCTCACTGCTGTCACCATGCCATACAAAGAGTCTATTATTTCTTTGCTTGATGAAGTGGACGCGGAAGCTAGAGAAATAGGATCAGTAAATACTGTAGTAAATAAGAATATCGTTTTGAAAGGGTATAATACTGACGTCTATGGTATTGAATATGCTCTGCGAGATACAGAATTGAAAGATAAAAATATTTTGATTATCGGAGCGGGTGGAGTTGCACGAACTGTGATGTACGTTGTAAACAAATTAGGTGGAAATATTTTGTGTGTAAATCGTACGAAAGAAAAAGCAGAAAAGTTGGTAGAGAAGTTTAATGGAAAAGTTGTAGAACTAGAAAATATAAAACCAGAAGATATTGATGTAATAATTAATACAACATCAATTGGCATGTATCCAAATATAGATGAGAGTCCAGTACCTAAAGAATTATTGCGCTCAAATCAAACAGTATTTGACATTGTATACAATCCAGTGGAAACGAAACTTTTACAACACGCAAAAGATATAGGGGCAAAAACTATTTCTGGACTGGATATGTTTATTGCACAAGGAGTAAAACAGGTAGAGTTGTGGCAGGGTGTGACAATACATACAGAGAAGTACATTGATCAATTGAGAGTCTTATTAATAAATAAAATTAAATCTTAAGAAAGATCCTTCGCCCTCTTTGGGGCTCAGGATGACACGGCCTATGAAAATGAATATAATAAAAAAATTACCAAGTACAGAAGAAATTATCCAACGCTTTCCTCTTTCTGAAAAAGCATGTGAACAAATTGAGAAAGATAAGCAAGAGATAAAAGATATTTTGGCTGGACGAGATGGCCGTATATTTCTTGTTGTTGGACCATGCTCTGCATGGCCTATGGAGGCAACACTTGAATATGCAAAACGCCTCAAAAAATTAAGTGAAGAGGTTGGAGACAAGATCAAGTTAATTTTACGTGTGTATATTCAAAAACCACGCACGAGAAAAGGATGGACTGGTCCAGCTATTCAACCGGATCCTTTTTCTTCACCAGATATTGAAGAGGGTATCACTTACTGTAGAAAATTGATGGTAAAAGCAATAGAATTAGGAATGCCCATTGCTGACGAGGCTCTTTTTACTCACAATGCCAAAGGTTTTTTGGAATTGTTGTCATGGGTAGCTATTGGTGCTAGAAGTTCTGAAGATCAAGAGCATAGAATTTTTGCCTCAGCAATTGACGCTGCAGTCGGTATGAAAAATCCAACATATGGTGCTCTTGATATTGCCGTTAATAGTATTGTGGCTGCACAAGGTTCTCACACAGCTGTCTTTGATGGTAACCAGGTTGAGACCTCAGGTAATGATTACGCGCATTTAGTCTTACGTGGTGGGGTGGATGGCCCAAACTATCATATTGAACATATTATTCAAGCAAAGAATTTGATGGAAGAGCATAATGTAAAAAATCCTTCTGTGGTCATAGATGCTAGTCATGATAATTGTCGTATTTCTGGGAAAAAAACATTGGAGCGTCAAATTCAAGTGGTTCACGAAGTGGTAAGTAATTTGAAAGATTTTCCAGAGTTGCGTAGTATAGTAAAGGGCTTTATGATTGAGAGTTTTCTAAAAGATGGAAATCAAAGTGTAAATGTAGATAAGCCAGAAGAAATTGATTTGGATGGAATGTCTATCACAGACCCGTGTTTGGGCTGGGAAAAGACTGAGAAATTAATTCGCGAATTAGCCACCAAACTTTAGTTTTATGACTAAGAAACAAATAAAACTTAAAATAAAATTACCAGATACCCGTGGGCAAGAGTATGATGTTTTGATTGGTAAAGATTGGTTAGGATCTTTGCTAAAGCTAATAAAAAAACAAGACATATCAAATATCGTGATTGTTACAGATAATAATATAGAGAAATTATATGCTAATAAATTGTTACATAGTTTAAAGGGTAAACTTGGAGCTTACAATGTAAGACTTATAATTTTCCCTGCTGATGAGAAAAATAAAAATCAAAACACAGTGGCCAAATTACAAGAAGAAATGTTCAAATACAAATGTGGGCGTGATACTTTTGTAGTTTCAATAGGTGGGGGCGTGGTTGGGGATGTGGCTGGCTATACCGCGGCCACCTATATGCGAGGTATTCCATATGTTCAAGTCCCAACAACTCTATTAGCTATGGTAGATAGTTCAATTGGTGGTAAGACTGGAGTAAATACAAAATATGGGAAAAATTTAGTAGGTTCTTTTTATCAGCCACAAGCTGTTTATGTGGATGTTGAATTTCTGAAAAAATTATCTCAAAGACATTTGATAAATGGCTTAGTAGAGGCAGTTAAGATGTTCGTTACTCATGATAGAGAGATGTTCCAGTTTGTGGTAAATAATTATAATAAAATTCTAGACTTAGATAAAAAGGTTTTAGAAAAAATAATAAAACGAGCTATAGAAATAAATATAGAAATTATTCGCCAAGATGAAAAAGAAAATGGTGAACGTGGTTTACTTAATTTTGGTCATACTATTGGTCATGCAATTGAAAAGCTAAGTGGTTATAAGATACTTCATGGTGAAGCTGTAGCTCTGGGTATTTTGGTGGAAGCAAAAGTCGCTGAGTTGCTAGGTAAATTACCGCACAAAGCTTTTGTTGAAATAGAAAGTTTTTTTTGCGAGTTAGTGGATATAAAAAAATTGAAAAGTTATAGTATCCAAAGTATTTTAAAAGAAACAAAATTGGATAAAAAAGTCAGAGCAGGGGAGGTTAAGTACGTATTGGTAAAAAATTTAGGCAGAGTCTGCAGGCAGGGTGGTAAATTTGTACATACAGTTGATGAGAAAATTGTTAAACAAGCTTTAACCCTCCTTCGCTAAAGCTACGGCGGGCAAGAATATTATAATTAATTTTATGGCAGGAAATATATTTGGACAATTATTCAAGATTACAACATTTGGTGAGTCCCATGGTGTGGGAGTCGGTGTTGTTATTGATGGATGTCCTGCGGGGCTTGAGGTCACTAGGGAAGAAATTCAAGTGGAGCTCGACAAGCGTAGACCAGGACAAAGTGATCTCACCACCCCACGTCAGGAAAAAGACCAGGTGGAAATTTTGTCTGGTATTTTTGAAAATAAAACACTCGGCACTCCAATTGCTCTACTGGTTAGAAATGAAGATGCAGATTCAAAAAGTTATGATGGCATTAAAACTAAATTTCGACCTGGACATGCAGATTATGTATATGAGGAGAAATACGGTGTACGTGATTATCGTGGTGGCGGTAGAGCTTCTGCACGAGAAACTATTGGACGTGTTGCAGCCGGAGCCATTGCGAAGAAAATTTTGAAAAATATAATAGTAGAGGCACGTCTTGTACAGGTAGGAAAAGCTACACAAGAAAAAGATTTTTCAAAAGAAATTGAAGATGCAAAAAAAGATGGTGATTCAGTTGGTGGTGTGATCGAGGTGATAGCAAAAAATGTTCCTGTTGGTCTTGGTGAGCCAGTTTTTCACAAACTTTCAGCAGATCTGGCACATGCACTTATGACTATTCCAGCTACAAAAGGTGTAGAGATTGGAGATGGATTTGAAAGCGCAGCAAAACTAGGGTCAGACAATAATGATGAAATGGAGACCGTTAATGGTGAGGTGAAAGCAAAGACAAACCATGCAGGTGGTATTGTAGGAGGAATTTCTAATGGTGAGACAATCATATTGCGAGTAGCATTCAAGCCAACATCAAGTATTGCAAAAAAGCAAAATACCGTTGACAAAGATGGAAATGAAGTCGAGATATCTGTACAAGGAAGGCATGATCCATGTGTTGCTCTTAGGGCAGTGCCTATTGTAGAGGCGATGACCAATCTAGTTTTGGTAGACCATTATTTACTTAGTAAAATTTCAAAACTATGAGTACAAAAATATCCGTATCTGGTGAAGCTGGATCTTTTTCTGAAGAGGCTGGTTTGCTTTATGCACAGCGACAAGGTCTGGAAAATCCAGAAATTGTTTTTTCTATTGATATGGAAGGCGTTTTGAAATCAGTTACAATCGGTGAGGCAGAGTACGGCGTATTTCCTGTGGTAAATTCTAGAGGTGGGCTTGTGCAAACTGCATTTGAAGCAATGGGTAAGTATAATTTTTCTCTTGTTGATGAACTGTGGTTTGAAGTATATCAATGTCTCATGGTTAGCCCGGGAGTAGAAAAGAAAGAAATTACAAATATTACAACACATCCACAAGCAATTTCTCAATGTGAGCGTTATATCAAACGTGAATTTCCAAATGCAAAACTCAATGATTGGGAAGATACAGCAAAAGCAGCCAAGGACTTGGCAGAAGGATTATTGTCACGTGATACAGCAGTAATTGCACCAGCACGTAGTGCTCAAATTTATAAGTTAGATTTATTAGATAAGGGTATCCAGGATAATCATCCGAATTTGACTACATTTATTGTGGTTAAGAAATAATATGAAAATAGGAATTATTGGACATGGACGTTTTGGAGCTTTATGGGCCTATTGTATGAAGAAATTTGGTGATGTTGTGATTCATGACAAAGAAAATGAGAATCTGGAAGAAGTTTTGAATGTTGATTTATTATTTTTACTTGTACCAATTTCTGAGATTAAAAATGTGTGTAAAGAAATATCAGATAAACTTAATGAAAATACAATTGTAGTAGACGCATGCTCAGTAAAAGTAAAGCCAGTTGAAGGTATGAAAAGTGAACTAAAACACAGTCAACCAATTATTGCCACACATCCTTTGTTTGGTCCTGATTCCGTAAAGCGTCTTGGATTAGAAGGGCAAAAGATTGTGGTGTCCAAGGTTCGTGTTACTGAGGGTCAACTGAGTTTTCTAGAGAGTATGCTAAAAAAGATGAAATTAGAAATTATCCATGCTACACCAGAAGAACATGATAGACAGATGGCACGTTCTCAGGCTCTAGTACATTTTCTTGGCCGTGGTTTGGGAGATTTGAAATTAGAAGATCAACAAATTGCTACTCCAGATTACAATTCATTATTGGAAATTAATGATCTGGTAAATAATGACACATGGGAATTATTTTTTGATATGCAGCTACATAATCCATTTGCCCGTGAGATCCGTGAAGAATTACTTACATCTTTAAAAAATTTAGAATCTAAAATAGAAAGTTATGAATAATTTACAAGATTTTAGAAAAGAAATAAATAACATAGATCGTTCAATTTTGGAATTATTACAAAAACGTTTTGAGGTTGCCAAGGAAATTGGATTGTTAAAGATGGATAGTAATGTAGAGGATAATGATAGGGAGCAGGAGCTTTTTGCAATGTATAAAAGCATTGGTAATGAATTAGGTTTAGATAAAGAATTTGTTAGAGTTATTTTTCAGAAAATTATTGATGAATCAAAAAATATCCAAAGAAAAATATGAATATAAAGACACACCTACAACTAGAACCATCAGTGACCATGGAGATTAATGCATCGGTACTTAAGAAAAGAACACAGGGTCAGCACGTATACAATTTATGCGCTGGTGAGCCTATGATAGACACTCCTGACGTTGTAAAACGAGCTGTAATGACAGCTTTGGAAAATAATCATACACATTATCCACCCATGGCAGGATTGTTAGAATTACGCCATGCCGCATCTGAATGGATGAATAATGATTATGGTGCAGATTTTGAAGTAAGTAATTGTGCCGTTACTCCAGGTGGAAAATTTGGGTTGTTTTTATTATTGAAATCTCTTTTAAAATCAGGCGATGAGATACTTACTCCAGCACCATATTGGGTTTCATATCCAAGCATTGCAAAATTGTTTGGTAGTGTTCCAGTTATCATTGATACTGATGAAAACGACGATTGGAAGTTGGATGTTAAAGAACTAGAAGGTAGTATTACTAAGAAAACAAAAATATTATTATTAAATAATGCATCTAATCCCACAGGCGTATTATATACGCGTGAGGAACTAAAAGAAATTTTGGATGTAGCAAAGCGTCATAATATTATTGTAATTTCAGACGAAGTATATAGTGGACTTGTGTATGATGGTGAGTTTGTGTCATGTGGATCATTTGAAGAACATCGAGACCATACTTTTATTGTGCAGAGTTGTTCAAAACAATTTGCTATGACAGGTTTGCGAGTCGGATTTGTATTTGGCTCAGAGGAAATTATTTCTACCGTGATCAACCTTCTTGGTCAAACAATAAGTGGTGTAACAACCATTAGTCAGTATGCAGCACTTGCTGGCTTTAAGCATAGAAATGATATTGCGCCTCTGGTTCGTAGTGAAATGAAAAAACGTCGTGACGTGTTTGTAAACACATTTAATAAATTATTTTCTAGTAAAATAAGTTATCCCGCTTCAGCTTTGTATTGTTTTATTCCCATGTCTGCTTTTGGTGTTGAGGGTCAGGATTCAGTCGAATTTTGTAAAGATGTATTGAACAATACTAATGTTGCTATGGTGCCAGGTATTGCATTTGGCAAAGAAGGGTATATCAGATGTGCTTTTGGGGAGAATGAGGAAGAATTGAAAGAGGGGTTAGAGAAGATAAAAGATTATCTAGAAACAAGGTAAAGTACCTTGTTTTTTTGTTAATTTTACGGTAATATGACAGTACATCAATTTTATATACGCGCGAGGTAAGAGAGATTCTTCGCTTCGCTCAGAATGACAACACTATGAAAAAGAAGATTATTTATTCGGGTATCCAACCAACAGGTAATTTGCATATTGGTAATTATTTAGGAGCAGTGAAAAACTGGGTTACTTTGCAGAATTCTGGAGAATACGAATGTTATTTTTGTATTGTTGATTATCATTCACTAGCAGGCAATATTAGCGCAAAAGATCGCCATGATCAGATAATCCGGACAGCTGCTGAACTTATTGCCGCAGGTATTGATCCAGAAAAATCAGTTTTTTATGTTCAGTCTCACGTACCAGAACACACTGAGCTTGCTTGGGTTTTTAATACAGTAACACCTATCGCAGAGTTAGAGCGCATGACACAGTTCAAAGACAAATCAGAGCACCAAGCAAAAAATATTAATGCAGGACTTTTTACTTATCCAATTTTACAAGCAGCTGACATCCTTCTTTATCACGGAACTCACGTGCCAGTTGGCATTGATCAGGTTCAACACGTTGAATTGACCCGAGATGTCTCTCGCTGGTTTAACAAGCGTTACGATAAATACTTTCCAGAAACAAAAGCATTGCTTACAGAAATTCCAAAAGTAATGAGTTTACTAGAACCAATGAAAAAAATGAGTAAAAGTTTGGGAGAAGGTCATGTAATCGAACTTGCAGATGAGCCAGAAGTAGTAAGTAAAAAATTGAAAAAAGCAGTAACTGCGACAGAAGGTGGGGACAAAGCACCTGGAGTAGAGAATTTACTTACCTTGCTTGAGCAATTTGGTAGTAAGGAAGCATCTAGTAAATTTAAAGAAGCAGAAAAAGATGGATCAATCCGGTATGGAGATCTAAAATCAGCACTCGCTAATGAAATTTCAAATTATTTTGCAGATTTTCGTACCAAGCGAAATGAATTGTTAGAAGATCACGATAAGATTGCAGAGATTTTGATGGAAGGAGCCAAAAAGGCAAGTGAGGTTGCGGGGAGTACTATGAATGATGTGAGGAAGATGGTTGGTATTCGGTAGGATTGACAAAGACCTCTATTTATGATATTATATAGTTATATGAAATACATTTCTCTAAATAATAATAGCAATAATAATGCGCCCAGCGGGATGTAGTTTTTCATATTTGTAAAAATTCTAAATCCCGCTTCAAGTAAGCGGGATTTTTATTCCGAGGTAGTTCAGTGGTAGAACGCTGTCCCGATTATAGCTCCTCGATAGTTCAATTGGTAGAACAACTGGCTGTTAACCAGTAGGTTCCAGGTTCGAGTCCTGGTCGAGGAGCTATCATCGGGAGATGTCACAGGTTCGAACCCTGTCCTCGGAGCAACAGGACTCGGACTTTATGGTTTGAGTCTTTTTTATATATAAAATTTAGACCACCTACATGGTATCAATATATAGCGTCGCATATAATTTAAATTTAGTGTATACTATATAATATAACATTTTAATGTTTTTACTGTGAGCAAATCAAAAGTCAATATAATCTTTATTGTAATTTCTTTATTATTATTTTTTTTATTTTGGTATAATTTATTGCAAATTGATATAGGCGAAGAATTTAAAACAGTGTTGTCCCTTATGACATTTCTTTTTGCTGTGTTTACGGGATTTTTTATTTCACGCCAGGGTCAAAGATACAGCAGTATGCGTGATTATATAGCTGATTTTGATGGTGAAATGACCACAATTTACAGGCAATCACGCCATTTGTCGCCTACCATGAAAAATAAAATAGAAAATATAATCAAAAAAGAATACAAAAAAATAATAATACTTGGTCATTGGGATGTGCCGTTTGTATTAAAATCCAAACTTATAATTGATATACATGCCACACTAGACGGTTTTAGAAAAAAAGAAAAATTAAATCCGATTGAGAATGTGGTTTTGACAAGGATTTTTGTTGCAACGGCCGGTATGCAACGCGCAAGAAAGCGTGTAATTTCGCTTGGGAATGAGAATATTCCCACATTACAGTGGGTTGTTATCATTTTGTTGGCGACCATGCTAATTCTTCTGCTCAATGGATTGCAGACGCCGACTATTCTTTTTGGAACAATTGTAAAAGCAATTTTTGCTACAGTCGTACTTCTTACACTTCTAATGCTTAAGAAATTTGATGACTTGTCTTTTTTTGAAGTATCAGTAGGTGACACATCAGCCAGAGACGTCCTTGGCATTATGGCAGGAAAAAAATAACTAACCAATAAGGAATATTATTTTTTTGGAAGGGCAAAGCACTTAGTTCGGAAGACATTATAGGAGGGTTAACTAGTATGACCGCTGTAGCCTTGCTCCATTTTAAAAACTTAATAAATAGATAGAAACATCCTAAGCAGATGTTTTTTATTTCGTAGAAAAAGCTAATGTTTGCTGGAATATTGTTAGTTAGTTTATCAGTTTAGCACATTCCATAGTTCTTAATGCGTTCAACAGAGGGAGTCAAAAATCAGTTTTATTAAACTGATTTTAGTTTGTAAAAAGAGAGCCAGAGTGCTAAAATGGAGTAACTTAATAATATATATTATGAACATAATCTATCTAGACACAGAAACAACTGATGCAGACGAGAATGCCAGATTAATACAGCTTGCGTACAAAAATGCTGCAAATGGAGAAGAGGTAAATGAATATTTTAAACCACCAGTACCTATTTCATTTGGGGCAATGGCTGTTCATCATGTTACAGCAAAGATGGTGGAGAACAAGCCCGCGTTTGAGGGTAGTGAACATAAACAAAAGATAACTGAACTTTTGGAAGACAATGTTTTGGTGGCGCATAATGCTCATTTTGATATGAGGATTTTGAAAAATGAGGGTGTGGAGACAAAAAAATATATAGATACTTTGCGTGTCGCGCGTCATATTATAGATAGCGAAAGTTATGGCTTACAATATTTACGTTACTCACTGGACTTTAATATAGAGGCTGTAGCTCATGATGCGTGGGGAGATATTTTGGTTCTTGAGTCTTTGTTTGAATATCTCAAGATGCAGGTTGCAGAGCAATATTCCCTTGCTTCAGAAGATGATATTGTGGAGAAGATGCTTGAACTCACTCAGATGCCAGTACTTCTCGATGCGTTTGTTTTTGGAAAGTACAAAGGGGAGAAGTTTGCCGATGTTGCAAAGAAAGATCAAGGATATTTGGAATGGCTACATGGCAGTGAGACAAGTAAGTCTCTACATGAACAAAATGAAGATTTGGTTTATACCCTTAAAAATTATATTGATAAGTTATAACATAATATTATGACTAAAACACAAGAAGAATACAATATCTCAGGAGACAGGTTAGTTTCAAAGATAAAAGAAATTGTAAAAGAGGGAAATGCGCGAAAGATTATAATTAAAAAGGAAGACGGAGAGACGTTGATTGAATTTCCACTTACGATTGGCGCGGTCGGTGTTTTGGTAGCACCAATTGTTGCTGCAGTTGGGGCTCTTGCAGCACTTGTTACAAGCTGTACTATAATTGTGGAGAAAAAATCAAAAGAAGAGAAATAATTATAAGCTTTAAACAAAAAATCGTCTTCAGGCGATTTTTTGTTTTATATTGCACATTATAATAATATGGTATACTACATATATCATTTTTAATCCATGTCTTATGGACAATACTTCAATCAAAAGTACACCAAAGGATGTATTTTTGCATCTATTTAATATAGTTACATTCTACTTGAGTGTTATAGGGTTTATCACACTCTATATCCAGTACATCAATGTACTATTTCCCGATAAACTTAATTATTATTTCACAGCAATTGCTCAGGGAGTACGATGGTCAACGTCAGTTCTGTTTATCTCAATAATCGCATATGTCATTACTTCATGGATGCTTGAAAAAGATTTGAAACAGCACAAAGAAAAAAGAAATCTCAAATTACGTAAATGGCTTATATATTTTACATTGTTTATTTCTGCAGTTACAATCATAATTGACCTAATGACATTTGTATACAATTTTCTTGATGGTGAATTAACAACAAGGTTTGGGTTGAAAGTGCTTGTAGTATTACTTGTCGCGGCAGCTGTATTTGGATATTATATGTGGGATTTGAAACGTACAGATGCTAAGACAAATATTCCAAGAATTTTAGCCATTGTAGTACTCGTAGTTTCATTTGGAAGTATTATTGTTGGATTTTTTATCATTGGTACGCCAGCTGATCAGCGTGAGCGACGCTTTGATGAACAGCGTGTAGGAGATTTGCAACAAGTTCAGAGTATGATTGTGGATTATTGGATACAAAAAGAAAAATTACCAGAACAATTGGTCGATTTGGAAGACAGTATTTCTGGATTTGTAGTACCTACTGATCCAGCAACAGATCAGGTTTATGAATATATTATAGTTGATGAGCTTGCCTTTGAGCTTTGTGCTGTATTTACTCGGTCCAACGATGATGATGTAAGTTCTAACTTTAGAGAAGAGTACTTTGGCCCAATGATGTATAATGAAAATTGGGACCACAACTCTGGCAGAGTGTGTTTTTCACGAACTATAGACCCGGAGTTGTACAAAGATTCTGATGGAGAAATGCTTAGGCCAAAGCCAGTAATGATGAGATAAATTTTTTAAATAAATTAAAATCGCTCTGATATATTAGGGCGATTTTTTTATAATAAATAGTTTAATATTCTTTCCTTACTTTTTGTCACCAAAAAGTAACAAAAAGTGCCTGGGTGACTGAACTCGCTACGGTACAAAGAAGTAAGCATTCAGAGCCTACAATGACGCTCAAACAAGCAGTCACCCCGGACCCCATTGTTAATTATACAACGAACATTAAATGTGACCAAGTAAAAACTCACCAGTATACAGTGAGTTTTTACTTTATAACTTTTCAACTTGTTAACTTTATAACTCCTTAGTCATATCTCACAACACCCTTTTCAAAATTCACACGATAGTGGGCAATTGCGAGTTTGAGTTTGTGATAGTCAAAATTACCTTGAAATGTGTTGTACAGTGTTTTTAGTTTGTTAGGTATGCCATTAATTTTTATTTCTCCGATTATTTTTTTGAGATCACTTTTACTTATGAAGTTTGAAATATTTATATCATAGCCTTGCTCATACAAGTCAGCAAGGTGAGCATAGATTGTCTGCTCTTTTAGATCTCTTTCGCGTGCGATCTGAGGGACTGGCATGTTTTTTTGGTAATATACGTAAGTGATTTGTTGAGTGGTTCCTTGAGTTTGTTTTCCTTGTTTGTCACGTGCTTGAGCAAAGTCTGCAATTGCTGCGATAAATTGTTTTCCATATGAATTATATTTTTTGTCCCCTACACCTGTGATCTTTTTCATTGCATGTTCGTTCATTGGTTTTTGGCTTGTCATTTCATCGAGTGTTGCATCATTAAATACAAGATATGGCGGGATGTCATGACTGCGAGCAATACCTTTTCTGAGTTCACGCAAAATCTCGAAGAGTTCCTCGTCAGCAGTTTGTCTTGCTGATTTTGGTTTACTTGCCTCTACACGTTCTTTTGTTCTTTGTTCAATTGATTCGAGTGTTACAAATTCAATTTTCTTATTTCCAAGCAACACTTCTTTTCCTAGAGGCGTAATTTTTAGATTATAATTTTGATCATAAGCAATATCAATTAGACCCATGTTGAGCATTTGGAGTAGATAGTGTTGCCAATCTGGAGGTGAAATATCTTTGCCAGCTCCATACGTCTTTATCTTGTCATAGCCATTCATGAGAATTTCTTGTCTACTTGAACCACGTAATACATCAATTAGCATGTGAGTACCTACATTTTCATTTAGTCTATATATCGCAGATAAAGCTTTTTGTGCTATATCAGTTCCGTCCATTATTTCAGGAGGATTTTTGCATACATCGCAATTATTACATTTTTCTTCTCTGTGTTCTCCAAAATATGATAATAAAATACGTCTACGACAAATAAGTGCATCAGCATACTGTTGCATACGATCAAGTTTTGCGAGTTGCAAATTTGGCTGACCACTTTCTGTTGCAAATCTCTTTAGGAGTATCACATCAGCCATTGTATAAAATAATATTGTTTCACTAGGAAGCCCATCTCGACCTGCACGACCAATTTCTTGATAATACCCTTCTATATTTTTTGGTAGATTGTGATGAATAACAAATCGTACATTAGATTTATCAATTCCCATACCAAATGCAATTGTAGCTACGATAATCTGAGTTCGTCCATGGATAAAATCTTCTTGTGTTTTGGATCTGGTATGTGAATCCATGCCAGCATGATAATGTGAGGCGCGTACATTTTCTTGTTGCAGGGCAGCGGCTACCTTTTCTGTTTGTTTACGACTTAGGCAGTATACAATTCCAGACTCTTTATTACTTCCTTTTACAAAATCAATAATAGCTTGCAATCTTTTACGTGCAGGTAGTACTGTCAGACGTAAATTTGGTCTATCAAAAGATGAAATAAATATTTTGGGATTTTTGAGACGAAGTTGAGTCACAATATCTTTGCGTGTAATTTTGTCAGCAGTAGCAGTGAGTGCAATTATTGGAATATTTGGAAACCTACTCTTTATCTGACCAAGTTTTGTATATTCTTTTCTAAAGTCATGCCCCCACGAAGAAATACAATGAGCTTCATCAATAGCAAAAAGGGATACATCTATTTTTCTGAGTAAGTTTTGAAAAGCTTGTGTAACAAGTTTTTCCGGAGAAACATACAAGAGTTTTAACTCACCATTTAGAAGAGTCTGTTCCACTTCGTGCGTTTCAGTAGTATCAAGTGAGCTGTTGAGAAAATTTGCTGCAACACCATTTTCAATTAAACCTTCTACCTGATCTTTCATGAGCGCAATTAATGGTGACACCACAATAGTAACCCCAGGTAAGAGTGTGGCAGGAAGCTGGTAACACAAAGATTTACCACCGCCAGTAGGCATTAGTACTAGACAATCTTTTTCTTTAAGAACTGTGTCTACAATCTCTTCTTGGACATCTCGGAATTCGTTAAATCCAAAGTTATGCTTGAGTGATTTTTTGATTTTTTCTGGAGTCATGAAAAGAGTAAAAAGTTGAAAGTTATAAAGTTTATAAAGTTATTTTTTTATGAGGTTTAGTTTTTGTTTGCGAGTTAATTTTTTTATAACCATTTCTCTTTTTGTTGCGAGGCTTCTATTTTTACATTTTTCTGTGTAGACAAGAGAAAAGGGGAGGCGTGTGCGTACATATTTTGACCCAGTTCCTTGTTTATGGATATCCAGTCGCTTATTTAGATCTGTGGCTATACCTGTGTAGAGTGATTCATCACTGCATTTTATTATATATAGTGTATACATAGGAAATGTATTATAACAGAGATAATAATATGGTGCTATTATTGCTTTTTTTGTAAAAGACGTTTATTATTAGAATAACAGTCCACAACGTCTTAGGGGAAGATGATGCAACCTGGACAGGAGATTCCTATCCTCACCCCGGACCCGGAGACCAATCACATTCTGTTTTTGGGGCTCGACCCAGGCCAGAGCGTGGAAGCGCGCTGCATGTTTGAGGGCAATTGTCCTGAACAGATCAGAACTGGGTGCGCATCGTGCAAGGCCACATCCGGCGGCATCAACGGCCCTCAGGCCGTACACTAGGGGGCGCCTATGAACTCGCGAAGCCCGCCAGGGGGTGTGTTTAGCACTGCTTGGCGGGTAAATACACTGTTTGTCCTTAGGGATAAGTGACTGGACTTGACAAAATAGCTTAAATATGGTATTCTATAGCCATCAAATAACAGTGTTGTAAAACAAACAGAGTCGAGTTTGGGTCCACACTAGGTTTGATATCTTCTGCCATAGGCAGACTAACTTACTCATATTTGTTTTACAATTATGCAACAAGGTACTATTGCCAGACTTACCGATAAGGGGTTTGGTTTCATTTCTCGTGAAGGCGAAGAAAAAGATCTCTTTTTCCACGCTAACGAGCTTGTAGACGTAGAGTACAACGATCTTCGTGAAGGCGACAAAGTTGAATTTGAAGTCGAAGAAGGTCCAAAAGGCTTGAACGCTGTTAAGGTTCAAAAAGCAGCCTAACTTTCTTACAAGAATTAAAGACATCCCGACCTAGTCGGGATGTTTTTTTTGTTTTATATGTGATTTGTTTAAATATGAATCGTAATGGTATAATAGAGTCGGAAAGTTTCTAAAGTTTAAAAGTATATAAAGGGCTTTGTATATATAGAACTTTTAAACTTTTAAACTATTTACTTTTAAACTATCTACATATGCGGAGATTTTTATTCTTATCCTTGGGAATTATTGCGTTTGCTTTAGTCTTGAGCGGTGGTGGTTGTTCATTTTTGTGTACAAACGGATCTGGAACTATTGTATCAGAAGAGCGTGAGGTTCCAATATTTAATGCAGTTCATCTTCGTGGTTCAGGTAATGTGTATGTCACACAAGGTGAAGAGTTTTATGTAAAAGTACAAACTGATGATAACCTTTTGGAAGAAGTTGTGACGCGTGTACAAGGTGACATGCTTATTATTGAAAAAAGGGATGAGTCAAAATGTATCAAAGAAACGGACCAGCTTAAAATATGGGTTACCATGCCAGAGGTTAAAGGTCTTGGTATTTCCGGATCAGGAAGTATTAGAAGTGAGAACGCTCTTACAAGTATGAGTGATGATTTGGATATGGTAATTGAAGGGTCTGGTTCAATAGATCTTAATGTAGATATTTCTGGATTTGATATGCATATAGATGGTTCAGGAACGTTGCGTGTAGGAGGTAAAGCAGGATATGCAAACTTTAATGTGAATGGTTCGGGTAAATATTTTGGATTTCATCTCAAATCAGACTCAACCAAAATTAATATTAATGGATCTGGAAAAGCAGAGGTTGGTATAACAAAAGAATTAGATATTAATATTGCAGGAAGTGGAGATATTTATTACAAAGGAAATCCAAAAATTACTCAAGATGTTTCTGGTTCAGGCAGTGTTGAAGCTGTGGACGATGAAGAAGATATTGGTAAGCAAGTTTTAGAAGCAATCGATACTATGGAAGACACAAATACAGATGTACCTATAGAAAATAGTTGCGAAGTAGATGCAGATTGCGCATGTGGAATTGGCACGATGGTTTCTGAGTGTTTTTATGGTAATGACGCATTTGTAGTAGAAGACTCTGAAAGTCATTGCCCAGACTTCTGTAGTGGTATTGCAGGGAATTTAGAAATTAAATGTGTGAAGAATAGGTGTGAACAGATTAAGATTGCTCAGTAAATAATTATAGATTAAAAAACCGCATTTGTATGCGGTTTTTTGGACTATAAGGATATTTAGTTAAAACAATGCGATACTATTCAAAAATAGTAGCAGAGAAATACCGGCTGAAATGAGACAGTACAGACAATATTGTTTTATTTTTATAATTTGAACTAGTGTGAGAAATAGAGAATAGAGTAACCCAAACCCAGTTGCTCCTAGTAAAAGGAGTGGCATTATTGAAATTAAATTTGGCATTATTAAAAATATTAGAATTCCAATAAAAAGAGATATGTAATACAAAAGACCCCATATTTCATTTTTTACTCCTAGAAAATATCCCCATTTACTTTCGACAACAGCATTACAATCTTGCCCCAATGGGCATGTAAATGAAGCGCCATGAGTTTTTTTGTAATAGCGATAATATAAATATCCGGCATCAATTATTCCAGATACAGTAAGGAGGGTAAAGATAATAGTATATATGTTGTTCATTTTATATAGTCTTAATTAATATAATCATAGTATATCAAATTATGCACCATTGCGTACATTTTCTCCTATGTGCTATGCTAAAGATATTATGAAATATACTCACAAAATAGAACAAGCCATACGCAAAGCGTCTCTTCTTCATCGTGGGCAATTGCGTAAAGGCGATGGATCTACACCATTTATAGAACATCCTTTTGCAGTTGCTTTGATTTTAAATGAATATACAGATGATGAGGACATTATTATTACTGGTATTTTGCATGATACTGTAGAAGAAACAGATTATACATTTGATGATATTGAGAATGATTTTGGAAAAACAATTCGCGATATGGTTGCGTCCATGACAGAAGTAAAAAAACGTGATGAAGAAGATGTCTTATGGCTCGAGCGCAAGGAGCGTTATTTGAGTCTTATGAATAAGATGAATGAGAGTGAGTTGATTGTTAGTGCTGCAGACAAATTTCATAATTTATCTTCACTTCTTTATGATTATGAAAAAATGGGTGAAGAATTATGGAGCAAATTTAATTCTCCTGCTGACAAGAGATTGTGGTTTTACAAAGAAGCACTAAAGATTTTGAAAAAACGTTTGACCCACCCACTTGTTATAGAACTTGATAAAACATTTGAGAATGCGAAAAAGGTATTTAATATTAATCCGTGATATATGGAAGAAGAAAAAAAGCATTATGTATGTACAGGCGAATGTGGGGGTATATCACAAGAGCCTGGCATATGCCAAGCTCCGGACTGTCCGATGCATGGCAAACCTTTGGTGGAGTGCAGTTGCAAGATGCCATCACATGGTGTAGAAGAAAAGACTGAAGAGTAGTATATAAAACAAAAAATACCCGGATGCGGGTATTTTTTGTTATTCACTCTATTCTTTAATAAAAATACATTGAATTCCTCGCGCACCCAACCGAAGCTGGATGCGCGTCTCCTTGGCCGCCACGAGGGCGACCTGGTCCTAGGGCTCGATGAGCACGCACTCGCCCTCCGAGCAGTGCTCCTCTTCTTCCTCATTCTCCGTTGTGCAGTAGGAGTTGTTCGGCAGCTG
>JABGUG010000051.1 GCA_018646705.1 Candidatus Parcubacteria bacterium | reverse complement strand
CCAGCACTCTCCGGGCTCCACCTCACAAAATCCATGTGCCTTCATGATGTTCTGGAGGACTACACGCCATGCAGCAACAAGGACTTCACCGTCCCTGGTCACTGCAAGGCGGGTGAATGTGCACTTCCAGACATGGATATCGTTCCAGAGTAACTGAGGAGGTTCTAAGGCTAGGGCTAGTTCAATTTCCAATAGGAGGATTTTCAGTCGCCTTCAGAGGTGACTGTTGCTCTATCAAGGCAGGCTGGGTGGCGGGAGCGCTACCAAAATGTGCTACAGAAACCCAGCCCGCCATCCAGTCCTTAGTTTTATTCCCTTTCAAGAGGGTTTTTTGTTTTTTACACACAACTTGCTTTTTATTTTTGTATTGATTATAATAAGGATACTAAAAAAGTATGATTTCTAATATTCACAAAAATCTTGCTGTCTCAGTAATAGTCTTTTCCCTCCTGTTTTGTTGTGGAGCTGCTTGGCATACAATGCTTGTGGGAAGTGATAGTCCTATGGAGAGTCACGCAGCGTGTGGTATGGGAGATGTAGGAAGTCAGGCTGATTCAGGGCATACATATTCTGTTGTTTCCTCAATATTTAGTTTGTTTAAAAATATTACAATAAGTCTATCAGTTGTATTTATATCTGTAGCAATGCTGTCTTTATTGTTGTATGACAGATTCTTATTTTATTATAAGAAAAGTAGAGACAGGTATGGCGGTTTTCAGTTATTTGTATATTTTATAAACTTATTTAGATTGGGAATTTTGAATCCCAAAACATTTTAATAGGAAAAATTAAAAGACTTGTGTTTTGTTACACAGTTTTTTTAGTTGCTTTGGATTATCTAATATTCATGTTTGTGGATTTAATATTATACCCCTCCCTAACCCTCCCCTAAGATGGGAGGGAATGAATTAGTTTTATAGTCATAAGTAACAACCAAAACCCATCTCTCACTTTTTCGGACTGTATATCCGAACTACAGAGGTGATGTTCACATAATTATTTAATAATAAAAAATATGAAGGAAGACTTAAAGGGATTATCTCCAAAACTTACATTTATTGCAGGTATGGGTGGTGGTTTGTTGGTTATTTTCGCCATTGGCTTTTTTGTCATGCTTGGCTTGGTGGTGAATGATGATAGCGTGAGTGCAGAAACTTGCGAAGTGGATTTGTCAGATACCAATATTGCACCGACGCAACCAGTAAACAATCCAAGTCCAACACCAACTGCAGGTAATACAAAAATTAGTTTAGCTGAAATTACTGCAGATGATCATATAAAAGGAAATGTAGATGCACCCATAACTATAGTAGAATTTTCTGATTCAGAGTGTCCGTTTTGTAAACGATTTCACAATACTATGGAAGAAGTAATGGATGAATATGGTGATAAAGTACGTTGGGTGTACAAACATGCACCACTTGATGGACTTCATAGAAAAGCACGCAAAGAGGCTGAGGCAATGGAATGTGCATATGATCAGGGAGGTAATGATGCATTTTGGAAGTTTACAGACAGACTGTACGAAGTTACGCCTTCAAATGATGGTCTACCGGTAGATGAGCTTCCTAATATTGCAAAATTTGCAGGACTTAATGTTTCTGAATTTAATACCTGTCTTGATTCTGGTAAATTTGCAGATAAAGTTCAGTCACAACTCAATGAAGCACAGGCAGCAGGTCTTCGAGGAACTCCATATTCTGTAATTATTACTCAGGATGGAGAAACTATCCCTGTATCTGGTGCATATCAGTTTGCACAAATGAAGTCTATTATTGATCAGTTATTGAACTAGTATGAAGAAAAAAATATCAGTAATATGGTGGATTGTAGCTGGTGTTAGTATTATCTTTCTTATTGTATTACTTACTAATAATACAGAAGATATTGGAGAAAAATTTCCTCACATGGGAAATAAACATATAGATGAGATCAATACACCACATGCACCATATAATTCAAATCCACCTACATCTGGCCCTCATGTTGAGTACACGGCTCCGTGGGGAATAAGCGAAGAGATCATTCCAGATGAGGTGCAAGTGCATAATCTCGAAGATGGGGGAGTTGTAATTCAATACAATCCAAATAAGGTTGGTGATGATGAGATTGAACAACTCGAACAAATTGTTAAGAGTGCTTCGGGTAAAAGTATACTTATGGCGCCGCGTTATGATATGGATTATTATATTGCATTGACTGCATGGAGACGGCTGTTGTCACTAGATATGGTTGATGAGACTCAAATCAATGCATTTATTGACGCGTATGCAGGAAAGGATAATCATTCTCGTATCTAAATCGTTTGGTAGAGAGTGTTTAAGTGTAGTATACTCAAGTAATATAACTAACTTATGAGTAAAAACAATCATAAAAAGAAAACAATACATATCAGTGGAATGACCTGCGTTTCGTGTGAGACGATTATTTCTGATGAATTGAAAGAGCTTGATGGTATTGGTGAGGTGCACGTAAATCACAAGACTCAAACCGCAGAAATTAGTCTTACTGGTAACGCACCACACTTTAGTAAGATTGCACAAAAGATTAAGAAGCTCGGGTACGATGCGTCAGAGCAACCGATTGCTAAGAAAGACAAAAAGAAAAAAGCGACAAAGGGTCAGTGGTTTGGTTCGCTTGCAATCGTATTTTCACTGTACTGGGTGTACCGATACTTCAAATGGATTGGTATATTTAGTTTTATGGAAGTGGATCCTACCAACGTAGGATTTGGTGCTGCTATACTTGTTGGTATTGTAGCGTCACTTTCTACGTGCCTCGCAGTAGTCGGTGCGGTAGTAATTTCTTTTGGAGCGAAGTATGAATCGAGAGGTACGAAGTTTGAACGCAATATAAAACCGCATTTACTATTTCACGCAGGACGTATTGGTGGATTCTTCTTGCTCGGTGGAATTCTTGGTGGAATTGGAAACTTTTTCGATCTTTCCACTTCTGTCATGGGATGGTTCACCGTTATTATTGCAATAGTTTTGGCATGGCTTGGACTAAATATTTTAGGGTTTTTGCCATCTATTACAAGTGTAGGGCTTCATATGCCAAAAGGCACGATGAAGTATTGGAATAAACTAAAACAATCTGAACATGCCGCAGCACCAGTCGTGCTCGGTGCGTTCACCTTCTTCCTTCCATGCGGATTTACTCAGAGCATGCAACTTTTTGCTGTGGGGTCTGGAAGTTTTCTCATTGGCGGACTGACACTCGCGTTTTTTGCACTCGGTACCGCACCTGTACTATTTGGTGTTGGTGTGGTGAGTAGTAAAAGTCAGAAAAAGGATCGCGTGATATTCCAAAAAGTAATGGGATTCATTATCATTGCGTTTGCATGGTATACGCTTGGTTCAGGACTTGCTGCAAATGGTGTGGTACTCAGTGCAGGAAACACAACTACTGCAGCAGGAAATGCACCAACTATAGTAATGCAAGATGGTGTGCAGGTGATCGAGATGGATGTCGATTATCGTGGTTTCACGCCAAATAAGTTTGATCTAAAAAAAGATGTACCGGTGAAATGGATTATCAATGGTAAGCAGATTTCCGGTTGTACCAATGAAGTTATCATTCCCGAATATAACATTAGTAAGAAATTGACTTCTGGACAAAACATTGTCGAATTTACTCCTACCAAAGCCGGTACCACATCGTTTAGTTGTTGGATGGGGATGGTGCGTGGTTCGTTTGTGGTGTCGTAGTGTCGTCTCACCGTTTGTCATTCCGACTGGAACGACCAGAGGGAGTGGAACGGAGGAATCCCTTTCTTAGCAACGACTTATTTTGAGAAAGGGATCCCTCCGCTTCGTCCCTCCTGTCGTCGGGACTTCGGTCGGGATGACAATAGGGAAGACGGTTTACTTAAATTAAATATTTTATGAAAAAAACTAGTTTGGCTATAGAAGGAATGCACTGTGCGTCGTGTGCAATCAATATTGAGAAACAACTCAACAAAACTGATGGAGTGAAAAGTGCTTCGGTAAATTATGGTATGAGCAAAGCGTATGTAGAATATGATGAAGATGCTGTGGCTGAAGATGTGATTGATGAAGTAATTACTTCGGCAGGTGATTACAGAGTAGTTCGTGAAGGTGAACACGATGATCACATGTCTCATGGCAAAGGACCAGACAAAGCGTACAAAAAGTTTTTAACTGCGCTTATTTTGACTCTGCCACTACTTGCAACAATGTTTTTCCCAGATCTCATGATGAAGGATGGGGTAATGGAAGGTATGGCAGCACTGACCGCAGTTGTGGTGTTTGTCGTGGGATGGCAGTTTCATCGTGGAATGTTCCTCCAGCTCAAGAGATTTCGCGCAGACATGGACACGCTCGTGTCAGTTGGAACGTTGTCTGCATTTATTTATTCTCTCTATGCAATGACAATTGATGGGCATGTGTACTTTGAAACAGCAGCCGTGATCGTCACGCTCATCTTGCTTGGTAAATACTTGGAAGAAAAAAGTAAGGGTCGTGCGTCTAGTGCAATTAAAAAACTATTAGAATTGGGTGTGAAAAAAGCACGAGTACTTGTGGATGGAAAAGAACAAGAAATGGATATAGAAAAAATCCGCGAAGGAGATATTTTACTTGTAAAAGCAGGGGAGAAGATTCCACTGGATGGAGAAATTCTCAAAGGTTCATCGTCAGTAGATGAATCCATGCTTACTGGAGAAAGTATTCCAATAGAAAAAAATATGGGAGACCTGGTTTATGGTGCAACGATTAATGGCGCCGGGGTGATAGAAATGAAAGTAACAAAAACAGGAGAGAACACAGTACTCGCGCAAATCATCCAGCTCGTAGAACAAGCCCAAGGATCAAAAGCACCAATACAAAAACTTGCAGACAAGGTCGCCGGGATTTTTGTACCAAGTGTAATGGTAATTGCGCTTGCTACGTTTCTGATTTGGATGTTTGTGGTTGGTTCTGGATTTGAATCAAGTATTATCTATGCAGTCGCCGTGCTCGTGATTGCGTGCCCATGTGCACTAGGGTTAGCAACTCCTACAGCTATCATGGTAGGAAGTGGTAAAGGTGCAGAAAATGGAATACTAATAAAAGAATCACAAAGTTTAGAAGTTGCACACAAGATTACTGCAGTCATGTTTGATAAAACTGGAACACTGACCAAGGGCGAACCAGTAGTAACAGATGTGAATGTATTTGATGATAATTTGGAGAAACAAGAATTGATGACTTTGGCATGTTCGCTAGAAGCGAAGAGTGAGCATGTACTAGCTTCAGCGTTTAATAAGCATGCGAAAGACTTAGGACTTAAGACCTATGAGACCGAGGGTGTAAAAGCTATTGCAGGAAAAGGAGTTGAAGGTAAGGTGAACGGTAAGAAAATATATCTTGGTAATGATAAGCTTATTGAGTCGCTTGGTGTGGAAAAAAATAATACGCATGGTGACGTGTTTGAAGATCTTGCTGACAATGGCAAGACACCAATGTATGTGATAGAAGATAAAAAAGTAATTGGCATAGTCGCTGTGGCCGATGTGGTACGTGACGAAGCAAAGACTGCTGTGAAAGAACTGACTGAGCAAAATATCGATGTCTACATGATCACTGGAGACCATGAGAAGACTGCGCAAGCGATTGCAAAGCAGCTTGGTATCAAACACGTAGTCGCAAATGTAATGCCAGATCACAAAGCGGAAGAGGTAACAAAATTACAGAAGTCTGGATCTGTGGTAGCGTTTGTCGGGGACGGAATCAACGACGCCCCAGCTCTTGCTCAAGCTGATTTGGGAATCGCGATCGGAAGTGGTACTGACGTGGCAATAGAAGCGGGGAGTATCGTGCTTATGCAAAGTAACCCCCAGAAAGTCGTAGATGCTATCAGACTTTCTCGCCAGACATTCAAGTCAATCAAACAAAATCTCTTTTTCGCGTTTTTCTACAACACAATTGCAATCCCACTTGCGGCGCTCGGAATTCTCAGTCCGATTATTGCAGCGGCTGCTATGAGTTTGTCGAGTGTTTCTGTTGTGGGGAATAGTTTGCGGATACGGAGGAAGAGGCTGTAGTCCGTCGTCCGTCTGTCATCCCGACCGACCCCGAGGAACGAGGGGGAGTGGAGGGATCCCTTTCTTTAAGTGAAATTAAAAAAGCTCCACGGGTGTGGGGCTCTTTAATATCTGTGGATAACATAGGTTTTAAATTCTGTTAATTTTCGGTATAATGATATTACATCTTAAAATAATTATAGTGTAGTATGCCTACTTTAACCAAAAGACAAAAACAAATTCTTGATTATATAAAAACCTTTATCGACAAAAATGGTTATTCACCAACTTTTGAGGAGATAAGAAAGTTTTTAAAACTTAAGGCATTGTCAGGCGTATACCAGCACGTCAGTGTTCTTATAGATAAGGGTTATATTACGAGAGATGAAAACGCAACTCGTGGGCTCGGAATAAGAAAGCCTGGTAAAAATGATGTGATAGAAATACCCTTGGTTGGTGTAATTGCCGCTGGACAACCAATTGAAGCAATAGAGAACAGGGGTGAAACAGTTACAATTGCCAGGGATAGTTATTTTGACCCGGAACAACTTTATGCTTTGAGGGTAGCGGGTGATAGTATGGTTGATGATGGAATTTTTGATGGGGATACTGTAGTAATAAAAAAACAGGAAAGTGCTGATGATGGACAGACTGTAGTTGCAATTATTGACAAAAATGAAGCCACTCTAAAAAGAATATATCGTGAAAGAAATAAAATTAGATTACAGCCAGCTAATCAAAGTCTTCTTCCTATTTTTCGTACCCAAGTAACGATACAAGGTGTTGTCGTAAAAATAATTAGAAATTTTAATAATGAACCACAGAAGACAAAGGAATTTAAGACAATAGATTTGTTTGCTGGGGTCGGTGGTATAAGGTTGGGTTTTGAAAAAACTGAATTTGAAACTGTTTTTGCAAATGATTTTGAACAGCAATGCAAAGATACTTACGATTTAAATTTTGATGGAACAAAGTTATTTATCGAAGATATACAGAAGATAAATGAAAAAAAAATACCGGACTTTGATTTTCTTCTGGGCGGTTTTCCCTGTCAGGCATTTTCAATTGCTGGATATAGACAAGGTTTTGACGATGAGAAAGGGCGTGGAAATTTATTTTATGATGTGGCACGAATCTTGAAAGAAAAAAAACCAATGGGTTTCATGCTTGAAAATGTAAAAAATCTGAAAGGACATGACAAAGGAAAAACTTTTAAAATTATTACAGACACACTAGAAGGTTTGGGGTATCATATAAAATCAAAAGTTTTAAATAGTATGGAATATGGTAATGTTCCTCAAAATAGAGAAAGAATTTATATAGTTGGCTTTAAGGATAAAAAACACTATGAAAAATTTAGTTTTCCAAGTACAGTTAAGCTTACAAAGAAAGTAACAGATTTACTTGAGGAAAATGTTGATGAAAAATATTATTATAATGGTAAACCTCTCTATAAAAAATTGAAGGATGAGGTTACAAATAGAAATACTGTTTATCAATGGCGTAGGAAATATGTGCGTGAAAATAAAAAAGGGGTTTGTCCAACTTTAACAGCAAACATGGGAATGGGTGGACATAATGTGCCAATTATTAGAGACAAAAAAGGAATCAGAAAACTGACCCCTCTTGAATGTGCTAGAATTCAAGGTTTTCCAATGAATTATAAACTTCCTAAACACACTTCAGATTCTGCTTTATATAAACAATTTGGTAATTCTGTAACGGTGCCTGTTGTTAAAGCTGTAGCAGTGCAAATTAAAAAGGCTATTTCTTAAAACATTCACCAAACCTTTACATCTTTTGCAATAGGTTTAATTTTATTATCTTTAATAATTGTTTTTATACTCATTCGAGGTCGTCTTTTTTCGTTTTGTTGTTGTTTCATTGTCTGTCCTTTGTTGACTTTATTTGAGTAGATGAGATTATTAGGCACCAAGTATAAATCAAAAGTTCCGTCAAGTTTACCATCTTTGTAAAAGTCTATAAAATATAAATCATCCCATTCTGTCTTTGGCCCAAAAGATGTTAGATCGCTGTCTATACTTGTGGCTTTAATCTGTTCTCTGCGAGATTTTTCTATATTTATTGTGTCAAAAGAAACCTTACCTACACCTTTAATTTTTTTGACATATCTAACAGAGCCACTAAAGACACAAAACATACCTTCTGAAATTACCTCTGGTATATTAACTCCTCTGCCGTATTTTTTTAATCCTATATTTAATTTTTTCCAAAGATCAAATAATCTTTTAAATTCTTTTCCATCAGTTTTATCAAGACAGGCAATTTGAATTTCAACTTTTTTATTATCTAGATTTATTTCTTTACTTTTTATTTTCATAAATATATTTTTGAATTATTTATATCTTTATTCTTTCATTTTTTGTTAGATTTGTCAATTTTAAAAACCCTCAAAATTAGACGGTTTCGAGGGGGTAGTAGGGGGTCTCCCCCTACCTAAAACAAAAACTCTCTAAACCCAGAACCACTCATTTCATTCGGGTACTGGGCTAGTGGTCCCCTAGAACATTACATTAATCACATACCCAATCACAATAATCCCCACCGTAACAATACCAAAAAATGCGGCGAGTAGTGGTAGACGCAAGACGCGCTTGAGGATCATCGCTTCGGGGAGTGAGAGGCCGACGATCGCCATCATGAACGCGAGGCCCGTGCCGATCGGCACACCCTTGGCAATGAGCGACCCGATGATGGGGACGGCGCCGCTCGCATTGCTGTAGAGCGGGACGGCGAGGATGACGGCGAGGGGGACTGCCAGTATGCCGGCGGAGTGGAGATATATTTCGAAGAACCCTTGGGGGACGTAGCCGTGAATGAGCGATCCGATGGCGACGCCGGCGATGAGGTAGAGGGAGACTTTTTTTGTGATATCGAAGGCCTCTTTTGAGATTTTGAGGAGGACTTGGTTTAGGGTTGGTTTGGATTTTTTGCAGCAGCAACATTTTTTCTCCGCCTCGTCGAGGTCGATGACATAGCGCTCCATCTTGAGGCGGCCGAGGATCGTGCCCCCGACGACGGCGACCACGAGGCCTGAGGCGACGTAGACGAGCGTTACTTTCCAGCCGAGGACTCCGAGGAGTAGTACGATGGCGATCTCATTGATGAGGGGTGAGGCGATGAGAAATGAGAAGACGACGCCGAGCGGGATGCCTGCGCGCAGGAAGTTTATAAATAGGGGAATTGATGAGCATGAACAAAACGGGGTCATGGCGCCAAAGAGGGCGGCGATGAGGTGGTCGAGGCCGTAGAACTTGCGGCTTACGAGGAATGCGCGGAACTTCTCAGTCGGGAGGTAGTGGCGCACCAGACTCATGAGGTGGGTGACGACGATGAGGAGTATGAAGATCTTGAGGATGTCGTATATGAAAAAATTGACCGTGTGAGCGAGGGCGGTTTCGTGGGCAATATTGAAGAGGTCGTAGGTGAGGTAGTCTGATATGGATTGGAGGGGGGTGAATAGGGACATAAATTTATTTAAGGGTGAGGGGATAGTATATCAGAGAAAAGAGCATTTGTAAGTAGGGTTTTGCCTTGACAAATGCTCTTTTTTTGTGGTACATTGATTTGTCCTGTTTCTAGTGCTGAATCGCAACTGACTTGTTATCGGCTGACCCCAGGGTAGGGGTTCGTTGGCGACATTGTCACGTTACACCTCATGGAGGCCCCAAGATGAACGTCACGCGTAATTTCCTCGGTGCTTTGGCTCTCGTGCTCACCCTCGGTTCGCAGGTCGCGAACGCGCAGGAGCGGACCCTTCCCGAGACCTGCAACTGCAAGGACGCGCTCGGCATCGGCGGTGCCGACTACGACTCGGTCCTGAACTGGGACTGCAACTTCATGGTTCGGCAGCTGTGTGCGATTGGGGAGTACGACTCTTCGTGGACTCACTTCTCCATCGTCTGGAAGTGGCTCGGGTGGTCGACCATCGAGAGCTTCGCGTATCGGCAGGCCCTCTACTACGGTTGGTGGTACGACTGCAAGATGCAGTGCCTCAAGAAGCATACGCCGTGCAAGATCCCCAAGAGCTGCCTCCGTCAGTAGGAGGCGCTTCGTCAGGATGAAAAAAGGACATCGACAACCATTAGTAGGAGGTAGTCACGTCAAATAGGGGGAAACCCCGAGCACAACTTCTGTCTTCGGACGTGGTGGCGCTCGGGGATGGAAAAAAGCAACTTATATATTAAGTTGTTTTTTGTTTATAGCAGAGAAAAGAGCATTTGTAAGCAAGATTTTACCTTGACAAATGCTCTTTTTTGTGATATCTTAAATAGTTCCTATTTTATGGGAGATGTTCTTTGCACATAAACGAAAAGTGCCGTCCATTGTTTGGTCGGTACATCTTGGTTACGAGAATTCGAAAACCGCAGAAGGAGAAAGAGTGATGAAGAAGTTGACTCAGGATCAGCGCCATGCGGCGCAGGCGGCGGTGGTGAACCTATTCGCGCAGCTTGAGAACCTGCCCGAGAGCACGAGGGACCAGATCGCGGCCCTCGACCAGACGCTTCCGGTGGTCGTGGTCCTCTACTACGGAGGTACGATCGGCATGAAGCAGGATGCTCACGGACGACTCGTGCCAACGAACGACGCCGAGGCTCTGCTTCAGCCCCTGACCATCAAGGGCCTCAACAAGAAGGTCCAGGTGGTCTGGCTGCCAACGCACCACAAAGCGATCGACTCGACGAATGGTCGCTGGGTGCACTGGGTGTCGATCGGCAACGCGATCCGTCTGCTTTACGACCTCGTCGACGGCT
>JABGUG010000049.1 GCA_018646705.1 Candidatus Parcubacteria bacterium | reverse complement strand
GTGAAGAGCTAGGTCGTGAGGGATTGCTTGAAAAAATTAGAGAATATTCAGAAGAATCAAAAGCAACAATACTAAAACAAATAAAAAAGATGGGTACTAGTGCAGACTGGTCTCGTCTTGCTTATACATTTGATGAAGATAGAGGTAAGGCAGTGAATGAAGTATTTAAAAAGATGTATGATGACGGACTTATTTATAGTGGGTATCGCGTGGTGAATTGGTCAGTAAAAGGTCAGTCCACTGCTTCTGATGACGAACTTATCTATATAGATCGTAAAGCAAAAATGTATACATTTAAGTATAGCAAAGATTTTCCATTTACTATTGCGACAACTCGACCAGAGACAAAACTAGGGGATACTGCAGTTGCCGTAAATCCAGAAGACAAACGTTACAAAAAATATATTGGACAAACGTTCGATGTAAATTTTTGTGGTGTTGATTTGAAATTAAAAGTTATTGCGGATGATCATGTTGATCCAGAATTTGGAACCGGCGCACTTGGCGTTACACCGGCTCATAGTTCTGTTGATTTTGAAATGTTCGAGCGAAAAAAAGCAGAAGGTGATGAGATAGATCTAATTCAGGTTATTGGTGAAGACGGTAATATGACTGCGCAGGCAGGGGACGAATTTGTAGGCAAGACTGCACTCGAAGCTCGTGAATTTGTAGTAGAAAAATTAAAAACAGAGGGATTGCTTGAGGCAGAAGAGGAGATTGATCAAAACGTTGGTACGTCTGATAGGTTTGGGGATGTGGTTGAGGCTATTCCTATGAAGCAATGGTGGCTTGATGTACAAAAAGAAATTCCAAGCAAAGGAAAAAGCTTGCGTGATTTAATGAAAGAAGCTCTTACAACTGGCCTAGGTGGAGATGAGGAACAGAAAGTAAATATAAATCCTGAGCGTTTTACAAAATTATATTTGGATCGTGTAGACAATCTTCGTGATTGGTGTTTGTCCCGACAGATTTGGTGGGGACATCGTATTCCGGTTTGGCATAGAGGAGAAGAAATCCAGGTTGGTGCGGAAAAACCTGATGGAGAAGGATGGACTCAAGATGAAGATACTCTTGATACGTGGTTTAGTTCAGGACTTTGGACTTTTTCAACGCTCGGTTGGCCTGATAAAGAGCCAGATGTAGAAACTTTTCATCCAACAAATTGGATGCAGATGGGTTATGAGATCCTTTATCTATGGCTTATGCGTATGGTTCTTATGAGTACTTACAATTTGGGAGAAATTCCATTCAAGGATGCATATATTCATGGCATGCTTCGTGACAAAGATGGGCAAAAGTTTTCCAAGTCAGCAAAGAATGGTATTGATCCGCTTGAAGTAATAGAGAAATATGGTACAGACGCACTTCGCTGGAGTTTGCTTTCTGGTGTCACACCAGGAAATGATTCTCGTTTTTATATAGAAAAGGTTGAAAGTGCACAGCATTTTGTAAATAAAATTTGGAACATTGCCCGATTTACAATCGGTAAGATACAAGAGACAGATTATAAGATACAAAAAGATATAAAATTACCTGAGGCCAAGACATTGGCAGATCAATATTTTTTGATGAAAGTAAATCAAACTGCTAACACAATCACTGGTTTGTTGGATAGTTACCAATTTTCTTTAGCAGGAGAACAACTTCGTGATTTTACTTGGAATGAATTTGCTGACTGGTATTTAGAAATTGCAAAAATTGAAGATGATAAATCTGAAATACTTAATTATATTTTGAATATAATTTTGAGATTGTGGCATCCATTTATGCCATTTGTGACTGAAGCTATTTGGCAAGAAATTCATGGTGAGGAAAATATGCTTATGATTGAAAAATGGCCAGTTAAAGAAAATGTTTCTTCTGATAAAAAAGATCCGTATCATGATTTTGCAATCTTGAAAGATACTATTACTGGCATTCGTTCTCTAAAAGCAGATTATAAGATTGATCCCGTTAAAAAATTAGATGTGATTATTTCAGCTGGAGACAAAAAAGATATATTGCAAGAAAATAGTGAAGTTATAAAACGATTGGCAAGGTTAGAGAGCTTGGAGGTTCAAGAAAAAATAGAAAAACCCGAACAATCTGTTGGATTTGTTGAGTCAGGTGTTGAGGTATATATTAAACTCGAAGGTGTGGTTGATTTTGATAAAGAAAATGTACGTCTTACGAAAGAAATAAAACAACTCGAAGGGTATGTTAGTGGATTAGATAAAAAATTGGGTAATGAAAAGTTTGTTAGTAGTGCTCCAGAAGATGTGGTGGAAAAAGAAAAAGAAAAATTAAAAGAGGGGAATGAGAAGTTGGAAAAATTACAAATGCAATTAAACCAAATTAAATAATTTATATGTTTTCTAGAGTAAATCCTGAAGGTTTTACACCAGAAGTAAAGGAAAATAAAGATAATAATTTTGGTGATTATATAAAATATTTTCGTGATGTTAGTAACAAGGTACTTCCTAATTTGAAGGAGTCAATAGATTATTTGAGTGAACAAAGAGAGCGTGACCCAGATTATTTTGATGATGATGAACTTAGTGAAAGTTTTGAAGAATGGAAAACTATAATGAAAGAAAAAATAAGTGAATTGTTTGAGCAATTAAAGGATATGAGAAATGAAGTAAAAGAAAATGGACTTGCTCCATATGTTGGACATGATCTGAGCAATATATCTGGTGCGTTGGTAGGGTTCTTGGAGTTAAGTTTAGAAGATTTTGAAAGTAAAAAAATGGAGTTTTTTAGATCATACATGGAGAGAGTAGTTAAGTATTGGGATAGGTACTGGGTTTCTTTAGAAGATGTATTGCTTAGAGGGATTGATAAGGATAGTATCTCACAAAAATATTGTAATAATTTTAATATTGATTCTCTTGGGAAGGCCGTGTCTTTTTTGGCGACTACTGAATATGATGGTTTGAAAAGAGATGCTGTTGGCAAGTATACTAAACTCAAGGATAAAAAAGTCGATGTTGATGTTGATGTTGACTCACTAAAAGATGAATTAAAAAATAAAGATGTTAAAGCCCCTACAGGATTTGTGGGAAATTTTATTTTTAATGCAATGAGAAATGTTTTTCAAGATAGGATAGAGGCTTCTCACGTGAGACTCGATATAAAAATTGATAAAGACAGTAATCAATTTGTCGTACGAATAATTGATGATGGTAAAGGAATGTCTGCTGAGCATCTTGATGAAAATAATCCTATTAATAAATCAATACGAAGAAATAACAAAAAACGTAAAAAAGATGGAGATAAAGAATTGAATACATATTATATTTTTGAAGAAGGCTCATCTGGTGATTCAAAAGATCTTGTTAAAAAGAAAAGTACAGGTTTGGGGTTGGCTAATTTTGCTAAGCGTATCACGTCAATTGGCGGAACATTGCGTGTTGCAACACGTCGAAAGGAGAATGGTGAAGAAACATATTTTTCAAATGTTGATGCTGGAGATTTACCTCCTTTAGAAATGGATACAGATCATGGAACAGTATTTGAGGTTCGTATTCCAATTGTAGATAAATAAACAATCCCATATTTATTATTTTACGTTTTTATATTTCATATAAAGATAAATATTTTTCAATATGACTATATCTATCGATCCACAAAAAATAGAAGAAGTTTTGACTCGATCCATTGATACTATCTATCCTAAGAAGGAAGATTTTAAAAAATTACTCGAATCAGGAAAACAACTTACTATATATGTTGGTATTGATCCTACAGCAACATATGTTCATTTGGGTCATGCAACCAATTATATTATTTTGAAACGGTTTCATGAGCTCGGGCATAAGATCATTGTACTTGTTGGAGATTTTACTGCTAAGATTGGGGATCCGAGTGATAAAAACGCAGCTCGAAAGCGTTTGACTGATGAAGATGTAAAGACAAATGTAAAAACATTTAAGGCCCAAATTGGGAAAATCCTTGATTTTGAAGATAAAGAAAATCCAATTGAATTTAAGTTTAATTCTGAGTGGTTAAGCAAGCTTAATTTTGAAGATGTGGTGGACCTTGCATCAAATTTTACGGTTCAACGCATGCTAGAGCGTGATAACTTTGAAAAACGTCTCAAAGAAGAGAAGCCATTGTATGTACATGAATTTTTTTACCCACTTATGCAAGGATACGATAGCGTTGCTATGGAAGTGGATGTGGAGCTTGGTGGTACAGATCAGACATTCAACATGCTTGCAGGTAGAACACTTTTAAAAAATTATAAAAATAAAGAAAAAATTGTAGTAACTACAACGCTTTTAGAAAATCCTGTTACTGGTGAGAAACTTATGAGTAAGAGTCTTGGAACGGGGATTGGTCTTGATGAATCTCCAAATGAAATGTTTGGTAAAACTATGCGTATGCCAGACGAAGCTATTGTACAAGTATTTATTGATTGTACATACAAGACTATGGATGAAATTTCTGACATGAAAAAACAACTTGAAGACGGCACAAATCCACGGGATTTGAAAATCGCTTTGGCAAAAGAAATTGTAAAAACATATCATAATGAAGAAGAAGCAGAAAAGGCCGAAGAATATTTTATAAATACATTTAAAAACAAAGAGGTTCCTGATGAAATAGAAGAAATAAGTCCTTCAAAAAATGATATTATTACTGTTTTGGTAGAAGCTGGATTTGTAAATAGCACTTCAGAGGCTCGTCAGAATATTAAGGGTGGCGGCGTGAAGATAAATGATGAAAAGATAGAGACACAAGATTTTTCGTCTGTGCAAGTTAAATCTGGTGATATCGTACAAAAGGGTAAGCGTTTCTTTGTAAAAATTAAATAGTATGGAATTTGATATTTCAGTCGACAAAAAGACAGCCCAGTATCTTTCTAGAGGGATTGCTTTTTTGATTTTGGGAACCACACCTTTATTTTTTGTAGTTAAAAGATTTGGTTTTGTAAATGTAGATATAAGCGAGTTTTTTTGGATTTTTTTTGGAATATACTTTGGGTTGAGCTTTCTTTTGTCAAAGGTCAAGTTATTATTTGATGGAGACACATTGCGCTTTGTAGGGATGGTCCCTTTTCCAAAGCTAAAGATAAAAATATCTGATATTGAACGAGCGTGGACAAAAAATACTAATCTTTCTACAGGTGGCTCATTTATAAAAACTAAATCACAGGGTTCTGCACCACAGGTATCAGATAAAAAAACAATCTTTATTAAACATCGTAAAAGTAAAGAGCCTGTTCAAATAAAAGGACGTGGTCAGGGTACAACAGATTCAATTATTAGTTATTTATATTCTTACGGGGTTAAAGTACAAGAAAATGTATAATATGACAAATATAATAAAAAATGAAATTAAAATTCTTTTAGAAAAAGTTGGTGTAAAAGACAGTGTTGAATTTAGTACACCACCAAAACCTGAAATGGGTGATTTAGCTTTCCCATGTTTTGAGATTGCAAAGCAAGAAGGAAAGAGTCCAGTGGAGGTTGCGAAAGAAGTGGTAGAAAATTTGAAATTAGAAATTAGAAATTTGAAATTGATTGAAAATATTAAGGCTTTTGGACCTTATGTGAATTTTTTCTTAAATACAAGTGAAATCGCTCGTCTTGTTTTTGAAAATAATATATCTGCAGAAAATGTGGGGAAAGATAAAAAAGTTTTGATAGAATATCCAAGTCAAAATACACACAAAGAATTCCATATCGGACATTTACGTAATGTGTGTATTGGTAATACTATTGTGAAGCTTTATCGTGAGAGTGGATTTGATATAACGCCAATGAATTATGTAAATGATTTTGGTCGTCATGTGGTTAAAAGTTTGTGGGGTATAGAGAATGGATCAAAGTTCGGAGTTCAGCGTTCAGAGATTGATAATGCAGAAAATAAACAGAAAATGCTTGGGGAAATATATGCAAAGGCAAATACATATATTGAGGAAAACAAAGAAGACATTACTCCAGAACTTGATGAACTACAGTCAAAATTAGAATCTCGTGATCCAGAAGTCACGAAATTGTTTGAAGAAACAAAAGGTTGGAGTACAGAAGGATTCAAGGATTTGATGGATGAACTCAAGACTGAACATGATTCAATTATATATGAGAGTGAAGTAAAGGGGCGTGGTCAAGAAATCGTGGACGAGCTTCTGAGTAAAAAAATCGCAGAGGAAGGTGAGCGAGGTGCTATTATTGTTGATTTATCAAAAGATAATTTAGATATTGCGCTCTTGCGAAAGAGTACTGGTGGTGGAGTATATATGACAAGCGATCTGGCTTTGGCAGAACGTAAATTTGGGCAATATAGTGTGGAAGAAAGTATCAATATTACAGGTACTGAACAAGATCATTATTTCAAACAATTATTTAGAGTTTTGAATCTCAATGGGTTTACACACAAAATGACTCACGTAGGATATGGTTTGGTGAATTTACCAAGTGGAAAGATGAGCTCTCGAGCCGGCAATGTTATTTTGTATGAAGATTTACGTGATGAGGTTTTTTCACATTTATACAAAGAGACAAAAGCACGACATGAAGATTCCTCCTCCGCTTCATCCTACGCTAAAGCTTCGGATGACAAGAAAGCTTCGGCGGACAAGTGGTCTGAGAAAAAAATTGAAGAAACCACACAAGTTCTCACTATGGCGTCGCTTAAGTTTACAATGCAAAAACACGAATCAAATAAAATTATTACATTTGACATGAATGAGGCAGTTAGTTTTGATGGCTATAGTGCGCCGTATATATTGTATGTAGTTGCGCGAATTAATAGTTTACTAAGAGATGGTAAGTATGTAGAAGGCGCAGAGCCTGGCAAAATAATCAACACAGTTACAAGCGAATTGTTTGATAAAATTAGTGTTGTACCTTGTCACTACAAAAGACAATATATTGAATG
>JABGUG010000013.1 GCA_018646705.1 Candidatus Parcubacteria bacterium | reverse complement strand
TCCAAGAGAAATTACATTTACGCCACTCTTTGCATATGAAGTAATATTTTTTTCTGTAATATTACCAGATGCTTCGAATATTATATTTGTTTTTCCAATCTGTTTTATTATTTTTTTAATACTTTCTGGTTTGAAATTGTCGAACATGATTGCGTCTGGTTTTTGTTTTACATATTTCAAAACTTGAGATTTTGTTTTACATTCAATTTCCCAGAAAGACTTAGGACTTATGACGTAGGACTTAGGATCGGATAATTTAATATGATTGTCCTTAATTAATATCCAATCGTAGAGTCCGAGTCTGTGAGTTCCTCCGCCGCCTAATGTTACAGCTTTTTTATCAACCAATCCCCATTGAGTTTTTCGGGTAGGAACAACGAGAACATTTTTACCAACTTTTTTTACAAGTTTATTAGTTTGCGTTGCAATACCAGACGTGCGTTGCATTAAGTTTATAATCGTTCGTTCAACTTTTAGAATATCTTTTATACCGCCGCTTAGTTTTAAAATATTATCTCCTTTTTTGATTTTAGCACCGTCTTTTTTGAACTCTGAACTCTGAATTTTGAACTTTTTTAAAAACCATCTAGTTTCTTCTAGGCCAGCCAATATTCCAGATTCTTTAGTTTTAATAATAGCCGTAACTTTTGGGTTACCTTGAATAACAGTGTCGCTTGTGACATCACCCTTATCATCTAAATCTTCAAGTAAAAAATCTTCAGTCAATCTTTTGACTTGTTTCAAATACTTACGGTTTTTCAATGTAAGTTTTTCTTTTTGATTGTAGTATTTTTTGATTGTCTGTTGTTTGTTCATATTATTTACTAAGTTCCATCATTTTATCTAAACTTATTTTTGCTTTTTGTAATACCTCTTTATCAAGATTAATGACCTGATCTTTTCGTGGATTTTTAAGTGCAACCAATATATCTTCAAGTTTTATTTTTTTCATATATGGACACAACTGACAACTTCCTACAATATTTTTGTTTGGAAATTCTGTTTGTACACGATCTGTTATACCACATTCGGTGATGAGCATGTAGTGTTCAGCTGGATTATCTTTCACATAGTTTAACATGTCTGAAGTGCTTCCAACTAGATCCACGGCATCAGTAACAGAAGATGTACATTCATAGTGCGCAAGGATTTTTGTTTCAGGAAACTGTGCGCGTATTTTGTCTACTGCTCGTTTATCAAACCTCTCATGCACAATACAAACTCCATCCCACAAGATCAATTTTTTCTTTGTTCGTTTTTGTAAATTATGCCCCATGAGCATGTCAGGGATAAAAATGATTTCTTCGTTTGGAATGCTTTCAATAATTTTAAGAGCATTTGAACTTGTGCAACATACATCACTCTCGGCTTTTACTTCGGCACTTGTGTTTACATATGTTACCACGGGGATTCCTGGATATTTTTCTTTCAAATTTTTCACATCCTCAGCAGTTATAGAATCAGCCAGAGAACATCCTGCAACTGCAGGAATAAGGACTTCTTTTTCTGGACTCAAAATTTTTGCAGTCTCACCCATGAAGTGTACTGAACAGAAAATTATTTTTTTTGCACTGTGCTCGGCTGCAATTTTACTAAGCCCATATGAATCTCCGAGGAAGTCTGCAACACCATACATGATATCTGTTGTTTGGTAAGAGTGGGCTAGTATGATGGCATCTTGTTCACGCTTTAATTTATTTATTTCAAGTGTGGTTGGTGCAATACTTAGACAATAGCTGAATGTTCGTTTCGTTTTTTCTAACATTTTAAAAAGACGCTCAGCTTCTTTACGTATTTCTGTTCCAGAAATTTTAATATTAATCTCAATATCTTTTACACTGTATCCTTTTTTTTTAAACAAATCTTTTACTACAGAATTACCTGTGTAGACTGTATCAAATTCACCAGTAATATCTTTTACGTGATCAACCCATTTTTCTTCATCATTGATATCTGGAATAGCAATTATTCTATAGTTGATATTTGAACTGTCTAGTTTGTTTTCAATCATTTTCTTACGCTCTTCAAAACTACATGGATTATTACTAGTTTCATTATATTGAGAACTACCAATCCCAATAATAATCTCATTCTCTGAGATTTGTTTTAGGGCATCAAGATGCCCTTTGTGAAGTGGCTGGAAACGTCCAATGAATAAGGCTTTCATAAAAATAATTGAAAGGAAATACCTACAGGGCATAAGTATTCTCTAAAAGTAGAAAGGTTAAAGTTTACAAATTAGAGGCGTTTTAGTTTTGTGTGAGGGATATTTTAACAAAAAATGACCAGAATGTCATTTTACTATTAAAATACAATAATTGCCAGCCTCCTGTTAAATTAGTCTATATTATTTAATATTTGTAACTTAGTCACTATAAAGTTGTTGTAGATCTTTCATTCTTTTCGGGTCTTCTATTTGTTTTAAGAGCTTTTTAACATTTGACGCAACATCTCCACCTATTGCACCCCTTATAAAGGGTAGCTCTTTTTGTATTGTTCCTTCTAATGTATCTAAAGCGTGTTTAACTTTACTAGTTTCTCCTGTTTGTATTGCTTCCCGAACGGATACAAGAAGATCTTTTGCTTTGGTTTCGCCGCAAGGTATTCTTAATGCTAGAGATTTAGCCATATTTTCTAGTATGTCAACGTTCACCCCCACTTCTCTTCCTATAGGAGTACCTTGGCTTTCTATGTGTGATTTTCTATTCATATTTTAGATAAATTATTTGTAGCTTATTTATATATTTGAGTATATAATACAAGAACAGAAGTGTCTAGTTGTTGACATAGTTAGAGAAAACATGTATAATTTTCTCGTCCTTAAGGCCCCATCGTCTAGTGGTTAGGACATCTGGTTTTCATCCAGAAAACAGGGGTTCGATTCCCCTTGGGGCTACCAAAAGGGATTTTGCATGTGCAAAGTCCTTTTTTTGTACGAAGATTAGCGAAAAATTAGGGGTTCCAAATCGAGGATAATGATAAGAGGGTTTTTTTGAAAAAATCGAACCCTGCAATTTAATTTTTTGGGTATAATCTGCTTTTTTCCAGTATTCAGGCATATGCAAGAAGAAATCAAAGCACGTATCTATTGCTTTTTTGAGGTCAAAATCTTCTCTTGGTGTCTGGTTTAGTAACTCCTCTTTGTCTTGAATAGACGACTTAATACGATCTAGTTCTTCTTTGAAGTCATCATCGTCAATTATTCCTTTCCCGAGAAGATCAAACATTTTTCGTTTCTTCTCTTTTAGTATCTCAATTTCTTTACCTATCTTTTCATTGGTGAAATTAAGCTCTTTGTATTTCTTTTCCCATACTTCCAGAGCCATATGTTGGATAACTTTGAGATACCGTTTGTCTGGCGTAATTTCTTTGAGAAAATCAAAGAACTCATTCTCAAGTTTGTCTTTCGGCAGTGATTTAGGAGCAGTACATTGTTTGTTGTAGCAACGATAGTATGGAAATTTTTTGCCAGTATGGCTGGTAGAAAAAGAAGCGGTCAAGGGGCGACTGCACTCTCCACACAATACGAAGTTTCTCAATGGAAAGGCTTCGTTTTTCTTTTGCAATGACATGTTTGTGCTTTTGTTATACTTTCGTATGAATTTCTGACATTGGTAAAAGACGTCATTGCTAACAAGTGGTTCGTGTGAAGCTGGATACTCAATTCCACCTGTTGTCATGATACTAATATAAAACTTATCGCGTAATATTTTATGGATGAGTTGTGCGGATATTTTTTTCCCTGTGGATGATCGTAGTCCTTTGTCATTTATTTTGTTTCGTATTTCTTCTTCCGTGTGTACACCTTTTGAAAATTCATTAAATATAAAGCGGATGATAGGAGCCTTTTTGAGATCAACAATAATGCTTTTGTTACCATCTGCGTCTGTATGATTAAGATACCCAATTCGAGCCTTAAACGGCCAGCGACCACTCTCAATACATTTTTTCATTCCAGCGGTTACTCGTTCACTTCTCATGTCATTATCTAGCTGTGCGAATGTTGCCATGATGTTGCCAACACACTTGCCAAAAGGTGTATTGTCTATTGCTTCTGTAGTAGAGATAAGATTGATGCCTTTACCTTTGAGCTGTGTAAAAATACTTGTGTAATCATTTACATCTCTTGAGAGACGATCAATTTTGTTTACAATTAGGCAATCGATCTTATTGCTCTTGGTAAAACAATATTGAAGCATTTCTTGCAATCCTTTGCGGTTTGTTGTTTTGGCTGACAGTCCGTCATCATGGTACTGTGCCACTATATCTATATCTTTGCTTTGTGCGTACCTTAAACACGCCTCTCGTTGGTTTTCAAGACTAAAGCCTCGCTCAGCCTGTTCTACTGTCGAGACACGATAATATATAACGCCACGTTGTTGTTTCATAAGACAAATAAAAAAGGAAGCAAAGAACTGCTTGGACCCAACTAGCATAATGCAAGTTGAAGCAGGATTGCTCCCTTTTCTAGCCACAATAAAAATATTATGGCAATAAAAAAGCATTATACGTTCAGTTGGATCCAATAGAATAATATCAAAATCATATCAAATAATCAAGTGGGTGTATTTGGCTTTTTTTGCTGTTCAATCCACGCATTGAATGCAAGCTCTTAGAGCTGATAAATAGTCTCTCTTGCTTTAAGTGCCTCAAGGTCGGATAGGTCTAACCCCTCCGACTCTGTGAGTTCTTTAAATTTCGCAAGAGAAATCATATTTTAATTAGTTAATATCCTTGACAACCCTTTATTTTTCTGCTAGGGTGTAATATCGCGCCATTTGAGTTGCGCGAGAGAGGAGAGGGATAGTCATGGGCGAGACCGACGTTACCAGACAGATGTCGCGGGTGGTTCGGCTGGTGCACCACGGCGGGAGAGCCGGGAATACGCTCCAGATGTTCTTCCTGCCCGAAGGCAGTGATCCACATGG
>JABGUG010000016.1 GCA_018646705.1 Candidatus Parcubacteria bacterium | reverse complement strand
TATATCATAAGGACTTTCTAATTCTGAAATATTTGCAGAAGTAGAAACTAAAGGTCTACCCAAGAAATCTGAAATTTCAGACGCCAGAGGATGATCAGTCACACGAAAAGCAAGTGTCCTATTCTCTCCCAAAATTCCATCTGGTAATTCTACATGTGGTTTTATATCAGCCACAACCGTAAGTGGGCCTGGCCAATAATGTTCGGATATATTTACTAATTCTTCATTCCAGTCAACATAATCTGTAATCATAGATTCGTCAGACACTACCACCAAGACTGGTTTATTTTTTTGACGCTTCTTGATTTGAAAAATCTTTTCAACTGCCCGAGCATTGAGAGCATCACATCCGAGCCCATAACACGTCTCTGTTGGGTAGATAATTGTCTTACCACTCTTTAACGCAGACACAATGTCTGGTATACTTATATCATCTTGTTTGAATAATTGCATATAAATTAGTAATTAGTAATTAGTAACTAGTCACTAGACACTACACTAGTAGCTAGTTACTAGTTACAAGCTACTACACTTATTATAGCTAAAATAAGCCAAATCTGCAATTAATTTTCGACAAAAAACATATCTACACCCGAACACTTGATTTTTTAGCTAAACTAGGCTATAATATGCCCGTTCCTCTCGATAGAGATTTGGAATATGTAATTCAATATTTGTAATTTAAGCAATATATGGGACTTCCTGCAAAACAAAGAACTCGTCAATCACGCGATGAAAGACGTTCACACCATGCACTCAAAAAAATCACAACTAAAACTTGTGAAAAATGTGGTGCACCAGCATTATCTCACCAAGCATGTGCTAAATGCGGTACATACAAAGGTAAACAAGTTGTAAATATAGAAAAACGTCTTAAACGTAGCTCACGAAAAACAAAGACAGCTTAACAAACTTACAAGTTTTCGTAATCTCGCACATAATTTTATGTCTAAACGTCATCTTGCTAGGTCTATCGTCATGCAGTCTCTCTACCAATGGGACTTTCGTGGAAACCCTACAGCTGCCATTCCTGCAATCATAGATCAAAATATGAAAGAGTTTGGTATAGGATTAGAAGATACAAAAGAATTTGTTGAGACCACTGTTGACGGTGTCATCAAACACCAAAAAGAAATTGATATTAAACTTGCAGATTTTGCACCTCACTGGCCACTCGAACAAATGACTCTTATTGACAGAAACATATTACGTCTCGGAGTTTTTGAGCTTGAATTTAACAATGAAGAGATTCCACCAAAAGTTGCGATAAACGAAGCAATTGAACTTGCAAAAACATATGGAGGCCCAAGTTCTGGTAAGTTTGTAAATGGAATACTTGGCGCAATGTACAAAGAAGAAGATAAATAATTAAGAGTATTGAATATAGAATATAGAATATTGGACAAAACCTATATTCCATATTCCACATTCTGTATTCCAATTCAAAAAATATGCCAATCCCCTCTTACGAAGAAAAAGGTTTTGCAAATATAGAAAAGTCCATGGGTGTTTCTTTCAAAAACAAAGACATACTCGTTCAAGCACTCGTACACAGGTCTTTTTTAAATGAAAATAGAGATTTTCCTCTTGCACACAATGAACGTCTCGAATTTTTAGGAGATGCTGTACTTGAGCTTGTGGTGACAGAATACTTAATTGAAAATTATCTCAATCCCGAAGGTGAACTAACCAACTGGCGTGCGGCTCTTGTAAACGGAACCATGTGTGCGCGTGTTGCACGAGAAATTGGACTTGAACCATATCTATTCTTGAGTCACGGCGAATCAAAAGATGAAAACACCAAAGCTCGTGATTACATACTTGCAAACGCTCTGGAAGCTTTGATTGGCGCAATATATGTTGACCAAGGCTGGGACATGGCACACCAATTTATTACGAGATGGGTTGTCACCAAATTACCAGAAGTATTAGAACTTGGACTTTGGATGGATTCAAAATCACGTTTCCAAGAGGCTGCTCAAGAAATTGTTGGTATTACACCAACGTATAAAGTTACAAAAGAAGATGGCCCAGACCACGCAAAAGAATTTACTGTAGCAATTCACCTTGATAAAGAAAAAGTTGCTGAAGGAACTGGTGGTAGCAAACAAGAAGCTCAAACTGCAGCAGCAGAAGAAGGTCTTAAAATGAAAAAATGGAAAGGACCAAAAATTCAGATTTTGGAAAGAAAGAAAGATGATCCTGTAGGCTAATTTAAATCGATAATAAGCCCTTATAGCTCAGCTGGTAGATCCGTCGGCTGACGGACTCTTAAACAAACGGTCGCTTCACTATATAAAAAAATAACAAAATTAAATTTACGCCCTTA
>JABGUG010000048.1 GCA_018646705.1 Candidatus Parcubacteria bacterium | reverse complement strand
TAGCTGGAGGAACGGAACAGACAAAAGGTGATAAGCCTGAGACAGAAGCAGAGGCTTTGGAATTGTTAAGTACAGAAGGTTCAATTGAAGATAGGTATAGGAGTATGCTCGCAGTATATGATGCATTTGTTGATATTGGAAGAGGCGATGCAGAAATAAGAGATTCATTTGTTTCTTTTTACGCAACTTTTAAAGGTTGGATTGATACTGGAACAAATGAACAGATTTCATTATACAAAAGAATATTAGATGAAGGTGTACGAGGTGAACATGGTGGATATTATAAACAGTATGTGGCTGTGGTCCCTGGATCAATTCGTAAAGAGTGGATATCCCTACTTAAAGATATAGTTCAATCTGAGATTGATAAGGGGAAGATTGTGGATCAGGTTGTTGAGACCCCACCTTCTGATCCTGCGGTAGGTGAGCAGGCAGAGCAAAGACAAGAATATCAGGCTGAGTCAAAACTTCGTGGCAAGGAATCAGCTTTTCGTAAAAGATTTTTTGATTGGTGTAGAGTGGAAAGTAGGAATTTTAGCCGGGTTGAAGATGTTCAAAGGAATTGGATAAAATTTTGTACAGAAAAAGGGGGGATGGAAATGTTTTATGTAATGGATCATAGTTTTTTTGATGAATCTAGAAAAATAGCATATCGTTCTATAGAAAGGGATGTAATACTTAAAGATGGTACTAAAAAAAATATATTTGTTCAAACAATTATTGGAACTAGAGATGATGGTGAGACAGGTGATCGTAGACAAGTAGTCTATTATTCAGATTTTGCTGAGATGTAGTTCGCCACTTACAAATATAGAACCAGTAGAGAGGATAATGTCCTCTTTTTTACTTTGTTTTTTTGACCACTCGAGAGCATCTTTTGGGTCTAGAAATATTTCAATTTTAGTTTTTGGAAGAAGTTTTTTTAATTGTTTTGATATCATTTGTGGATCAGCAACTTTTCTAAATGGATTGGTAGTATTTTTTGTAACAGCAATAGTTTTTGGTTTAAGAGTGCTGAGACTCTTTAACATTTTTGAGATATTTTTGTCTGCAGAGAAACCAAGGATTAAGTGTAAGTTATTTTTATCAGGTCTAAAGATTTGAGTCACAGTTTCGACTGTACTTTTTATTTTGTCATGATTGTGTGCACCATCGAGTATAATTGTAGGGTTTTTTGACACAACTTCCATGCGCAGTGGTTGGTGTGCGTTTCTTAAACCAATCTTAATTTTATTTTCAGGGATGTTTAAATATTTTGCAATATTAAAACAAAGTTCTGCATTTTTTATCTGATGTTTTCCAAGAGCTTTTAAATTAAATTCTTGTCTTGGTAGAGATTTATGAGTATGTAATTTTACTTTTTTCTTTTTACATTCACTCTCAATAACTTCAAGTATTTTTTTATTTTTTTCTGATGTAAATACTTCACATCCTGTTTTTATAATACCTGCTTTTTCATGCGCGATTTCTTCCTTATTATTTCCAATAATTCCTACATGATCCAGTCCGATATTCGTTATTACCGCAATGTCTTTGTATGGAATAATGTTACTTGCATCATAGCGCCCACCACATGCTACTTCGAGTACACACCACTCAACCTTTTTTCTTACAAAATATACAAAACCAATTGCTTCAGTTAATTCAAAAAAAGAGAGCATGTCGTAGGGAGTGGTACGGATATATTCATCAAGTTTTGGTTTTATAAATTCAATAAGTTCGACAAACTCACGTTTTGTCATATATGCATTTCCAACTTTCCAGCGTTCGAGTATTGTAGTTGGGTGAGGGGAGTATGTTGATGCAACTTTTTTTCCAGAAACATTTAGAATAGAATGCAAGAACGATACAGTAGATCCTTTGCCACTAGTGCCTGTTACGTGGATATAATGAGGTATTTTTTTTTCAGGGTTTTCTAGAATATCTAGGAAAAATTGCAGGCGTTTCAAATACCAACCACACTTTCGTGGGTCATCCATATACTCTTTGCGTGGCATGCTAGATAGGGAGAGGAGCCAATTGTAGGCGTTTTCAAAAGTCATAAATAAAATCCCAGTTAAGGCTGGGATTTATTATATAGGTTAATTTCTACTTTTGCAATGGAGCGGTGTCAGGTACATCATCTGCTTTTCCAGGTTTGCGTAGCCATTTAACAAGCAAATAGACAAATGGTGTGTCGAGAGCTGCGAATGTGATCTTGAAGAGCCAGTACGTTAGACAGAGGTGCAGTATGAAGCTTACTGTAAATTTATCATTGATTCCGTAAAATGCAATGAACATGAACAGTAGAGTATCAATTGCTTGACTTACAAATGTAGAAAGATTATTTCGTAACCAGAGTGCTTTGCCATTCATTTTCTTTTTCCAAAATTCAAAAGCCCAGATATCATGAGTTTGACTTACTATAAATGCAATAATACTAGCAATAATCATACGAAGGCTTCCACTAAATACAGCTACGTATTCGTTATTTAGATGATAGCGCCCTGCTGGTGGAAGTTTTATTGACACAAATGTAAGGATAAGAACAAGTGTTTGAGCGATTAATGCTGCCCACACCAATTGTTTTGCTTTTTGTTTTCCATATACTTCTGCAATAGCATCTGTCATTAGAAAAGTAAGTGGATATGCAAAAATGCCAACAGACACAGCAACACCAAAAAGAGTAGTCACCTTACTGCCAAGCATGTTTGCGCCTAAGAGGCCAGCAATAAATATTGAAGAAAGAAGAGTAAGTTTGAAATGTTGAGACATAAATAAGTAATTTAAAATTTTTAATTTGAAATTTAAGAACAATTTTTAATTTTATAATTACAACATATATTTATCGTGATAATATATAGTTCATATTTCCTAAGTTTTTTACCTTACCCTTCATTTCCATAAGTGTTAGTATTGCATTCACTTCCTGGCTTTTCATATGTGTTTTTTTCGTAAGTTCATCGACGTGTATGACCTCGCGGGATAGATGCTTTAGGAGCTCGGCTTCTGTAGGGGAGTCTGGCAAAATTTCTTTATTTGTAACATATTCAGCGACATTCTGCAAGTTTAGTACATCTAGTATGTCCTTCGATTTGGTAACACATGTCACTCCAGTTTGTATAAGTTTATTTGGTCCTGCGGCAGTTAGTGAAGTTATATTTTGTGGTACAGCAAACACTTCTCGGTTATTATCCATCGCACATTCAGCTGTGATGAGAGCGCCGGATTTTTCTGGGGCTTCGATCACCAGAGTTCCAAGTGACATGCCAGCGACGATTCTATTTCGCTTAGGAAATGTATATTTGGTAGGAAGTGCGCCTGGAGGATATTCAGAAATTATTGCACCACCAGAATCTATTATATTGTTGGCAAGTTCTCTATGACTTGATGGGTGTACATGATTTTTGTCTACACCAGAGCCAAGGACTGCGATTGTTTTACCTCCTGCACGCAATGTGGTACTGTGTGCGATGCTGTCTATACCAAATGCCAATCCACTTACAATTGTGATACCATGATTTGCAAGTTCTAGAACGAGCTCTTCAGTAACTTGCTTACCATATTTTGTAAATTTTCGTGTTCCTACTACTGCCAAATTAAATCCACTATTATCTAATTCACCGCGTACAAATAGACAGAGCGGGGGATCATAAATTTGTTTTAATAACTCTGGATAATTTTCGTTATCTCGTGTTACACATGTTATATTTTCTTGTTCAAGTACACGCTGTATTTTTTCTTCATCAAGATTTTTTCTCCATGTTAGAAATTCAGATATAAGATTCTCATCCCAGCTTAGTTTTTTTAATTCGTTAAAACCCATTTTCCACACTGTGTCTAGGTTTGAAAAAGCTGCCAGTAGTTGCTGGTAGCGTTTAAAAGTTATTTTTGGGAAGTATGAGATTAGGATTTCTTTTTTCATGAAAACATGACTATATCCCCACAGTCATCCCTATATAGATATATAATATCACATATATAAATAATATCAAAAAACTCGTCTGTTAGACGAGTTTTTTAATTTCAGTGATTGATTCTTGTATTGTCTCTTCCAACTTTTTCTTCTCAAACATGCCAAATTTATGTAATACAAATTTTGCAGTGTCTTTCATTTTTCGTTTATTTTCACTTGCCACACCTACACGTAGACGCATAAAATCTTTTGTTCCGATATGTTCTATAATTGATTTGATACCATTGTGACCTGCGTGATTTTTGTCTGTTTGCATTTTTATTTCACCAAGTAATATATCTTTGTCATCATGTACCACAATTAAGTCATTGTGTGTCATTTTGTAAAAATGCATAATTAGCTGTACTGTTTGACCAGAATGATTCATGTAAGTCATTGGTTTAGCAAGAATGATTTTTTCTCCACTAATAGTGCATCCACTTATTTTTGCATTAAATTTTTTACTTAGCTCCCATTCATTAATATTATATCGTTTTAATTCTTTGTGTAGTTCATCTAGTAACATAAAACCTACATTGTGGCGTGTGCGTTCATATCGCTTTCCTGGATTGCCGAGACCTACTATAAGTTTCATAAAAGAATTTTGAACTGTATAAATATTATTTTCTCATTTTTGTTAATTTGATAACAATTGGAGTACCAGTAAAGTTAAAGTCTTCGCGAAGTCTATTTTCAACATAGCTAACATATGATCTATGTATTGATGTTCGGTATTTTATTCTCATTTCAAATATAGGTGGATCACATCTTAGCTGCTTAAACCCAAGAACTTTTGGTTGGCGTGTTCCTTTTCCACGAGCAGGTTTATGCTGTTTTAGGATTCGATGCATAAATTTGTCCAGAACATCTTGTTCTATCATTGTTTTTCTACTATGTGCGATTTGTGTAATGAGTGGCAAAATTTGATTTACACGGTATCCTGTTTTTCCACTTACAAATAGAATCGGAGCAAATTTGAGATGAGGTAGATGAGCATAAACCATCTTTTTTACATCATTGCGATATGAGTCACTTACGTCTTCTGACAAATCCCACTTGTTGATGAGAATAATAACACTTTTGCTTCTGCGTTCAATAAGTCCACCGAGCTGCATGTCTTGTGAAGCGATCGTTTCAGCACCATCAAGTGTAAGGAGTACAATATCTGATTCTTCTACTGTTTTTATGCTACGTCCGATACCTTCTTGTTCTAGTTTACCCTTCACTTTTGCTTTTCGTCTGATACCGGCGGTATCTACAAAGGTGAGTCTATGTTTTTTCTTTCCTTGAGTATATATAAGTGTTGTATCAAACGGTTCACGTGTTGTGTGTGCGATGTCACTCACAATTACTTTTTCTTCACCAATAATTTTATTGAAAAGTGATGACTTTCCTACATTTGGTTTTCCTATGAGTGCAATACGTACATCATCTCTTTTTGCCTCTTTCATCTTTTTTGGACGTATGGGCATCTTTCTAAGTTCACTATACAAAATATCCAAGAAATCACCAACACCTCGTCCGTTAGAAGCTGAGAGTGGTATAGGATCACCAAGGCCTAGGCCTTGCCATTCTTTTTCTCCTAGATTGAGCTCGATTTTTTTACTATCAACCTTATTTCCCACAAGAAGAACTTTTGTTTTTTTGTATTTTTTCTTGAGATCACGTGCTAATTCTTTTTCTTGTGGTAGGATTCCTGTTTTTACATCAGATACCATAATGATAATATCGGCCTTATCGAGTGCACGTTCATCTTGGTCTATAATTTCATCAGCAAAAGATTCGTTTTCATCATTATCAAAACCACCTGTGTCAATGACATAGATTTCTTTACCTCGCCAGATTATAACCCCTTCGTTGTTTGTTCTCGTTGTGCCTGCAATGTCTGAAACAAGTGCTTTGTGTTCATCTATAAGTGTATTAAAGAGAGTTGACTTGCCGACATTTGCTCGACCCACGAGTACAACAGTAGGTAGATTTTGTGTTATATTTTCAATCATATTTATTCTATGAAATCGTCTCCTAAAATTATTAATATATCTGTGCTAGTTGCTGGAGAGAGTGTTCCATCAGGCAGTGTTTCTTTGGTTGGCATGTGTAGTTCATCTTGGAGCGCTTCCACGACCTCTAGAGATTCTTTGTCTGAAATTTTGTAAATGCCACTACTAATAACCGGTTTAAATTCTGGATCAGTATTACCAATATCTTCTATATAAAATTCTTCATCTGCAAGTCGTTGTTTTACACGAGCGGCTAGACCTGCACGCCATGTACCATTTTGTATTTCAATTGTTGCCCAATTGAGAGTCGGCTTTTCTTGTTCCGGCGTATCATCAATAGATTCTACAATAGCCTCTGGGTCAAATACATTTTTTATAGCACTGTTGATTTCATTATAATTTCCAGTTCGTGGAAAGAGAAGAAATGCTCCATTTGCGCCCGTGCTATTTACCAAATATCCATTTACACCATTGTCGAGCACAAGTGTTGTGATTTTTTCTGTATCTAAGTTTCGTACAACGCGCACAAGTTCAAGGATCTCATCGAATTCCATGTTTGTTGTCATGTGTCGTTCAAGAGCGTCTATTACCTTCTTGATTCGTACGGGATTTGTAAGTGTTCCAAATGATAAAACTTTTTCCTTGAGTGCTAAGATTACTTTTTGTTGACGTGCTGCACGTGCAAAATCTGATCCTTCTCCACTACCACCATGTCTTGATCGGACAAATTTGAGAGCTGTGCTTCCGTTCATGGTTTGAGGGCCTGTCTCAAAAGAAATTGTTTGGTATCTATCGTTTGGTGCTGGGTACATATAGTCAGTAAATGTGCGATCTACATTGACACGTACTCCGCCGACTTCATCTATGATATCTTCAAACGCTTGGAAATCTACCCTAATATAGTAGGGTATGTCAATATCAAATGTTTCTGAGATTACTTCTGTAGCAAATGCAGCCCCCCAGTTTTCTTTTTCCATCTCTCCAAAATGATTTGCATGGTTTATCTTTCTAGTACCATAATCTTTTATTTTTACGCCAAGATCTCTTGGAATAGATACTAATGCAACATCATTATCAGAAGGTCGCACACTTGCGATCATGATTGTGTCTGTCAGGTATGGTCCATCGTGACCTAGCCCTCCCATACCAAGTATAAGTATGTTAATTCGGTCATTTCTTTGACCTTCAAGTTTAGTTTCTTTGTGAAAGACAAGGTATGTGAGTTTTTTGAAGAATCCTTCAGGCTCCTTTGGTTCCAGAGTCACTGGGTCGTAGTCTAGAGGATTGAGAAAACGGTCTTTATTTGCAGATACATAACTATAGGTGAGAAAACCAAAAATTCCTATAATAACCAACAAAAAAACCCATTTTGTACGGCCTCGTTTAGGGGGTTTTTCATCTAATTGTTTGTGCAAAAAATTTATGTGTCTAGTATTCATATACGAAGATAAGTATACTAGAAAAAAGTCTTTTTTGCAATTGCATATTATCTTGTTGTTTGTGGGTTAAAACTATGGTATAGTATGTACAAGAACTAACGCAATATTAATAATTTTATATGCCAAAATTAATTGATGATTCAGTGCTTATTGGCGATATTCTTCATGAATGGAGTGTCTCTGAGTATGACCAACACAATCGTAATCGTGCATGGTATATACTCATGACATTTTTAGGAGTTGGATTTGTTGCCTATGCACTCATGACAGATAATTTTCTTTTTGCTCTTGTTATAATTTTGTTTGCTATTATTATGTTTTTGCAAACACACCAAGATCCGATCGTTATTCCATTTAAGATCACAGAGCTTGGTATCATGATAAATAACCGTTTTTATAGCTATTCAGAATTAGATGGATTTTATGTCATTTATAATCCTCCAGAAGTAAAAACTCTTTTTATTGAAACTCTTAGTAGTACAAAACCTCGCCTAAGGATTCCTTTTATGGATGAAGATCCAAATGAAGTTCGCTCAACACTCAAAGAATTTTTGGATGAAGATTTGGAAAAAGAAGAAGAGCCTTTTAGTGACATGCTTGCACGAAAGTGGCAGCTTCACTAAGTTTTAAAGTTTACATACCCACAGGGCATCAGTGTACCCTGAAAGTTAAAAAGTTATAAAGGATCCGTTGTTGACGGTTTCTTTTTTTTGTAGTATAGTATTTTCGCTTTTGTAGGTTTTTTTGGCCTATTAAAAATAAGCAGAGTAGGCTCTCGTCGTTCAACGGATAGGACACCAGTTTGCGGAACTGGGAATGTAGGTTCGATTCCTGCCGAGAGCACAAAAATTCCCCAATAAGGGGTTTTTTGTTACAATAGAGTAACTATGAAATTATATACAAAGGTTGCACAATTGAATCGTGTGGGTGGTGTTTTTGAAAAACGACTAAGACATCTTAAGATAGAGATGGTTGAGGATCTTTTGTATTATTTCCCTTTTCGCTATGAAGACTATAGTCAGGTTGTCGATATAGCAAATTTGGTAGAAGGACAAGAAGTGACAGTGCGGGGCAAGATAGAACTTATTGCGAGCAAGCGTAGTCCACGTAAACGCACAGTAATTACTGAGGCAGTTGTGACAGACGAAACAGAACAGCTGAGGATTGTGTGGTTTGGTCAGCCTTTTATTACAAAAACTTTGAAAGTGGGAGACGAAGTATTTTTTTCAGGCAAAGTTAAGACTGACATGTTCGGGGTACAAATGGTGAGTCCATCATATGAAAAAGTGAATAAAAATAGTGGGACGGTTCATACTGCTCGAATAGTTCCAATGTATCCTCTTACGTCAGGTATAACACAAAAACAGCTACGATTCCTTATGGCACAAGCTGTAAAAGCTACAGAGGAGTTGGTGGATTGGCTGCCAGAGGATATTCGAGACAGGGTGGATGTGATGGGACTAAGCGAGGCGATAAAGGCTATTCACTTTCCTGAGTCAGAGGAAGAGTTTAAACATGCTGAGCGCCGGCTCAAATTTGATGAACTTTTTGTATTGCAATTACGTGCTGAAATGATTCGTCAGTCAATCAAAAGTTCACGTGCTCCCAAACTTGAATTTAAAGAAAAAGAAGTCAAAGAATTCGTTGAGACACTTCCGTTCACTCTTACAAAAGATCAAAAAGTGTCTGCATGGGAAATTTTTCAAGATATTGAAAAGGAAGAGCCAATGAACAGACTTCTTGAGGGGGATGTTGGTTCGGGTAAGACAGTGGTTGCAGCAATGGGATTGTATAATACTTTTTTAAATGGTGCGCAAGGAATTATTATGGCACCGACGGAGATACTTGCAAAACAGCATTTTGAAACATTGAAAGAAATATTTGGAGAAAAAGTTAGGATTGGAATTTTGACACGGACTGAATATAAAATTTTGAATTTTGAATTTGAAAATAATTCTAAAACTTCTCAAAAGAAAGAAATTATAAAACAAATTGGTGAAGGAGAGGTAGATATTATTGTTGGAACTCACGCACTTCTTACTGATGATCTGGAGTTTAAAAATCTTGGACTTGTGATTGTGGATGAACAACATCGATTTGGTGTAGATCAGCGCAAGACGATTCGTGAAAAGTCTGGAGATCCGGATACTGTGCCACATTTTCTTAGCATGACAGCTACGCCAATTCCACGGTCATTTGCTCTGACACTCTATGGAGATCTGGATTTGTCTATTATAAGACAAACGCCATCTGGAAGAAAATCAATAAAGACGCGTCTTGTTGATTCCCATAATCGTAGCAAGGCGTATAGGTTTATCAAGGATCAGGTTAAGCAGGGGAGGCAGGTTTTTGTAATATGCCCGTTGATCGAGGAAAAATCCGAAGGGACGGGTCTAGACCTGCCCACGTCATCAGGCACAGAGAAAAAGACTGTTATGGCTGAATATGAAAAACTTTCAAAGCATATTTTTCCTGATTTAAAGATTGGATATTTACATGGAAAAATGAAAGGTGCTGATAAAGATTCTGCAATGGAACAATTTAAAAATGGATCAACAAATATTTTGGTTTCCACATCGGTTGTGGAAGTTGGGGTGGATATTCCAAATGCTAGCGTAATGATGATAGAGGGTGCTGAGCGGTTTGGTCTCGCGCAGCTACATCAATTTCGTGGACGTGTAGGTAGGAGTTCACATCAATCATATTGTTTTCTTTTTACTGATAGTAACACTCAGAAAGCTCAAGAACGTTTGAAATTGTTTGAAAGTACTACTGATGGATTTAAACTTGCAGAGCATGATCTAGAACTTCGTGGGCCAGGAGAAGTATATGGCATGGCTCAGAGTGGTATGATGCATTTACGTTTAGCTACACTTAGTGACAAAGAATTAATAAAACTCGCACGCGAGGTTTCGCGTGGGATTGATTTTGAAAAATATCCAGGATTGTATGACAAAGTGGGTGAGTGGGAAGACAGAGTTCATTTGGAATAAGAAATCGGACAAATTTTTTTTAAAAGAGCTAATTTTAGCTCTTTTTTTGAACTTAATCTTGACAGAGTGTAGAAAATAGTATATTCTCGTTGCAACGACAGGGGTCTAGCTGAACTTCGCCGGTCGGCGACAATTAAGCGGATTCCGCAACCAGGAATATATCGGAGAGTCACAATGGCAGGAAAGAGTTCGAGCGCAAACGCGGTCATCGAGGCATACGACGGACACGGTAACAAGGTCGATGTCCTCGTCAAGAGGCGCGATGGGTCGTTCATCTGGGGACGTGTGGGCGAAGGCTCTGACGGCTGGTACGCCACGATCTCCGGGGACTACCAGGCGACCCAGCGTGGCAGCATCCACCCGGACTGCGTCTCCCACTAGTCGCGCCGAGAAGGGTAGATCCTTCCGTTTCTCATCTTCACTCCCCATACGATGCGGGATGCGAGCGGAGGTCAACTCACACGTCGCACACCGACAGACCGCCACAACTCGCTTTGTTTTCAATAAATTTGAAAGTAAAGCGAGGAGGATAGGGCGGTCTTTTGGTTTATAACAATCGGTATATAAAAAAGAACAGGTTGCGACCCGTTCTTTTTATTTGTCTGGGATTTATGTATGTGTTATTAATTCTGCAATATTTTTTACATTAATGATTTTTAAGTCTGTTAACTTATCAACTTGTTTACTTGAGTTGGTTATTACACGTTTCATTCCAAGCCCTTTACTTTCTTTTATTCTTTTTTCTGTTTGATTTACAGAACGTACTTCACCACCGAGTCCTACTTCACCAAAAACAACTAAATCTGATCCAAGAGCTTTGTCTTTAAAACTACTTGCTATGGCAAGACACACAGCTAAGTCTACTGCTGGTTCAGATGCTTTTATACCTCCTACAACATTGAGATGAATATCGTATTGTCCCAGATCTAATCCCGCACGTTTTTGTAGTACAGCTACCAAGACGTGCAGTCTGTTTAGATCAAATCCACTTGCTTTTCTTACGGGGTAACCAAAAGAAGTTTTGTTTACCAGAGCCTGGATTTCTACGAGTAGTGGGCGCGTACCTTCCATTAGGCATGTTACTACAGAACCAGGTATATTTTCTTCGCGCTCTTCTAGAAAACTTGCGCTTGGATTTTTTACTGGCTGTAGGCCCGATGCATTCATTTCAAAAATACCAACTTCGTCAGTTGCTCCAAAACGATTTTTTACTGTTCTTAAGATTCTATGTTGGTGGTATCTGTCACCTTCGAGGTAGAGGACTGTGTCTACTAGATGTTCGAGTGTGCGAGGTCCGGCGACCGTTCCATCTTTTGTTACATGTCCTACTATAATAATGGCAGTTCCAGTAGATTTGGCGCATTCAAGTAATTTTGTTGTACATGCTTTAATTTGATTTATATTTCCAGATTCACCCTGTACTTCATCTGAATAAATAGTTTGAATGGAATCAACAACACACATTTTTGGTTTTTCTTTTCTAATAGTAGCACATAAGGATTCTACCTGTGTTTCGTTTGCTAGTCGAAGAGATGCAAAATTTTGCGTCTTTGTAGAAATTCTGTCTGCGCGTAATTTTATTTGTTCTACTGATTCTTCTCCTGAAATATACAAAGTAGGGGAGACAGATGCCGCAAGTTGGAGAGCCAAGGTAGATTTACCAATTCCTGGTTCACCCCCAAGTAATATTAGACTTCCCGGAACAATTCCACCACCAAGTACTCGGTCAAGTTCAGAAATATTAGACGTTGTTCGTCTTACATTTTTTCCTTCAATGCTCCCAAGTGTTTGAGTTTTTGTTGGAGTGTGCACAGAGTCGTTGTCTTTTGATTTTTTAGTTTCCACTTTTCCTTCATCAATAGTTCCCCATTTTCCACATTCCAAACAACGACCTGCCCATTTTGTAAATTGAGCGTCACAATGTGAACATGTGAAGATTGTAGAATTATTTTTTGACATAATACATTTTGTTTGTGCCTTGTTAGAGGGTTTTTATTATTAAGGTGAAAATGGCATTTCAAATTCACCTCCTTCACTTGCCTCTATTTTATCGTCAGTCTTTTGAAGGGGACATGACATTTCTTCAAAATCTACAAAGTTGCTCATAGCCTCACAATCTTTTTTCTTTTTTGGAGCCTTAACAACTATTCCTTCTTCTGAAATAACACAGCATCCTTCAGGATTTGAATCATCTTCCACTTCTCCAGCGTATGCATTTCCTTTGCCCCATGACTTTATACATGCTCCTACACCACTTTTTCCACAATCTTTTCTGTGCTTACATGGGTCAAATCCAAGAGATTTCCAATCAAAGTTTCTGGGGTCTCCATGAGTTGTCCCTGAAACTTGACAGTGACCTATGATACGGGCGTCACTTCTACTTATGGCTGTTCTTGCTGATACAAAGTCTATAAGTTTACCAATTGATTCATATTGTGCAGGTGTGTAGACACAATTTGCCACACAAGAAGGATCTTTTGAGCATTTATACGCAGTGCTACATCCGGAAGCAATCTCAATATCAACACCAATAGATTCTGCATTTATGGCACCAGCGTGCCTTGCGCGTTTTTCAAGTCCTGCGGTTTGCAAAACTGTACCATCCCGTTTAATTATATAATGTGTGGAAAGATGTCTTTTTATAAGTATTCCCGCAGTAGTATTATTTCTTCCACCTTCGTGTAGTACCAAAAATCTAACTTTATTTAGATCTCTTGTTCCGCAGGCATATTCATCCATAGGTCCTGTATTGTCTACACCAAATCCTGCGAATTTAGAAGGATCATTTGGTCCTTTGCACGGAGGTGGTTTTATATCATCAAATGTATTGGAGTCAGCAGAAGGGTCATGGATCACTCCTTCTTCTTTTACATATAAAACTTTTAGACTTCTAAAGTTTACTAATTCTGGATTTATAGTATATAGGAGGGCATATGATATTGATGCAATAAGGAGGCCTATAAACGCCATTGCTAGTTTTTTTTGTGCTTCTTGCTTACCTTCTGAACCGCCGCCACGAATGGTCCAAATAATTCCTACATTTATTATGGCTATAACAGCAAGAATACTAACAGCAATTACTGAGTATCTATATACGACACTTAGATATTCACCAAGAAATGGGATGTTGAGCCATGTATTTCCTGAAGGATCTTTTGTAACCATGCTTTTTATATCTATTTCAGAAAAATTAAGTCCTGGAATGGTAATTTTTGGTTGAGGTGTTTTAAGAAGGTCTCCAATTTCATTATGAAATTGTTGTACAGAACCTTCTGAATCTGTTATGGCATCTTTCACTCCTGGTGCGCCAATTTTTTTAATAGCGTCTTTTACTGCCTGATCTGAATTGCCAGCCAAAGGATCTTCTGCTTTATTGGTAGATAATTTTACACAATAATCAAGATCATAAAATACATCATCATCTTCGTCTGTGCATTTCCAATCACTTGGATCTCCACTGTATTTGTCTGAGCAATGGACTGCTGTTTTACATACACAAAAGTCGTCATTAGAAACGTTTTCTAATGCACTATCTTTACAATATGTTGTTGTGCAGTCTGAATTATCAGAACATGCCCCACCAATATCAGTAAGTGCAAGTGTGACTTGAGGTGAGAGTACAACAATCGAGAAAAAGACAAGGAGTAAGGATTTTATTTTTTTTTGATACATGCGCATACACATATTATAAATTTAGCAGTGTTTTCCAACCATCTTGTGTACTTGGTTGGTTTATTTGCCTATTGTTAATGAAGAACGTAGGCACTGCTTGAATATTTAAAATTTGAGCAATTTGCTTTGTGTTTTCAATATATAATTCAGTTTCACTTGCCTCAAGACATTCAGTAAGTTTTTTATTGTCTAGCTCTATTTCTTCTGCAATGTGTTCCAGTGATGCTTCAGACAAATTAGCGAAGTTTGTAAATGCATAATTTTTAAAACCCTCGAACTTTCCTTGTTTATTGGCACAATATGCGTATGTGTGAACAAGTTTTGATGGATATGGAAATTGTGAAACAGGAAGACCTTTCCAAATAATTTTTACTTTTCCTTCGTAATCATTTAAAATATTATCAAGTATGGCAGTTTGTTGTTGGCATGCTGGACAAGAAAAATCCTCAAACGCAATAATAGTCACAGGTGATTTTCTATCTCCAAGAACCGGATCTTGGGAGAGAATAGGTATAATAAATTCTCCTGTATTTTTTTTTGCCAATTCTTCTGTATCAATATCTGGAAATAGAGGTTCGTATTGGACAATACGAACAAAGAGGACCAGTATGACAAAAAGTAGAGCGGGAATAAATACAAGTATAATTTTTTTGGATGAAAGCATAATTTTATTTTATAGGTATTTGAAATACACCACTTTTGTTTTTATCAGTAAAGTATAGCATTTTTCCGTCTTGGCTTGTAAAAATAGATTCAACTGTATGATAAGTATTAAGTGCAATTTTTGTTTTTATTCCTGTAACTGTATCTATTTTAAATATATCATCACGTGTATTATCTGCAAGTTGTGGTGCAAATCCTGCTCCAGTTTCTAATGTGTCTGGTACACCACAATATACAAATCTTTCATTTGTCATGGTGCATTTATCTGCCCATGTGTTTACACTTAGTGGCTTTCTGTTTTGTCCAACTGTGTCTGGTGTTGAATCAACAATCCATAATTCTGGTTTATAATCATTACGACCATTATATACGCTATGAAGTAATTTTGATCCTTCAGGTGACCACTGTGACTGTAGTCCACGTCCTTCTACTGTTAGGGACTTATAGTTTTCATGATTTAATCCTATCAAAAGAATTTCTTGACGATCAGATCCAATTGATTCACCTGTTGCAGAAAGCGCTACTACTTGTCTGGCAGGGGACCAGTCCACAATTACTTTTGATGCATTTTCTCCCATCGGTTCTATAAGTTTTATGTTATTTCCTTTTGGATCACTTGTAATAAGCCAACGGTTTTTTGGGTCGAGCCCCATACTTTTTGCTGCGACTTGTTGTCCTTCATTTGAAAAAGTAAATTCTTCCCAATGTGTAGGCAAGGTAACTTGTTCACCTGTGTCAAAATTAAAATATGTATTAGCCCCATCTGGATATTCAATTATAGATTCATTATTTGCTGGTGACCATGTTACATCATCTACACCAAAAAATACTTTGTCATTCATAAGTTCCACATTGCCGGCAGCATTCACATGATAAAATTTTCCATCCTGACTATTATAAAATCGTGCACCACCATTGTCATCTCCTGAAAGATTTGCTACATCCACATCTGTAATTCGTTTCACTAATTCTTTTCCTGTGGGTATGAGTGTTTCTCCTGGTGTAACTCCTGTTTCGTCAGTAGTAGGAACTCCAGGAACTCCAGGTCTTTCACCACTTGGGGGAAGTTCTCCTGGGGGAGTTACGACTTGTCCTGGTATTTTACCTTCTCCTACAGAAGGAAATTCACCTGGTTCACCAACCCCAGGTAGGGGTATTAAAATAGGTTTTGGTTTATAAAAAAATACTCGATATATGGCAAATCCAAGTAAGATACATACGAGAATAAATAACACCATGTATATGATACGTTTTTTGTCCATAGAATAAAATTAATTTTTTATTATTTAGAATTATTTTGATTGTTATTTCTACCTCTTGGGGCTAATAGACTTTGATTTATTAATTTTCGTATTTGCATTGATTTTTCTTTGATCATCTTTTGAGCTGTTTTTTTTCCTTTTTCAACTTTTTTTATTTTTTTATCTATTTTTTTTATGTTTGAATTTATTACCTTACGTGCTCGCATCAGTGTTTTTCGAATTACTGATATAAAACCTATCACATACGTTTGTATAAATGGTCCTATTGGAATAATAAAATAAAATATTATTGTTACAAACAATATAAATACTATGATATATAGTATAAGTTGTAAAATTATCAGTGCTAAAATAGCCAATTCAATTGCTCGTTTAGCTATAACGAGCGGTAGCTTCTCCATCTTTAGCATTGCTATTTCTCTATTTGCTCGCTTTACTATTTTTTCTAGATCTTTTATATCTTTTTCAAGCGACTTTATTTTTCTTCTATGTCTAATACTATTCACTGTTTGTGTTAAACCACCTCGTTCTTTTATCTTTTTTTGTTCTTCTTCTTGCTGTTTTTGTTTTTGTTCTTGTTGTTTTTGTTCTTCCTCCTCTTCCTCCTTTTTTTCTTTCTCTTCCTCTTCTTCTTCCTCCTGTTCTTTCTCTTTTTGTTCTTCCTCCTCTTGCTCCTCATCTTCGTCTTGTGGTCCCATATTCATACCACCAAAATCTTTGTCTTCAGCACCAAATGATGAATCCTCATCATTCTCATCCTCACTATCGCCTCCACCGCCACTGCCACTGCCATCGTCACTATCACCGTCACTGCCACCGCCATCGTCACTATCACCGTCACCATCACCATAGCCATCATCTTCATCTTCGTCATCTTGTGGTCCCATATTCATACCACCGAAATCTTGATCTTCTACACCATGGGATGAGTCATCTTCGTCTTTTTCATAACCTCTTTCTCCAGTATCTTCTTTAGGAGATTCTTCTTCTGGTTTTTCTTCTTCTGGTTTGTCTGTATCACCAAGTGAATCAGCTGCCTGTTGCCAACCTTTGTCACCCCACATACTTGCAGGACCACGGGGTTTATCATGTTTATTTTGCTGTGAATCTCCTTCATTTTTTGACTGTGATTCTTTACCATCACCTTGTTCAGTGGGTTGTTCTCCTGGCGCAGAGCCTTGCTCTCCAGATGTAGCACCTTGCTCTCCTGGCGCAGCGCGCTGATCTTCTGGAGATCCTCCTGTTTTAGGTTCTTCATCATCACCTTGAGTAGAGGATTCATCGCTTCCTGCTTCATCTTCATCTTCTGCTGCTGCTTCTTCTTCATCATCATCTTCGTTTTCTGCTCCAGTGTTTGTATCATCAGAGTCTTGTCCTTCTGTCTCAGGTGCTGAGTCTTCAGTGGATTTTTTTTCATTTGGGTCTTCCTCTCCTTTTTTGGCTTCATCTTTATTACCAGAATCTGGTGAGCTTGGTTTGTTAGCTGTTTTTTCGTCACCTGGTTTTTGTTCTACTTCTTTTTCTTCCGGTCCTTTTTTGGATTCTTTGTCTTTATCATCCTCATCTCCAAGTGAGTCTGCAGCTTGTTGCCAACCTTTGTCACCCCACATACTTGCAGGACCACGGGGCTTATCAGTATCCTCAGCTTCATCTGGTTTTTCTGTGTCTTGATTTTGTGTAGGTGCTTGTTCTACAGATACTTCTTCTGGTTTAGATTCTTCATCATCTTGAGTAGGGGATTCATCACTTTCTGCTTCTTCTTCATCTTCTGATCCAGTACCCAGTCCACCAAAATCTCGGTCTTCTATTCCGAATGGTGAATCATCTTCGTCTTCATCAGATAAATTTTGTTCTGTATCCTCTTGTCCGATAGATTCTCCACTATCTTGAGAAGATATGTTTGGATCATCTGTTTTTGCACCTTTTTTCTTTCTATGATCATCTAAGTTTATTACATTTGATCCACCTTCTGCTTCACCCTCTATGTCTAGTTCATGATTTTGCGACATTGCATCAGCCGCTTCATCACCCGTTTGTTCAATCTCTACAGGAGTTGCAGTAGGCCCTTTTTTTTCAATTGACTTTTTTAGTTTATTACCAACTATGTCAGGTATTTCATCCAAACCAATTACATCTGATATTTTTAAAGCATCTTGTCCTGTCATAATATTATTTTTCGATACTACGAATGAGATCCTGACAATTTTCTATGTATGTTTCTGTATGTGATCTACTAACTAGTTCGAGGTTGTCTGTATTTAAGAGTTCTGCATCTCGTTTTATACATAGGGCTGTTTTGTCCGCATGCAAACTAATAATATAGTCTAGAGTAGTACGAATTTCTTGTATATTTTTGGATCTTATTAGTTTTTTGAAATCTCTTTCTGATTTTTTTATTTGTTGTTCAATTTTATTTAATTCAAGTTTAGAAAAAGGTAAACGTTTCTTTGTTTGTGCATGTCGGGCTTTGTTCATCTGCGTTGCCCATTGTTTTTGTTTTGTTAAGTCACTCATATAAATTTGTAAGTATTTTTTTCATGACTTAGTTTGTAGTTTTCTTTTTTTGTTTTATCTTGCAAAATATCAACAGCAAGCTCATGCAACAATTCTTGTACTTTTTTTTCTACATTTCTTGCACCTAGATCAATACTTGATGTTTCTTTTATAATTGAGTTTAACGCAGATGAATCAGCCGTAATGCTAAATTGTTGCGTTTTTTTGAAATGCTTACTTACTTGTTCGATATGTTGTTTTATTATTTTTTCAATATCTTTCTTTTCTAGTACATTAAATATGCATAAAGTTCCAATCCTACTCAAAAGTGCATTACCTAGCACTTCTTTTAGTTTATCGGTTATATTTTTTGTAAATTCTGTATGAGAAGTTTTTTTCTTGGATAGTTCATTACCAAATCCAATACCATGAGATTTAAACAATTCATTACCTATATTGGTTGTGAGAATTATAGTGGTATGTTTTAGACTTATTTTTCGTCCATTACTGTCAGAGATTTCCCCTTCATCGAGCATTTGTAAGAGGAGCTTGGAAACATCAGGATGTGCTTTGTCGATCTCGTCAAATAGAAGTACACAATACGGTCGTTTTTTTAGTTTTTCTATGAAAGGGTTCCTGTCCTTGTATCCAATATATCCAGCAGGGGAGCCAAGGATTTTTGATACACTGTGGCTCTCGCTAAATTCTCCCATATCTAATTTTATGAGTGCTAGACTGTCATGATAAAGTTCTTGCGCAAGACGTTTGGCAAGCTCAGTTTTTCCTACACCGCTTGGTCCTACAAAAAGAAATGAACCAAACGGTTTATTGTTATTTTGTATACCAAGTTGTGCACGTTTGAGTGATGCAATGACGTTACGTATGGAAGGATTTTGTCCCACAATATATTTACCCAATCTCTTTTCTAGTGTTTTTAAATTTTCCCATTCGTTTTGTGAGAGGATTGTTTCATCTATGTGCATTTTTTTGCTCAAAACACTACGTACATGTTTTTCTGTCACACGAAGTTTCGACTCAGACACGGTTTGGGTTGTTTTTTTCAGATTAGTTATTTTTGCACTTAGTTTTTGTATTTTGTTCTTGAGATCAAGAGCATCTTTTAGGCGTTCTTGTAAAATTGCTTTTTCTTTGTCTTCTTCATATTCTTCTAGTTTTTTTTCAAGTGCAAAAAGTTTAGCATCATTTGCATCAGTCTGTTTTCCTGTCTTTACAGAACTAGCAGCCTCATCAATCAAATCTATTGTTTTGTCTGGCTGAAAATTATCATGAATATATTTATTGCTTAATCTAAGCGCTTCTTCCAATGCTCCTTTTGTAATTGAAACATTATGAAATGATTCATAATATTTTTTTATACCTTGTAAAATTTTTAACGTTTCTTTATTACTTGGTTCTTCCACATCAATCATTTGGAATCGTCGTTCGAGCGCTGGATCACTTGTTATATATTTTTTGTATTCATCATATGTTGTCGCACCAATACAGCGCAATTGACCACGTGCTAGTGCAGGTTTCAAAATATTTGCTGCATCCATAGTTCCTTGGTTTGATCCAGCACCAATGATATTGTGTAATTCATCAATAAACAAAATATAATTTGGATTATTTGCACACTCATCCACGATTTGTTTGAGACGCGCTTCAAATTCTCCACGATAAATAGTACCTGCGACTAGAAGTGTAAGATCAAGTGATAATATTTTTTTACGTTTCAAAACATCTGGCACATCGCCTGCTGCGATTTTTTTTGCCAGACCTTCTACAATTGCTGTTTTGCCCACGCCTGGTTCTCCAACAAGAATAGGATTATTTTTTGTTCTGCGTGCCAAGATATTTATAATACGCTCAATCTCATCGTTGCGACCTACAACAGGATCAATTTGATTTTGACTTTGTTTTGAGGTTAGGTTTGTTGTAAATTGCGTGATAGCACTTATTTTTTTGTTTCCTTTTGTTTGTGATGGCATCATCATCTCTGGTGGGGGAGGTGGCATGGATCCAGACAATGGCGCGTCTCCCATATTATCAAATATTTCTGTCACATCTCCCATTTGCGAGAATCTAGTAGTATTTTGAAATGAAATGTCGAGTTGTTCTTTGATATGTTCGTATTCAATACTAAGAGATACAAATACATTAGTTATTTCTTTGTTTTGCGCATGTATGAGACCAAAGAGTAGGTGTTCAGTACCTACATAAGTATGTTCTTGGTCATGAGCAAGTACTAATCCTTTTTCAAGTACTTTTCGTGACACCTGGCTCAGTTCTGGTAAATTTGTAGGCTCGAGTTTTTTTACAGGGATAGAGTCTAATGAAGCAATATTTTTTATAAGTTCTGGTGTAATATCAAATTTATTTAAAATTTCTCCTGCAACACAACCCTGTTCTTCTGACAGGGCAAGAAACAAGTGTATAGGCTCTACATTTTTTAAATCATAATGTGAAGCTAGAGAAATAGCTCGTGCAATTACATTTTTGAGGTGAGTGGAGAAGTTGTCAATGAGTTTTTGTGCATCCATAATTTCTTGATATATCAAAACAAATAGTTGCTTTAGAACTGGGCTTATTATATAATAAATATCCTTATTTATCAATTAATTTTAGCTATTTATGAGCTTTCCAGAACACGTATTTAAAGCATATGATATTCGGGGTGTATATCCAGGAGAGATTGATGAAAATGTAATGGAAAAAATAGGCAAAGCCTTTGCTGATTTTGTGAAATCTGACAAGGTTTTGCTTGGGTATGATATGAGGGTGTCGGCTCCTCAGCTTTCTAAGGCATTCGCTAGAGGGGTTAATAGCCAGGGTGTAGGTGTGATTGATTTGGGTCAGATTAGTACAGATGTTATATATTTTGCGTCAGGAAAGTATAATTTGCCAGGCGCGATGATTACTGCGTCACATAATCCAGCACAATATACAGGTGTAAAGTTTTGTAAGGCTCAAGCAGAGCCTATTGGTAAGGAAACAGGAATTGAGGAGATGAGAGAAATGGTTCGAGAAGATGCTTTTTTAAAATCAGAAAATATAGGAGGTGTCGAAGAAAATAAGAATATCTTGGAAGAATTTGCACAACATTGCTATGGATTTATTAATTTGGAAAAAATAAAATCATTTAATTTGGTGATCGATGCAGGTAATGGAATGGCAGGAAAAACAGTTCCAATAGTTTTTGAAAAGATGCCATGTAGTGTTACCTCATTATATTTTGAATTAGATGGGAATTTTCCAAATCATGAGGCAAATCCAATCAAAAAGGAAAATAATGAGGATCTAATTGCTTGTGTAAAAGAAAAACATGCTGACCTAGGTCTCGCGTTTGATGGAGATGGAGACAGAGTTTTTTTTATAGATGAGAATGGTGAGATGGTTGATAGTTCTCTCATTACAGCAATGGTTTCTAAAAAAGTATTAGAAAAAAATCCAGGAGCAACAATAATATACAACGTTGTGGTAAGTAAAAGCGTGCCCGAGCTGGTAGAGAAAATGGGTGGAAAATTATTTATGAGTAAGGTTGGTCATTCCTATATAAAACAAGATATGAAAGATCATAATGCTTCATTTGCTGGTGAACATTCTGGACATTATTATTTTAAAGATAATTATCGAGCTGACAGTGGTATGATAGCTGCATTGTACGTTCTGGAGCTTCTAAGTGAATCTGGAAAGAAGATGTCCGAGTTGGTAAAAGAGTTTGAAGTGTATTCAAAAATAGAGGAGACAAATTTTGAAGTCCAGAATAAGCAAATAATTTTGGATAAATTTTCTGAAATCTATAAAAATAATATCACGCAAGATTTTGATGGTATTACTTTTGAATTCGAAGATTATTGGTTCAACGTGCGTCCAAGTAATACAGAGCCTGTCTTACGTTTGAATTTGGAGGCAAAGACAGGGGATATTATGAAAGAAAAAGTTGAAGAAATTAAAAAAATAATTGAGAGCTAGAAAAATTAAATTAAAATAAAAAAGTAGAGACGCAAAATTTTGCGTCTCTACTTTTTTTAATCTTTTTGCATCATCCAAACTATTTTTGTTACAATCTTCCGCGGAGTAAATCTGAGAATGAATACTTCAAATTTATTTTTTAATCCTGGTATAATAATTCGTTTTCCTTTCATAAATGCACGATATCCAATGTCTGCTACGTCTTTTGCTGTCATAAGCTGTAAATGTTTTGAAAATTTCATATCTGCCACGTTTTCAAACCCTGTTTTTGTTGGTCCAGGGCACAGTGTCGTTACTGTCACACCGGTATCCTGCAGTTCTTCTGAGATGGCTTCTGAAAAACTTAGTACAAAAGCTTTTGATGCATAATATATGGCCATACCAGGACCTGGCTGAAATGAGGCAGTTGATGCAACATTCATTATTTTTCCATTTTTTCTATCTGTCATTCGTGGTAAAAATAGTTTGGTAAGTTCGACAAGCGAAGACATATTTACCTTCATCATATCGAGTTCTTTTGTTAGATTTGTTTCTTTGAAATGTCCATATACACCAAAACCAGCATTGTTTACCAATATGTCTATATTTATATTTTTTTCTTGAAGTTTTGTGTATAATTTTTGAGGTGCGTCGTCGTCAGTTAAGTCATGCGTGAAAACATATGTTTGAATACCATATATATTCTTTAATTCGTTTGCAATGGTATTGAGCTTTTTTTCATCTCTTGCAACAAGTACTATATTATTGTTGTCTTGCGCAAAGAGTTTGCATAGCTCATATCCAATTCCGCTTGATGCTCCGGTGACAAGTACTGTTTTTTGCATATTTATTTTTGATTAGCCTTTATATTCATGTCGAGTTTCCAAATATATTTTTGTGTTCTATATACTACTACAACTAGTCCGAGTAATGCGCCTATTAATACAAATGGAATAGACCATGTCATGTATGTTTTTCCAAAAATAATGAGGAAAGTGTTTATGAGTATAAAGACAATCCTTATTTCTGTCGGACCTATGCCAAGGTATGTGATTTTAAATTCATTTGTTGCTGCAAATGATAAATATGCGTTTACCATGAACGCACCAAGAAGCGCGAAGGTAAAGAAGTGAAGATATTTGAAATTATCTGGTAAAAGTAGGGAATATCCAATTAGAATAGAACATAGGAAAATATAATCTAGAAAATGATCCATATAATAACCCCATTTTATAAGACCAGTGTTTCTATATCTTCCCACAGCTCCATCAAATGCATCGGTTAGCCATTGCAAGAAAATACACATAGACATTCCCCAGAGCCAGTGTATATTCCACTGTGCGAGAAACCCGAATGCGATTATAAGTATTGACCATGGGATGGTCATATATGTAAGATGATACGTTTCCAAAAATTTAGGAACTCTCGGTGTGTATTTGTCGATAAATTTTTTTTCAGGACTGTGTAGGATTGATTCTCCTACTTTTTTATCTCCAGCGAATGCTTTTTTATTTTCATTCATAATTCCATATCTTTAAGAGACTCTGACAAAAATATAGTGTCAAAATTTCCATTAAAAAATTCTTTTGGGTGAAGAGCACGGTTTACTTCTAATAATTTTATTTTTTTATTTATAATATTCTGTGCTTTTTTGTGGTTAGCAAGACCAGTTTGGAATTCTGCATATTGATAAGCATCATTTACGAGTTGTGAACAGAAAAAATCTTCTTGCTCTGATGCAAAAAAGAAATCAAAAGGTTTACCAACTTGTTTTCTTGCATAAGATACTGCTTTTTTGACAAATGTTTTTTTACCTTTCTTTATTTTAGGTCTGAGAATTGCGAGTGTGTCATATTCTGAAAAGAAGTTTCTAAATTTTTCTCTGACCACGCCATCTGATATTGCATGAATGACACGTCCGCCTCCAGTATATAGAGATGCATGAGTAACACTACCTCGTATAAATAATCCGCTTGCTCGTCTATGGTTTCCTAATAGTAGAACATCTCCTTTTTGTATTATTTTTAGAGAGTTTTTGTAGTCTTGTGGTGTTAGATTATTTTTTCTCCATGTAATTTTTGTTACACCAATCAAAAAAATAATATTTGCAAATATTTTTTTAAAAATTGAAGCATTTTCTTCAAAATTTTTTATGAGATGATGTTTGTATGCTTTCATCTTTCTTGTTTAAGCCATTCCTCTCAATTTATTTATACGATCTTCAGCAGGCGGATGTGTTGAGAAGAATTTTGAGATCTTTTTTTCTTTTAGGGGGTTTGAAATAAACAAATGTGCAGTTGCTCTACTTGCAGATGGAAGTGCAGAGGATTTAGAAATTTTTTCGAGCGCTCGAGCAAGTCCTTCTGGGTATCTTGTAAGTAGGGATCCTGATGCATCTGCTAAATATTCGCGTTTTCGTGAAATAGCAAGTTGGATAAGTTTAGCAATTATTGGGGATAGTATAAGTAAGGCAAGACCGACGAGTGCAATCCATCCGCCTGCTTTATTATCTCTTTTTCCTCCTCCATAAAATCGTGCACGGAAAAACCAGTTACTAATAAGTGATATTGTTCCAACAAGGACAACTACAATCGTCATAAGCCTAATGTCAAAATTTTTGATATGAGACATTTCATGTGCAATTACACCTTCCAATTCTTCATTTTCAAGTGCTTTTACAATTCCCTTTGTTACTGCAATAGATGCATGTTCTGGATCTCGACCAGTTGCAAATGCATTCATAGCAGGGGAGTCGATGATATAAACTTTTGGCGTAGGAATTCCTGCGGTTATAGCCATATTTTCGACCATTCTATATACATATGGGTCTGCTTCTTTTGTGGTTTCTTTGGCACCAGTTGAGCGCAATGCAATTTTGTCACCCTTATAATAACTCACAAGTGTCATGATAATCGAAATAACCATTGCACCAACAACTATTGCGTATCCACCACCATAATATACATCTAGTGCCCATCCAATCGCAATAATAAGCATAACAAAAATCAAAATCAGAATAGTTGTTTTTCGTTTGTTTGAATCTATTTGAGAATACATAATTTGTCGTTGTCATTCCGACCGGAATGAATGAGCCTGTAAAGGTGAATGAATGAAGTGGAGGAATCTCTTTTTAGTACATCGCACGTTGTATTAAAAAGAGATCCCTCCGCTTCGCTTACTCCTCTGATGAGGAGTGCGCTGCGGTCGGGATGGCACTTACAGTGCCACTTCTACATTCTCACGTTCAGTTGCATCTTCAATTTCAAAGAATACAAATTTTTCAAATCGTTTGAACATTCCAGCAATAATATTGTTTGGGAATGATTCAATTTTGATATTAAAGTCTCGAACATTGCCATTATAAAATCTACGTGAAGCCATGATTTTGTTTTCTGTGTCAGAAAGTTCATCCATGAGCTGCATTACATTTTGGTTTGCTTTCAAATCTGGGTATGCTTCCATAGCAACTTTCAAATCACGCATCATTGAATTGATTTGTGTCTCTGATTTAGCTAAACCTTCTGTGTCATTGGCTTCTTGTGCTTTCATAGCATCAGCACGAGCTTTTGTAATGTTTTCGAGCAATTCACGCTCGTGTTTCATATACCCTTTTACACTGTTGACCAAATTTGGTATTAGGTCATGACGGCGTTTGAGTTGTACGTCGATGTCACTCCAAGACTCTTTGGTGCGATTTTGGAGTTTGATAAGCACATTGTACACGCCAATAATCCATAAAAGGAGTACGACGAGAACAATAGCAATCGCAAATAATACTGGCATAGTATAAGCGGTTACGTGGATAAGTTTCCACTATTGATTAAGATACTACATTATGAGATAATGATACTGTCATTTTACGCTAATTTATAGCTTTTAGTCAATATATTATGGTTACTGTACTACTTTTTATACTCATATTGGGAGTTTTAGTTATAGTTCATGAGTTCGGACATTTTATTACTGCACGTATGAGTGGTATGAAGGTGTATGAATTTGGTTTCGGGTATCCACCACGTGTTCTTAGTTTTTATAGAGATCCAAAAACAAAAAAAATAAAATTTATTTGGGGAAAAGGATCCTCCTCCGCTAAAGCTTCGGCGGATAAAAAAAGTGGAGCAACGCTTACAAATACGATTGGTGGTGGCGAGAGAGAAGAGGATGAATTTCCTGGAATGCTTTATTCTATAAATTTATTACCAATCGGTGGTTTTGTTCGTATCAAAGGAGAGAATGGCGAAGAAGCACAAGATCCTGATAGTTTTGGTGCTCACAAAGCTTGGAAGCGTGTAGTTGTGCTGGTTGCAGGAGTAACTTTGAATGTTATTTTTGCAGCTATTGTGCTTGGTGTAGGATTTATGATTGGATTGCCTACAGACATGTCTAGAGGAGTTGATAAACATGCTGAGATTGTAGAAAACCCTAGTGTTATTGTTCAACAGGTTCAAGTTGATACACCAGCAGACGAGGCAGGTATTAAATTTGGAGATAAGATTTTACGTATTGGCGAAGGTAATACAGAATGGACCAAAGAAGAAGAATGGAGTGGAGAGTCTGTTGACTCACTTTCTTTGGTAGCGTTTGTAAATGAGCGCGAAGGAGAAGAGGTTTCTATGATTATTGCTCGCGGTGATGAAGAATTTGTGACAAAGGTAATACCAGAAGTATTTGAAGGAGAACAGGTTGCAAAGATAGGTATTGCACTTGCTGATGCTGGAATTATTCGTTATCCATGGCATATTGCTATTTACAAAGGATTTGTTGCTGCTATCTTTGGACTCATAAATATTTTTGTCGCTTTTTATTTCTTGGTTAAGAATTTGGTTTTGGGCCAAGGATTATTGTTTGATGTTGCAGGGCCGGTTGGTATTGCAAATATTGTAGGACAAAGTGCAAAACTTGGAATCAACTATCTTTTGAATGTTACAGCAATGCTTTCGCTTAGTTTGGCAGCCATCAATATTTTGCCAATTCCGGCACTAGATGGTGGTCGTATATTATTTATTATTATAGAAAAAATAATTCGTCGACCAGTTCCAATGAAGTACGAACAACTAGCACATACAATTGGATTTATGTTACTTATGTTACTTGTGGTTGTAGTAACATGGCGTGATGTGGTAGGGTTATTTTAAGGATTTATGAATAGAAAAGAACCTTTGTCAGATGGACAAAAACAACAATTTAGCGAGGCACTAGAAAGAGAATTTAGAAAGGTGCTGATGCAGGAAGGGAAAGTTCAAGATGTATCAAAAGCTGAGGAAGTTTTAAATCGTATGCTAGATGTTCTAAAGATAGAAGGGTTGAATATTCAAGACTTTGAGACAAGAATGGCTCAAGAATTAGAGAGACTATTTTATGTAGATTCTGAAGCTATATTTGGCGAAGGTGCTCAAAGGGCTATAGGAATTTTTCAAAGATTTTTTAGAAATGAGGGTCGTGATATTTTGTTTCCTCCAGAAGGAGATGTCAGAGACGACTCCTCAGAACTTCCAAGCAATGTGGAAGTGGGGCCTTGGGGTAGAAAATAATATATTTTTATGAAACAAGAACTCGAAAAATTACAAAAGGATTTTAAAAAATCTGTTGATGATGTAAAGGATGTTTTGAAACTTGACGAAGTGTATCAACGTTTTTTTTCACGCAAGTCTGGTGAGATGACAAATATCATGAAAAATTTGAAAGAACTCACTGGTGATGCGCGAAAAGAAATTGGTAAACTTGCCAATGAAGTGAAGGGTGAACTAGAATATATTTATGGTAAGAAGAAAGAAAGTTTAGAAAATCAAAAATGGGAGAAAATAGCTCAAACTGAAAAGATTGATATTTCTCAACCAAAATTACCAAAGAAACGAAAAGGGCATTTGCATCCAATGACTATTGTTCACAATGAGCTAGAAGATTTGTTTACTTCTATGGGCTTTATGGTACTTGACGGACCAGAGCTCGAAAGTGATTATTATAATTTTGAAGCACTAAATATTCAAAAAACTCATCCTGCTCGGGATTCACAAGATACTTTTTTTATAAAAGACCATCCAGAGTGGGTGATGCGTACACATACGTCTCCTTTGCAAGTGCGCGCAATGCAAAAATACGGTGCTCCACTTAGATCAGTTGTGACTGGTCGATGTTTTCGAAATGAAGCGACTGACGCGAGTCATGAGCATACATTTTATCAAATGGAAGGAATTGTAGTGGATCGTGAAATATCAGTAGCAAATCTTATTGGTACAATGAAGGAGTTGTTACAAGGTGTACTTAAACGTGAGGTAGAAATTAGACTTCGTCCTGGATATTTTCCATTTGTCGAACCAGGATTTGAACTTGATATGAAATGTCTTGTATGTGAAGGACAAGGTTGTGGAGCTTGTAAACATAGTGGTTGGGTTGAAACATTACCATGTGGTTTATCACATCCGTCTGTTATAGAGGCTGGTGGACTAGATCCAAAAGAATGGAAAGGTTTTGCATTTGGTCTTGGATCCATGAGACTTGCAATGCAAAAATATGGTATAGAAGATATCAGGCATTTGCATGCAGGGAATATTAAATTTCTTGAACAATTTTAAATTTTTGAAATATGTTAGTTAGTTATAATTGGTTAAAGTATTACGTAGATCTTCCAGATTCTCTCACGTCAGAAGAGTTGGGTTTGAAATTGACTATGACAACTGTGGAGGTGGAGGGTGTGGAAAAGCAAGGAGATATGCTAGACGGTGTTGTTGTGGGAGAAATTTTGGAAATTAAAAAGCATCCTGATGCAGACAAGCTCAGTGTTGCTCAAGTTGATGTTGGGGAAGAAAATCTTCGACAAATTGTTTTTGGACAAATGGTAGATATGGAAGTTGGATTAAAAGTCCCTGTTGCTCTTGCGCCAACAGTACTGCCTGGAGGAAATAAAATTAAAAAATCAAAATTACGTGGGGTAGAATCTAGAGGGATGCTTTGTCTTGATCAAGAAATGGGTCTTGCAAAAGAAGGTGTGAGCATTCGGTTTTTTGATAAAACCATGAAAAATGGTACTGGAATTGTAGAAGCGCTTGGGCTTGGTGATACTATTTTTGATATTGATAATAAATCAATGACCCATCGTCCAGATCTTTGGGGTCATTATGGTATGGCGCGAGAAGTTGCTGCTGCATATAATAAAAAGTTGAAGAAATATGATCCGCCTGAGATAGGTAAGGCAAAAAAGACCGAAGGGACAACTCTAGAGTTGTCCGTACTGGTAAAGGATAAAGAATTATGCCCAAGGTATATGGCAGTTGCAATAGATGGTATCAAAGTTGGTCCATCTCCAGAATGGATGCAAAAATTATTATTAGCTGTGGGTTTGAGACCAATAAATAATATTGTAGATATTACAAATTTTATTTTGCTAGATCTAGGTCAGCCAATGCATGCATTTGATAAGAAACATTTGTCTGGTGATATTATCACTGTGCGACGTGCAGAGAATGATGAAAAATTTATTACGCTTGATGAGCAGGAACATGAATTGACAAGTGATATGTTGGTAATTGCTGACAGTGAAAAACCTGTGGCGCTTGCTGGTGTGATGGGTGGAATGAATAGTGAGATTTCAGATGATACCACGACCATCATATTTGAAAGTGCAAACTTTGATGCGACAAATGTCCGACGTACTGCTACAAAATTGGGTTTGAGAACTGATTCATCAGCTAGGTTTGAAAAGAGTCTTGATCCAAACAATGCAGAACTTGCACTTCGTCGTGCAGCTGAACTCACACTTGAAATTTGTCCAGATGCAAAAGTTGTAAGCAATGTAGCTGATGAAAAGAATTTTAGTCTCAATCAAGGGCCTATTGAATTATCATTGGATTTTCTTAACAAAAAAATTGGGAAAGTAATTGAAAAGAAACAAGTTATAAAAATTTTAGAAGATCTCGGTTTTGGGGTTAAAGATAAGAAAGATATTTTGTTTGTAACTGTGCCTACATGGCGAGCAACAAAAGATATTTCTATTCCAGAAGATTTGGTAGAGGAAGTTTCTCGTGTATATGGATATGGAAATATTGAAACAGTATTACCATCATTTTCAGTAACGCCACCAGAGAGAAATGAGCTTCGTCTTTTGGAAAGAAAAGTAAAAGAACTTATGTCAAAGGAGTATGGTTACACAGAGAGTATTAACTATTCATTTGTTTCTCCCGATCTTTTGAATAAAGTTGGTTTAGAAATTAACAAGCATATTGAACTCGACAATCCAATTGCCAAAGATCGTCCATATTTACGTAGAACTTTATTACCAAATTTATTTGAAAATATAGAAAAAAATACTCATGATCGAGACGATTTGTATTTATTTGAAGTAGGTAAAGTATTCAAGGGAGAAGAATCCGGAGAACGTGTGAGTAATAATAGTGATGATCTTTTGCCTAACCAAGATGTAGAGTTTGCTTGTGTTTATTCTTCAAAACAAGATAAGACCCCGTTTTATGAAATATCACAATCAGTTGGTGATATGATTCGTAATCTTGGTGTTGACGTAGGGCTTGAAGTGGTAGGTGAGACAAATGAATCTTATATTCATCCAGGGCGTGTTGCTTATTTGAGTGTAAGTGGCGTTAAGGTCGGTATAGTTGCAGAGCTTCATCCTTCTGTTCAGAAAAAATTTGGTATTGATGTGAGGGTTGGTTTTGCAGAAATTAACCTAACAAGACTTTTAGAATATACCAAAGAACGTGCCAACTATATTGGCGTCCCAGAATACCCACCGGTTTTACGTGATATAGCTTTTGTGGTTGATAGTAATGTTATGAATCAAGACATGGTAAAAATAATTAAGTCTGTTGATAATCTTATTAATCATGTTGAATTGTTTGATGTGTTTGAAGGAGAGAAATTAGGGAAGGATAAGAAGAGTGTGGCATATCATATTACATATTTGTCAAAAGAAAAAACACTCGAAGCTGTAGATGTAGATAAAATTCATGATGAAGTTGTAAAGGCTTTGGAGAAGGAATTTAAAGCTGAGGTACGAAAATAGTTTTTGTCTTATAGGAAAGTGTGTTATAATACAGATATAGTTCATAAAGTTAAAAAGTTTGTAAAGCCTATAAAGAATTTTGCTTGTATATACTTTTTAACTTTCTAACTTTACAAACTTTAAACTTAATCCGCCTGTCATATGTTTGAATCAAGTAAAGATTTACTTTACGTAGTCTTGTCCCTTTCAATACTCTGGTTTACAGTATTTTTGTGCTGGCTTTTGTATCAAGCAGCCAGAGCTCTTCGTAATGTAAATAAGATTGTTGAGACACTTACACAAAAGCTTGAGCTCATCACAGAAGCAGTAGAATTTATTCGCAAAAAAGTGGACAATATGTCGAGTCACATGGGTGCAGTAAGTGGTGTGGCATCAAGTCTTGTCAACAAATTTGTTCTGGGAAAGATATCAGACAAACTTGATGAGAAGATGAGTGAACGAAAGACTAAGAAAAAGACAAAGAAAAAGACTACAAAGAAGAAAAAATAAGAATAGATTGTTTTATATAAATAAAATCACTAGCTTGGGCTAGTGGTTTTTTTGAACAGTATGTTACAATATATATGTTAATTTAGTAAAAACTAATATATGATGAATAGTTTGAGATTTTATAGTTATTTCCATAAGGAAATAAAGATTATAAAAAAGAAAAATTTATCAGGAGAGATAAAAGATGTAGTTAGTGGCATAGATAATAATGGTGTGGTTGAAGGTCAAATTTTTCGACCTACCTCAGAGGGTAGTAAAATAATGACTGTTGTAATGGGTTTGTTTACTTTATTCTTTGTTTTCGTTGTATTTGGTGGGCTTGGTTTTACTTACATGATTGTTAATAGTCCTTGGTGGTTTATTCCTATGATCCTTTTTGTATTTTTTATTTTATTTTATTATAGTTTTTTTACATATTGGATAGCCCCGTGGTGGCTCAATAAAAATATAGATAAATATTTTATTTATGTTGGCAAAGAGGGGATCATAAGACAGGATAATAAAAAAATTACATTTATACCGTGGAAAATAATAACAGGGGCAATGGCCGTGGGTAGTATAAGAGGAGCAGGAGCCTATTTGGAATTAGAAATTAATAATAAGACAGTGTGGAATCCTCAGTTAATACGAGGTACAGATATGACGAATGTTTTTGTGGATTGGGTCGAGTATAGTAGAGAGGATATGAGAAGTTTGGAAGATGTAATACGAGGTTTTCTAAAATAATAATATAATAAAAAACTACCCCGACTTGATCGAGGTAGTTTTTTATTACATGAGTTGATAAATATAATAGTCTACAGGAGCATATTCGTCAGTTAGTATTGGAATGTCATCAGGTATTTCTTTTTTCCAGACATGATCTAATCGTGAATTTATTTCAGAATCTTCTGATTCAAAAGATGGTGGCACATCTCCTTTCAGTGCAATAAGCATAATGTTTTGTATATGAAATGCATCTCCTGGATTTGCGACAGGCACGATATATACATGAGGAAAAATACTTTTGTATGTTGCATACTCAGCACGGAGAAATTTTCCCTTATCACCCTCAATAGCAGAGATTATATTTACTAGTGCGACGCCATTATCATTTAGCACGTCATATGTTTTTTGTACAGCTTCCTTAGTGGTTAGTTGGTAGGGTAGTGAATAAAATGAAGAAAAAGCATCTCCAAACACTACATCATATTTTTTGTTTGTCGTGTTTAGAAAAGTTCTTCCATCCTCATGAAAAATTTGTAACCGAGAGTCTTCTTCTAGACGAAAATATTCTTTTGCAAGTTTTGTAACCTTTGGGTCTATTTCTACTACGTCTATGGATGCATCTGGATATTCTCTCAGATAATATTTTGGATAAGAAAATGCAGCACCTCCTAAGAGTAAGCTTGTTTTAAAATCAGGATTGAAATGTTTTGCCAAATCATAATATTTTGTATATTCAAACACCAAATCATCATTTTCTAAGAACATAGCAGAACTTGCATTTCCGTCAATGCTCATACGCTTAATTCTTTGTTTTGTTGTACTGTCTGTGGCATTATGAATAATAATACGGCTGTATTGTGTGTCCACATCGATAAAATCATTTGCTATCTTTGCTGCGTCAACTATATTAGTGATCAAAAGTGAAGAAATTATAATAGCCAAAAAGTATAATTTAGCAGGAACTCCTTTTTTGGTAAACAAAAGAATCGAAACCAATGCTAGAATAATAGATAATAAGAGAAGTATTTTTGTTGTACCAAAGATTGGGATAAGCCAAAATCCTGCACCAAACGTACCCACTATGCTACCAATAGTAGATATAGCATAAAGGTTTCCAACAGTAGATCCAGATGTCTCTAGAGAATTTATTTTTAATTTTACTGCATATGGAGATACCATTCCCAAAAATATACTTGGTAATGAAAAAAGAGTTATGGTACTTAGGATAGATCGTAATTTAAAATTTTCAATGATCTGTTGTAAAAAAATAAGAGTAGGTTCTTTGACCAGTGTAACTACACTAATGAGGATTGCCGAAATAAAAATAATCCATGACAATGTCTTGTAATTTGCTTTTTTGTCTGACAATTTTCCACCAAGCCAATATCCCAAGCTAAGACTTCCTAGGATAATACCTATGAGACTGGTCCATACAAAGACAGAATTACCAATATATGGTGAGAGCACTCTAGACCCTACAATTTCAAAAACCATGACTACTGCACCACTTACAAAGACGACTAACTCTAGTATGTATTTTTTCATAAATTTGAATAATTTGATTTTGTAATGGATATATTATAAACTAGTGGAAGCTTTTAGCCAAATACTATGGATTTTGTACATTTGCATGTACATTCGCATTATTCACTTTTGAATGGTTTACCAAAGGTAAAACCACTTGTTAAGGCTGCAAAAAAACGTGGGTTTAAGGCTCTGGCACTTACTGATTATGGCTCAATGTACGGAGCCATAGAATTTTATCAAGCATGCCTTGCTGAGGATATTAAGCCAATAATAGGTTTTGAAGCGTACGTGGCTCCACATAGTAGACATGATAAGGATCCAGAAAAAGACAAAGGTGTGTATCACCTTATGCTTTTGGCTGAAAATTTTGAAGGATATCAAAATTTAATGCGTCTTTCTTCTCTTGGTCATGTAGAAGGATTTTTTAATGATAAGCCTCGTATTGATAAAGATCTATTAAAAGAATATGGAAAAGGAATTATTGCTTTGTCTGGTCCAATAGAAGGTGAGGTTCCGCAACTTTTGAAAAATAATAAAGACGATGACGCAAAAAAGGTTGTTCATGAGTTTGAAGAAATATTTGGTAAGGGAAATTTTTATCTTGAACTTCAAGACCATCCCGCTATTGAGGGGCAGATGCAAGTGAATACAAAACTTATTCAATTATCAAAGGACATTGATATACCACTTGTCGTTACACGAGATGTACATTATCTAGATTTTAATGAAGCCGAAGCGCAAGATATTTTGCGTTGCATTTCAAATGGATGGAAAGTAGGGCAGACAGATAGAGAAGATTTTAGACATGTTGATCGTTCATTTAATACAGCTAAGGATATAATTTCTCGTTTTAAGCATGTGCCTGAAGCGATTGAAAACACAGTTAAAATTGCAGATAGAATTAATATTGAAATACCTTTAGATAATTGGCATTTTGCACCAGTTGATTTACCAGAAGGAAAAAATGCAGATGAACACTTGCGTGATGAAGCATATAAATATGTTGTGAATTTTTATGAAGAAGTTACACAAGAAATAAAAGATCGTATTGAGTATGAGCTCGATATTATCAAAACAAAAGGTTATTCACCATATTTTATTTCTGTTGCAGACTATGTGGGTTATGCAAAGCGCAATGGTATTGTAGAATCTACTCGTGGATCTGCTGCTGGCTCTCTTGTATCGTATGTGCTTGGTATTACAACGGTTGATCCTATGCGATTCAAATTACCGTTTGAACGTTTCTTGAATCCATATCGTCCAAGTCCTCCAGATATTGATACTGATTTTGCTGATGATCGTCGAGATGAGATGATTGAATACATGACAAAAAAATATGGTAAAGATAGGGTAGCTCAAATTATTACATTTGGAACTATGGCAGCGCGTGCAAGTGTGCGTGATGTTGGTCGTGCACTTGGACTTTCATATAGTTTTTGTGACCAAGTAGCTAAGCTAATTCCACAAGGCGCACAGGGTTTTCCTATGACGATTGAACGAGCACTAAAAGAAGAGCCAGACCTCAAAAAATTGTATGAAACAAATGAAGATCTAAAACGTCTTTTAGATTTGGCACAACAAGTAGAGGGGTGTGCACGACATACATCAATTCATGCTGCTGGTCTTGTGGTATCACCAACACCTTTGACAGATTTTTCTCCAGTACAATGTGAAACTGGTGGAGAAAAGATATTAACTCAATATGAAATGCATGCTGTTGAAAGTGCTGGTGTTCTCAAAAATGATTTTTTAGGAATTAGAAATCTAGCTATTTTAGGAAATTCAGTTGTAATTGTAAAGAAAACTACTGGGGACGAAATAGATATTTATAATCTCCCTCTCAATGATACAAAAACATTTGAGATGCTTGCACGTGGTGAGACTATGGGTGTATTCCAACTCGCTGGTGCTGGTATGACACGATGGGTAAAAGAACTTAAACCAAATAGAATAGAGGACATTATGGCTATGGTGGCATTGTATCGTCCGGGACCGATGGAATCAATTCCTGAATATATTCATCGTAAATATAATTCAGAGGCCGTAAGTTATTTGGATCCACGTTTGGAAAAAATTCTTGATGCATCGTATGGTC
>JABGUG010000044.1 GCA_018646705.1 Candidatus Parcubacteria bacterium | reverse complement strand
GTAATTTTTTCATAGTAATGAATCCCACAACAAAATCTTTATTATCCTCAGCCATTTTTAAACTTTTTTCAGTATATTCTCCAGTTGCTAGATTTCCCTCAGGACTCATTTCTGCGAGAAGTAGTAATCCTCTTCCTTTTTGCATCCCAACCTCTTTTAGGCCAGTGATAATTCCTGGACCAGGGACAGTATGAGCATTTACAATGTCTGCCCAGTCTGAAATATGGTAAATACCATTTTCGTATTGGTGTTTTACTGTATTTCCAATATCTGCAAACTTTCTATCTTCAAACAAGAGGAAGTTTCGTGTTTGTGCTAGACGCATTAATTCATGAACAAGGTTTTGATCAAAATCTTCTACAATATCAATATGTGTTTTTAACACACAAATTTCTGACCCAAGTCTGTCTGCAATTTCGAGTAATTCTTTTTTGGTTGTTACATCAGCGGCAATGGCAAGGTTAGTTTTCTTTTCTTCCATTATAGACAAGAGTTTTTTTGCTGTTGGGTTGGTGCATTGTTGCGCGCGTGCACCATATGTTAGATTTTGTGTTTGACTTTGCATAGGTTGAGTACTGACAAGTGGTCTTACTTGAGTGTTGTTAATATAGTTCCTTACTTCATCATACATATCTTGATTTATGCGGTTGTGTTTTTTGAGCACTTCAAGTAGTTCACTCATGGTAAAGATTGGGTGTGCGACGCATCCTCGCTGAGAAATATTCTCTTTGCCTCCTTGTTCTCTATCAAGTAAAACAACAACATCTTTGACATTCAAACCTTCGTGTTTAAGAGGGTCTATAGTTTCAAAAACACTTGAACCACTCGTAATAAGGTCTTCCACAACAAGACATGTTTGACCTGGAGTGAAAGCTCCTTCTATTGCTTTTCGTGTCCCGTAGTCCTTTACTTCTTTTCGTCGCATTACCATTGGTTTGTTGTGTTCTAGAGACATGGCTGTTGCGATAGGGAGGGCGGTATATGGAACACCAGCAATAATATCAAAGTTGAGATGAGATATTTTTTGCCACATGATCTGCGCAATTGATTTGAGTACTTCTGGATACGAAACTGTTACACGTAAGTCAATATAGATAGGAGAAAGACTTCCTGTTTTCAATTTAAACTCTCCAAATTTTACAGCGTTGATTTCATGGAGCTTCAAAATTAATTGTTCTGTATCCATAGTAGTTGTTTTAGTTTCTGTTTTTACAGAAGGTGATTTAAGATATGTTTTTGCACCACTTTTTTCTCTATGATAATTTCCAAATTCTTTTATTTTATTTGCAATATACTTTGGAACTACCGGCCCTTCCTTGCACATACAAATTCCAAGATCATCTACCACACACTGTCCACATATTCCTACGCCACATTTCATATAGCGCTCAATACTTACTTCACAATTCACATCCTTTTCATTACAAATATCGAGAACCTTTTTTTCCATGAGTTCGGGACCGCATGTGCATACAATTACATCTCTATTTTGTAATAGGTCTTTTGCATCCTTTCTTTTTTCAATTACTTGAGACAAGATGTCTGTCACATATCCATGATGCCCTTCACTTCCATCATCTGTTGCAATGTGCAGAAATGTATTTGGAATTTTAGAAATACGTTCTTCAAATAATAATAAATCTTTGTTCCTTGAGCCAATACAAAAATCAACAGTGACACCATACTCTTCAGTTAATCTTTCTGCTAAAAAACCAAGTGGTGCTGCACCGTATCCACCTGCCACCATGATGTAGTGTGTGTGAGGTTTCAAAGAAAACCATGTCCCATAAGGACCAGAAATACCAACACGATCCCCAACATTCATTTCAAATAGTTTTTCTGTCAGAGGTCCTCGTTTGAAAACAGTAAGTCCAAATGTTTTACCATTGTCATAAGCTACAGAGAATGGTTTTTGGTCTATTTCTGGAACCCAGAGCATGACAAATTGACCAGGCTTGCTATTTAATTCAAAATCAAAATAAAAGGTTTTTACCTGATCGTTTTCCTGCTCAATTTTAGAGATTTTTAAATAATTCATAGAATGGTTTATAAAGTTCATAAAGTTAGAAAGTTTATAAAGAATTTTTTGCAAACTTTATGAACTTTTAACTTTCTAACTTTTATGTATGTGCTGCCCCTCGTATTTCTTCAAGAGATTGTATTCCTTCTTCATTCATAATTACTTCCATTTCGTCTGTAATTTTTTTAAATACTTCTTCACCTTCGTAATAAACTGCTGAACCAACACCAAGAAGTGTTGCTCCAGCCATTATCATTGCAAGAGCATCTTCACCAGTTGTGATTCCACCAGTACCAATAATAGGAATATTCACTGTTTTGTAAATATCATAAACTGCTTTGAGCGCAACTGGGAAAAGTGCTGGACCAGAAACACCACCCTGTTTGTTATGAAGTATTGGTTTTCTTGATCTCACATCAATGATCATTCCACTTATCGTATTACCTGCACAAATTGCGTCAGCACCAGCACTCTCGGCTGCTTTGGCAATTTCAGCGACATTCCATGCTTGTGGAGTTAGTTTTATAATTACAGGAACATTCGCATTTTCTTTTACTTTTTTTGTAATTATCTGCACTGCAGGAATGGAATAGGCAAAGGGATCGCCAAATTCTGTACTTACGTTTGGACATGAAATATTTACTTCAAGAAAATTTATAGGAGCTTCACATATTTGTTTTGTAACCTCACCAAATTCTTCAGGAGTACCAGCAAAGACACTAGCTATAATAGGTGCATTTGATAATGTTCTGAATTTTTTGATTTCTTCAATTGCCTCAATAACACCTGGATTTGAAAGACCCACAGCATTGATAAAGAAGTGCTTCTGGCCTATCATAGTAGGGTTTGGATGGCCTGTGCGTGGTTCCAGAGACACTGATTTTATCGTAATGCCCCCACAACCTTGGTCAATTACACGATTCATTCCAGCTCCTGTAACCCCAAGAATACCAGATGCAAGAACTGTTGGGTTTGAGAATTTTTTGGCTAAAAATGAGGTTTCTAACATATTTTTTAATCAAAAGGACACCTTTGTGGTGTCCTCCTTTTTGTATCTTACATTACTAGTGCATTTTATTCAATATCATTTCTTTGAGTTCTTCTACAGTATGTTTTGCCACTGCCATATCAGTAATTAGGGTCACGTCGTGCTTGATAGCTAGTTCTCTCATTAATTCTCCGTCTGTTTGAATATTTCCATTATCCTTGTGAGATGGAATATTTATTACCATGTCAAAACGTCTTTCTCTCATGAGTGTAGATATGTTTGGTCTTTTGCCAGAAGAAAATTTATGAACAATACGATTTGGTATTCCATTAGAATCCATAAATTCACTTGTGTGTTCTGTTGCGTATATAATACATCCAACTTCAGAAAGTATTTTCATCTCTTTGAGAAGTTCTTGTTTTGCGGCTTCTCCACCAATTGTGAGCAAAATATTTTTCTTTGTTTGTTTTGCCATTTTCATTTGCAAAGTCCAAAGTTCAGTAAATCCAGGAGATGCGTTTTGATTGAACAAATCGTCTTTCATAAATGTTGCAAGTTTTTCATCAAAGAGTGCATTTTGTGTTTTAAGAGCCACCACATCACAATGTCCTTTGTATAGACGAAGTGTGACTATTCCTGTTACCTTTTCATTCATAGTATCAATAAACCCAGACAAGTCTTTCATAAGTGGTTCATACCAGAGACCTGCATAACACATGTAGCCCCATTCTTGGTCTACTAGATCTTTGAATTTGTTTTCGTGTCTGGTACAAACATATTTTTCTAGCTCTTTGTGTCCACGAAGTATTACTGCAGCAGCAGGTTGTTCGTAAATACCCCTAACCTTAAGTCCAACTATACGATCTTCTATGTGGTGTGCTATACCAATACCATATTTACCTGCGATATTATTTAGTCTAATGATGAGTTGGCTTAATCTCATATTTTCACCATTCAATGAAACTGGCACACCTTTTACAAATTCTAATTCAACCAATCGTTCTTCATCAGGTGCTTCTAGTGGGTGTGTACATACTTGTAAGATCTTTTTTAGAGGTGGCACGAGTTCTGGATTTTCAATTTCTCCTCCTTCGCTTGTCACTCCCCACATGTTGTCATCAGATGAATAAGATTTATCAAGTGTGTGTGGAATAGGAATGTTACGACTTTTTGCATAAGCAATTTCTTCTTCTCTACCCATACCCCATTCACGTACTGGCGCAATAATTTTTATATCTGGGTGAAGTGTTACAGCTGTTCCTTCAATACGTACCTGATCGTTTCCTTTTCCTGTACAACCATGTGCAATCGTGTCTGCTTTTTCTTCAAGAGCTATTCTAATTGCGATTTTTGCCAACAGAGGTCGACCAATTGGTGTACTTAAGTGATAATGTCCTTGGTATGAGGCGTTTGCCTTGATACCTCTGGCAATATATTTATCTGCGAATTCATCTTTTGCATCTACCACAATTGATTTGATTGCTCCGAGGTCAAGCGCTTTTTGTTTGATTGCATCTAGATCATCAACCTGCTGTCCAATATCAATACATACTGCAATAACCTCTGCATCATATTCTTCTTGGATCCATTTGAGCATGACAGATGTGTCGAGTCCTCCAGAGTAGAGGAGAACGACTCGATTTACTTCTTCTTTACTTTTTGGCTCATAGCTTGCTATATGCATATAGCTCTTTTCGTCTTGCATAAATTTAGTGTAAGTTAATTATTTAAGTGATAATATTTTTTGTCCGTTTGTGGTGGCAATTTTTACTACTTCGTCAAAATTGTAATACCTACATGCTTCCATCATAAATCTTAGTTCTACCCACATATCTCCATCAATGAATGGTTCATAAAAATCAAGCAAGTCATCAATTCCAAGTCCAACAACTACACCAGCCTCAACCATCTCTGGTACATTTGCTATGGAGTTGTGTATAGGTCCATTATATTGATCTAACTGTCGCATACTAATCGCAGCCGAAGGGCATACCACGGCATGTATACCGAGATCTGCCATGTGTTTATATATTTTTTCACGATATTTTTTTGGTTGAGCTGCGGTTGATAGTGCGTGGATAGCCACGACTCGTCCTTCATATCCATATTTTTTTGTATAGTAAAGGAGCATCTCAGTATCTCGTTCATGAGGATTGTTTTCTTGGTCAATATGAATGTGCAATGGTTTGTTTTCATTGCGTGCAATATTAAAAAGGATGTCAAAACTTTTTTGCATGTATGGACGATCACGTGAAGGTAAGCCACCAACAGTGTCTGCCTTTGAAGAAGCTATTTCAAATATTTTTCTTTCCTTAGGATCAAGTAGTCCGCCAATAGGCTGAGTAGATGTGAGGAATTGAATTTTGTCTTTATATTCTTCTTGCACACTACATGCCGCATCTATTGCTTTTTGCCCAACTGCAGAATATCCATCGATAAAACTAAGTGTGAGTTTTACACCTTGCTCGATCATCATATCGAGTGCACGTCGCATGCGATTAGCAACATCTTCCCCAGAGTCATTTCGTTTTATGTCGTCACTCAAGTGCCACTTTGCTTCCATGTCAAGATTGCTTTTTTCCATTCCTTCTTTTGAAATATAAAAAGATTTATCAAAATGTGCATGACAATTTACAAAACCACCCTTTTCTTCAATGGCTTGTAATATTTGATTTTTTATATCCCAATGTTGCATATATAAAAAAACCGCTACGATTAGTAACGGTCCATTATTGATATAAGAATATGAAAGCGACGATCTCTCTCTTCTGGAGAGTATCGTACTGGTCCTCCAAATAGGTTTTTATTTAAGCCTATTATCATACCAGCTATATAGTATCATATTTGTATTTGAGGTACAAGATCTAGTGTTGTGGACATGCTTGACGCTGGCAGTCAAAACGGGTAAAGTACCCATCCATAACGCAATTTATATGCCCATAGGTGAGATAAAAGCAGTTATATTTGATATAGACAATACCCTTTTGAATCAAAAAAAGGCATTTTCTGATACCCTCTCACAGGCAGTAGAAGGCCTTTTGCAAGATGGGATTTCATTTCCTTCACATCTATCAAAAGAACGTCTTACTGAGGTAGAGCGCCAGAATTTACACTTTGAAGATATATTTAAAGAGCTTTTTCCCGGAGATACTACAGGTGAGCCTCTGTGGAGGGTTGTATTGGAGAAATACCGAGAAATAGCACCTGGGGTTGCTTATGAAGCGACAATTAACGCAGTAGAAGTTGTTAAAAAATTTAAAGAACAAGGGTTAGTTTTAGGGCTTGTTACCAATAGGGTAAATATGGTTGTTGAACGTATGGCACAAGCAGGATTTGATATGAATGACTTTGCATTTATATATACTCCACGAGAAAAGCAATATGCAAAGCCTCATCCTCGTGCATTTGAACTTGCTCTTGAGGATCTTGGTCGCAGAGGAATTAGGTCAGAACAAGTTGTTATGTTTGGTGATCATACTGATGATTATTATTCTGCATTTTATCAAAATATTAATTTTGTTGCAGTAGTGCAGGGTCATATTACCCGTGATGGGTTTAGAGAAATTGGAATTGAAGAGAATCTTATTATAAATGATTTAAATAATGCAGAAGAAATATTAGAAAGTGTTACAAAAGTAAATAAATACAAGAAATCTTTGTATGCTACGTCGGCTCTTGATGGGCGGCATGGTATTATGAGTGCGCCGCTTCGACATTATTTTTCGGAATATGCGCTTCACAAATATAGAATTAAAACAGAGATTGAACATGTGATTACGCTATCAGAATTTTTTAATGGCGTGGTTGTTCGTTTGCTTACATCAGATGAAAAAGATTTTTTGAGAAAATTATATCAAAACTTTTCAGAACACGATGCGTATGAAGTTTTGCAATATGATCATTTAGGTAGAAATGGAATGGGCCCGACTGAACATGATGTAAAATCGTGTGAGCTATGGATAAAAGAAAAGATGAAGGGGACAAGTCTCGAAGATGTCGCACCATTTGTACATATGTTTGTAACTTCGGCTGATATAAATAATTTTGCATACAAATCAATGATGTCGGAAGGGCTAAGGGAAGAATTTGTGCCGGCAGTATTACAAATTACTGAAAAATTGTCAGAGCTTACAAAAAAATACGAAGCTGATCCTCTTATGGCACGAACTCATGTGCAACCAGCAAGCCCTACAACATTTGGAAAAATTTTTGGTAACTATCTGGTACGTATTGTCAGAGGAATAGAGCGTTTAAATAGTGTGAAATATACTGCAAAAATTAATGGTGCCGTAGGGAATTACAATTCATTTATGGCAACTTATCCAGATTTGGATTGGATTGGTTATTCAAAAGAATTAAGTTCTCGATTTGGTTTTGATTGCGAATTATGGACTGATCAACGTGGCCCACATATTGATATGGTACGTGTACTTCAAGCAGTACAAGAGATTGGAAATGTGATGCGTGATATTGCACAAGATATGTCCCTGTATGCTGCGTTTGGTACGATGTACTTTAGTAAAGTTGAAAGTCATGTAGGATCATCAGTCATGCCACACAAGATCAATCCGTGGTTTGCCGAAGTTGCAGAAGGTGGAATTAAAAAAGCAAATTGGTTTATTTCAGGATTTGTTTCAGAGCTAGATGTATCTCGTCTACAGCGTGATTTGTCTGATCATGAGTTTGAGAGATCATATGGTGAGGCAGTGGGGTATGTATATGTTGCGATGAAACACTTACATATTGCATTTGATCTTATTCGTCCTGATTTAGAATTTGCTCGGCAAGAATTACGAGATAATCCTCAAGTTGTTACCGAAGCAATTCAAACAATTTTACGTAAGCATGGAAGTATTAATGCATATGAACTTGTAAAAAAAGAATCACGTGGTAAGCACGTGACTCTTGAGGATTTGCGTTCGTTTGTAGTGAGGCTTGATGTAGATGATGTAGTAAAACAAGAAATTTTAACGATCATGGATCCAGAAAAATATATTGGTCTTGCTAGAAGACTTGCGAAAGAGGCGATAGAAGAATTTAATAAATTAAAAAACAGCCAGTAAGGCTGTTTTTTAATTATTTGAAAATCGTTTCGTTTCTTTCCGGTCCAAACGAAATTATTTTTACAGGACACTTTACTTGATATTCAATAAACTTGATATATTTTTTTACATTTTCTGGTAATTGGTCATAGCCACCAGTCTTCACTCTTTCTTTGAGGCCTTCAGTAAAAGATTCCCATCCAGGTAGTGTTTTATAGACTGGAATGGCATTTCTCATGGCTTCAAGACTCGCAGGCATTTCTTCAGTAATTTTTCCATCTACTTTGTATGCTACACATACTTTTATTTCATCCATGTCGAGAAGTACGTCTATTTTTGTTAGAGCAATTTCTGTGAGTCCACTTGTTCGTACTGTTTGTCGTACTTGTACGAGATCGAGCCAGCCAATACGTCGCGGACGACCAGTAGTAGTGCCGTATTCTTTGCCTTCTTCTCGGATTTTTTCTGCCACTTCGTCATGAAGCTCTGTAGGGAATGGACTTTCTCCTACACGGCTCACATATGCTTTCACAATGCCGATTACACACTTTCTCGTGTTGAATCCGACTCCGCTACCAACTTCACTATATCCAGCAACATTGTTCGAACTGGTGCCGTGTGGATACATGCCATGATCTGGGTCTAGTGACATGCCCTGGGCGCCTTCGAACAAGATTTGTTGGCCAAATTTGAATGCCTTGAAAAGTTCAAGCTCAGTATCGTGAATATATTTTCTTAATTTTTCACCGTAGCCAAGATATTCATGATAAATAGTTTCAAGTTCTCTGTTAAACTCAAGTCCAAAGACTTTTTCAATTATTGCCTTGTTGAAGTTGTATGCTTTTTCTAATTTTTCTTTGAAAATTTCTGGCTCAAGTAAGTCACCCATGCGAATTCCATTTCTGTATGCCTTGTCACCAAACACTGGAGCAATCCCACGCTTCGTACTTCCTGCTGCGAGACTTCCTTGATGTCCAGACAAAGCCTCATCCATAGCAATATGATACGGCATAATCACATGTGCACGTTCGCTAATAAGCAACTGTGGGTTAGCAATACCCTGTCCCTTCACTTGTTCAATTTCTTCGAGTAAAACTTTTGGGTCAACTACTACACCATTACCAATTATTGATGTTGCTTTTTTGGAAATAATTCCAGATGGAATCAGATGTAGCTTATATGTTTTGTCTTCTACAATAATAGTATGACCTGCATTGTTTCCACCCTGAAAACGCACCACATAGTCCATGTTTTGTGCGAGTAGATCAGTAATTTTTCCTTTTCCTTCATCCCCCCATTGCCCTCCTACGACAACGGATATTTGAGACATATGTGTTTTTGTCATTCTGAGCGAAGCGAAGAATCTTTCCTACCTCGTTCATTGTTATATTAAAATATATTGTTTTAGAATTGTTCGTGATAAGAGAGATCCTTCGTTGCACTCAGGATGACAGACGTTGACTACGTCAACGTCTGCACGTCGTGGGCACCACTCTCACGTGATCCAGAACCAGTCATACGTACAAATTCTACATTACGTTGTAGTTCTGCGATCGTGTGTGAATTGGTATAGCTCATACCACTGCGTAATCCGCCAACCATTTGGTTAACAATATCTTCTACCGGTCCTTTGTATGGTACGAGAGATTCTACTCCTTCAGGTACCACATTTTTCAATTTTTTCTTTTCTAATCCTGCAGTTTTTCTCGTGTGCGATTGAGTGAAGCTTGCACTACCGCGCAATACTTTGAACCTTTTACCATCTTTAAACATTACCACTCCAGGACTTTCCTGTGTTCCTGCAAACATACTGCCAAGCATCACACTGTCAGCTCCTGCACCAAGTGCTTTTACTATATCTCCAGATTTGGCAATTCCTCCGTCAGCTATGACAGGCACACCATACTGTCGCGCAACTTTCACAGCCTCTGTTACCGCTGTAAGTTGTGGCATGCCACATCCAGTTACGAGCCGGGTAATACAAATTGATCCTGGACCTACTCCAACCTTGATTGCGTCTACGCCTGCTTCACAAAGTTCTTTTGCAGCTCCGGCAGTGGCAATGTTTCCAGCAATGAGCTGAGCGTCTCCCACAGCATCGCGTAGTTTTGAAATTGCATTGAACATAATGTCGCTGTGTCCATGTGCAATGTCAATTACAAGTACATCAGCTCCAGCATGCACAAGTTCTTGTGCGCGTTCTATATAGTCTCCATGTACACCAACGGCTGCGCCAACGATCAATCTCCCATTTTCATCTCTATTTGCCTGGGGGTATTCTATAATGTGCTTGATATCATCACTTGTAATAAGACCCACAATATGGTTGTCATCATCTACCAAAGGTAGTTTTTCTACTTTATGCTGTGCAAATAATTTCTTTGCTTCTTCAAATGTTGTATATGTGTTTCCTACAATAAGTTTTTCGCGAGGTGTCATAATATCGCGAACCTTTTTGTCATTTCCATTTGCAAATATAAAGTCACGTCTAGAAAGTACACCTTGCAATCTATTATCTCCATTTGAAACAAGCATTCCTGTCACACCTGTTTCTTCTGCATATTCTCTTGCTTCCTCCACAGTCTTATCAGGGTCAATGGTATATGGTTTTTCAATAATCAAACTCTGAGCGCGTTTTACTTTTTTTACTTCATCAGCGTTTTCTTCGACACCCATGAAACGATGAAGTATCCCAATACCACCCATACGCGCCATAGCAATAGCCATCTGAGATCCAGTGACTGTATCCATGTTTGCTGTGATAATAGGGATATTTAGGCTTACTTTTTTGGTAAGTCTGGTTTTTGTATTTGCCTCACTTCTAGACGCAAGCGTAGATCGTCTAGGTACTATGAGGACGTCGTCGTATGTTAGGGCTAGGGGGATGTGCATAGTGTTTTTATTAATTCCGAACGCAGTGAGGAATCTTTCTTAAGAATGTTTTTTGTGTAATTCATAGCGCAACGGTTCCAAATGGTGCGAGGTAGGAAAGATTCCTCTTCGCTCCGCTCATTCGGAATAATTTGCGTAAAAAAACTGCCAGGACAGGCAGTATATATGCTAAATTCAGGTCAATTGTGGGTCTCTTTTTTGCTGTGAATATAGCTTTTCATACGAGGGTATTGTATCAGTTTGGGGGGTTTGGGGCAAGGGGATAAGTTGGGCAAGTTTGCTAGTAGCTAGTTAACTAGTCACTAAAAAACTCTTCATATACGATTTGATTTTTTCATTTTTTAAAACTCCTTTGTTGAAATTAATACTGAATATTAATTTCTTGATTTAATGTTTTGATCACACAAATTTATTATTTCAATTATTCGTTTCTTTCTGGTTTCTTCACGCTTAGCTGAATATAACCAATGTAGATAACCTTTTTTATAACTTTTACTAAAAGCTTGAAAGTTTTTAAACGCAATCTTATTTTTATGAAACTTTTGCTTTAAATCATTGGGGATAATTAAATTTTCTGCGTCATCTCTAATTGACCAAGAGCCGTCTTTTTTTGCAATTTTTATTTTTTGCAATCCTGATTTATGCATTAAATTATTTGCGGCGAGTTTTTTTATGTGGTCTTTGTTTAGTTTACTCCATCCGCTTTTTGGCTTTCGAGGTGTAAAAAGTTGTTTTCTTCTTTTATCATTTATCTTTTTTACGACAGAATCTATCCAGCCAAAACAAAGAGCTTCTTGGACTGCTTCTTCCCAACACATGCTTTCTTTCTCACTACTTAGCTTGTAAAAAACAAGGTATACGCCTTTGGATAAGTTGTGATTTATTAATAACCATTTACGCCATTCAATTCTATTTTTAAAATATAGTTCTTTTCTTTTTTCCATATTATTATTGATTATATTACAATTTTGCAGTATAACCAGAATATTTTTATTTCAACTTCCCCCTCAAAACATCTTCCACAACCTTCGGATCAGCACTTCCTTCACTAGATCTCATGACCATGCCAATAAGAAATTTGATAATAGGATCTTTGCCTGATTTAAATTCTTCTACTT
>JABGUG010000054.1 GCA_018646705.1 Candidatus Parcubacteria bacterium | reverse complement strand
TGTCCACATGCGGAACACTTCGGACCGATCCGGTCCGTTTCGCCACATGCTACACAGATGTAAGGTCCGTTCATGGTATTTGCTCCAGCTAAGTTGGTTTCTGCTTAGAAAATACACCAAAAATACAAAAAAGTCAAGTATAGACAGGGGATAGAATTAGTGATATAATCAGGTGGCTTAATTTTCTATATAAATACAGTAAATGTATGTCTTTTTTGCATAAAATGTTTGGTGACCAAAACAAGAAAATCTTGAAAGAAATTCAACCAACAGTAGACAAAATTAATAGTCTTGAATCTGAATTTGAAAAGTTGTCTGATGATGATTTGAAAGCCAAGACTCCAGAGTTTAAAAAGCGTCTTGAAAAAGGCGAGTCTTTGGATGATTTACTCGTGGAAGCATTTGCAACTGTTCGAGAAGTAGGTAAGCGTACTATGGGTATGCGTCATTATGATGTGCAGCTTGTCGGTGGTATTGTCTTGCATAGAGGAACAATTGCTGAGATGAGAACTGGTGAAGGTAAGACACTTACCGCTACATTGCCAGTGTATCTAAATGCTCTTGATGGAAAAGGTGTTCACTTGATTACAGTGAATGATTATTTGGCAAAACGTGATGCAGTATGGATGGCAGAAATTTATGATTTTTTGGGACTCTCAGTTGGTATTATCCAAAATCAGAGAGTTACATTTGTATATGATAGGGAAAAGGAAAAAGTAGAAAGTGAAAAAGAAGAGACTGATGGAAGTTTCAAAGTTGAAGATGAGTATTTGAGAACAGCAAGTCGTAAGGACGCATATGAGTGTGATATTACATATGGAACAAATAATGAATTTGGTTTTGATTATCTTCGTGACAACATGGTACAAGACGTTGGTCAGATGGTAATGAGACCAAAAGAAGAAATGAGTTATTGTATTATCGATGAAATTGATTCTATTTTGATTGATGAGGCTCGTACACCACTTATTATTTCTGCTCCTGCAGAAGAAGCAACTGATCAATATCATCAATTTGCAAAATGGGTTCGCATGCTCAAAGAAAATGAAGATTATAACTTAGATGAAAAGATGCGTGCAGCAACATTGACTGATGAAGGAATTTCAAAATTTGAAAGATGGCTCAATGTAGATAATTTATATGTTGAGGGTGGAATAATGCTCGTCCATCATATTGAACAAGCTCTCAAGTCAGAAGTGTTGTTCAAGCGTGACAAAGATTATATTGTTGAGGGTGGTGAAATTGTAATTATTGATGAGTTTACTGGTCGTAAGATGCCTGGACGAAGATATTCCGAAGGTATGCATCAAGCGATTGAAGCAAAAGAAGGTGTAAAGATTCAGCGTGAAAGTCGCACACTTGCAACTATTACATTCCAAAATCTTTTCCGAATGTATACGAAGCTTTCTGGTATGACAGGTACTGCAAAGACTGAAGAAGAAGAATTCTACAAAATTTATGGTATGGAAGTTGTTGTAGTTCCGACAAATAGACCAGATGCTCGTACTGATTTTCCTGATAGAATTTATAAAAATGATGTAGGTAAGAACAAAGCAATTATTGAGAAATTAAAAGAATGTCAATCAAAAGGACAGCCTGTACTTGTTGGTACTATTTCTGTTGAAAAAAATGAAGAACTCAGTCAGTATTTGGAAATAAATGGTATTAAGCATGAAATTTTGAATGCAAAGAATCATGAACGTGAAGGTGAAATTATTGCACAGGCTGGTCGTCCAGGTGCAGTGACTCTTGCAACCAACATGGCTGGTCGTGGTGTGGATATCAAGCTTGGTGGACCAGACGCTTCAAAAGAAGAAAGCCAAAAAATAAAAGACGCAGGTGGTTTGTTTGTCCTTGGTACTGAACGTCATGAGTCTCGTCGTATTGATAACCAGCTTCGTGGTCGATCTGCTCGTCAGGGTGATCCTGGTGAAACACAATTTTTTGTATCAACTGATGATGATCTAATGCGTATTTTTGCTGGAGATAAATTGAAAGGTGTAATGACACGTATGAAAGTGCCAGAAGATATGCCTATTGAACAAAAGTTTATTACACGCATGCTCGAGAGCGCACAGAAAAAAGTAGAGTCACATCATTTTGATACACGTAAACATCTTCTTGAATATGATGATGTATTGAATAAGCAGCGTGAAGTCGTTTACAAAAAACGTCGTCAAGCCCTCGATCTAGCAGAGAAGGAATTGAATGGAAGCGTTGTCGAAGCGCCCGAAGGGACAGGTCGCGACCTGTCCGAACCTAATGATGAATCAGGTACAGTATACAATTCCTTGCATGAAATGATGATGGAATTGATTGAAGGTGAAATTGAGTTTGTGGTTTCATATCACACAAATCCACAAATGGATGAGTCGGGTGACGAAGAAATAAATGAAAAAGATTGGAATGTAAAAGAGGTTTATGAAACCATGAAAACAATATTTCCTCTTTCTAATGATGACAAATTGGAAATAATGTCTTTTGGAAAACCAGGAGAAGATAATAAGAGTGATGTAGAGAGACGCGATAAACTTGTTTCATTTCTTATAGCAAAAGCACGCCATCAATACGAAGAACTTATAAAAAATGTACAAGATCAAGTAGAAAATGAGGAAGATAAGCGTCGTATTCCAACTGAAATTCAAAAAAGTGTTATTCTCCGCTCCACTGATAATCTTTGGGTTGAATATTTGGTAGCAATTGATTATTTGAGACAAGGGATAGGACTTCGTGGATATGGTCAGCGAGATCCTTTGATTGAATACAAACAAGAAAGTTTTCACCTGTTCAATCAACTTCTTGCAAATATTCAAAAAGAAGTTGTATATACAATATTTAAAGTGAATATTGGTTTACAGCTCGCACCAAGTATTATGGCGGACGACAAAATGACACTCAAAGGTGCTCAAAAGACTAGCAATGCAGAAGCTGGAATAGTTCAAGGAAAGGCACGAGATGATAGTGGTAATAAAGTTGGACGAAATGATGCGTGTCCGTGTGGAAGTGGAAAGAAATATAAAAAGTGTCATGGCAAGTAGGTAAAAGGTAAAAGTGGAAAGGTAAAAGAGGGTGTGGGATAATATAATTTTATCTCACTATGGGAATACAGAAATTTGAAGATATAATTGCTTGGCAAAAATCGGGTGTGTTGGTTTTGGAAATGTATGAAGCTTTTTCGAAATGTAGAGATTTTGATTTTAGAAAACAGATTCAACGTGCGGTAGTTTCTATAATGAATAATATTGCAGAAGGATTTGAACGAAAAAGTAATAAGGAATTTATTTATTTCTTGTATGTTGCAAAAGGTTCATGTGGCGAAGTTCGTTCCATGTTGTATCTTGCTTTGAAGCTTGGTTATATTCAAGAAAAAGAATTTCAAAATTTTTACAATCAATCAGTCGAGATATCAAAGATATTGGCGGGTCTTATAAGATCATTATAAGACTTTTTTATTTTTCCACTTTTACCTTTTACCTCCATGTTACTAACTTTACTTGACGTTTTTATCAAAAAACGATACAATATCGACCGTTATTGAATATAAAAAAATGCATGGCTAAAACAAATATTAGGTCAAAAATCAGATGGGGGATCGCAGGTGTACTAGTACTACTCGTAGTGTCGGGTGTTTTTGTAGCTCCAAAAGGGTTTAATAAGGGAATCAATTGGGTGAATGACAATATTCATCTAGGACTTCCTACTGTTCCAGAGCGTGACTTTCGTCTTGGTCTTGATTTGCAAGGTGGTGCACATCTCGTATATGAAGCAGACGTAAGTGCTATGGAAGAAGAAGAAAAAGGTATTTCAGTAGAAGGTGTTCGTGATGTTATTGAACGTAGAATAAATGGTATGGGAGTTGCTGAGGCACAAGTACAAACAACAAAAGTTGATGAAGCTTATCGTCTTATTGTAGAACTTCCAGGTGTAAGTGATGTAGAACAAGCAATATCTATGATTGGTGAAACACCAATTTTGGAATTCAAAGAGGAAAATAATGAACCAGAACGAGAATTGACTGAAGAAGAAAAAGTACAAATGGATGAATATAATGTAGATGCTAAAACTCGTGCAAATAATATTTTAAATACTATAGTAAATGTAGGTGAAGAATTCGAAGGTGTGGCTCGAGAAGCTACTGAAGATAGTGCAAGTCAAAATAATAGTGGCTATCTTAATTTTGTAGGAGATAATTCACAATTTCCAGAATTGTATGAATGGGCACAGACTGCCAGCGAAGGCGAAGTGAGTAAATCTTTGGTTGAAACATACCAAGGTTACAATATTGTAAAACGTGGAGCAGAGCGCGATGGTGAAAAACAGATTCTTGCAAGTCATATTCTTATTTGTTATCTAGGTGCAGAAGGATGTAGTGAGCCAGTCTATAACAAAGAAGAAGCATTTGCACGAGCTCAGGAAATTTATAATGAAGTAAATGCAGATAATTTTGAAACACTTGCACGAGATAATTCTACTGATCCAAGCGCAGAACAAAATGGGGGAGACCTAGGATGGTTTAGTAGTAATATGATGGTCCCTGAATTTTCTGAACCAGTATTTCAAGCAGAAAAAGGACAAATTATTGGTCCAGTAGAATCTCCATTTGGTTACCATGTTATTTACAAGCGTGATGAAAGAAATACAAAAGAGTATGAATTATGGAGAATTCTTATAGAAACACAAAGTGAAATTGATATTTTACCTCCACAAGATATTTGGAAAAATACTGACTTGTCTGGTAAGCAGCTCGAGCGTTCAGAAATTGTTTCAGATGGACAAACCGGTGCAATTCAGGTAGCTCTTAATTTTGATAGCGAAGGAAAAGATTTGTTTGCAGATATTACATCTAGAAATGTAGGAAAGCAAGTTGCTATTTTCCTTGATGGTGTTGTTATTAGTGCACCTGTTGTTCAGACCGAAATTACTGATGGTCGTGCAGTTATCACTGGTAGCTTCAATTTGCAAGAAGCACGTCTATTGTCTCAGAGATTAAATGCAGGTGCATTACCTGTACCTATTGATCTTATCTCTCAACAATCAGTTGGAGCGACACTTGGTGCGAAATCTCTTTCAAAGAGTTTGTATGCAGGTATTGTTGGTGTGATACTCGTTATGATTTTCATGTTTTTCTACTATCGTCTTCCTGGATTGTTTGCAGTAATTGCATTATCATTTTATATCGCACTTACTTTGGCAATATTTAAGCTTATTGGTGTAACTCTTACGCTTGCTGGAATTGCTGGTTTCATATTGTCTATTGGTATGGCCGTTGATGCAAATGTACTCATATTTGAACGTCTCAAAGAAGAGTTGCGCGATGGCAAGAGCCTAAAAGCTGCTGTAGAAGAAGGATTCAAACGCGCATGGGTATCTATTCGAGATAGTAATCTTTCAACAATCATCACATGTATCTTACTTATTTGGTTTGGTACGAGTTTTGTAAAGGGTTTTGCAATCACACTTCTTATTGGTATTTTACTTTCATGGTTTAGTGCTATTGTTGTGACACGTGTACTTTTGAGATTCGTAGTACCTTGGTTCAAGAATCGCGATGGAGGCGTATTCTTTGTAGGTACATATAATGAAGAAAAATAATATGACTTTTAACATTGTAGGAAAAAGAAACACTTGGTTCGGGCTCTCAACTCTTTTGGTAGTAGCAAGTATTACATGTCTTATTATATTTGGATTAAAGCCAGGTATTGATTTTACAGGTGGTTCTCTTATTGAGGTTAGTTTTACTCATGAAAGGCCAGGCCTAGAGGAAATGCAAAGTGTGTTTGAAAACCAAGATTATGGAAATGTTCGTGTTCAACCAACAGAAGAAAATGGATATATTCTAAAAATGCGATTTATAAGTGAAGAAGAACATCAAGTTGTATTGTCTAAACTTCGTGAAAATTTCGAAGTCTTGAACGAATCATCTGTAGTGAATGCAGAAGGTCTGGAAATTAACGGTTCAGAAGAATTTGCAATTGAAGGTATGGAAGTAGTGACTGTTGAAGATTCTGAAAGCATAGTAAATATTGAAGAGGGCAAAGTTGTAGAAAATAGGCTTTTAGAAGAACGTGTAGAAACAATTGGTCCCGCAATTAGTGCACAGCTCAAAGAACGTTCAGCAAAAGCTGCTATTGCGGTTATATTAGCTATAGTAGCTTATGTTGCTTATGCATTTCGTAAAGTCTCTAAGCCTGTAAAGTCTTGGAAATATGGTATTACAGCGATCATTGCACTTTTGCATGATGTGATTATTACTATGGGTATATTTTCACTTCTTGGTCATTACATGGGTGTAGAAGTTGATATTCCATTTGTTGTGGCCATGCTTACCATTCTTGGTTACTCTGTTAATGACACAATTGTAGTGTTTGATCGTGTACGTGAAAACCTTATCAAACATGGTTATGAGAATTTTAGTAAGATCGTAAACAAAGGTGTGAATGAGACACTTGTTCGTTCAATCAATACATCTATTACTACGTTACTTGTATTGTCAGCTCTATTTTTCTTCGGTGGTGATAGTATTCATTACTTCTCACTCGCACTTATGATTGGTGTCTTGCTTGGTACATATTCATCTATTTTCCTTGCGAGTCCATTACTAGTTGTTTGGAAGAAATTACCCCAAAGATAATAAAAGAAAACAGTCTAAAATAATTGAAAATCCCCTCTATAGGGGGTTTTTTATTTTTGTGATATACTTATTACAATAACTAATAAATAATAACCATTTTATGTCAGAAGGTTTTATTAGGCATTTTATATCATTTGTAGCCACACTTATTGTTATACTTACGTTTTATGCAGGGTATTTATCAGGTATTAGTAGGTGGTGGTGGATAGGATTACTTTCATTTATAGTATATCTAATTGTGTATAAAATACTTGAAGTTTGATCTCTATGATTCTTTCTTTTGATGCCCTATTAAGGTTTTTTGTTGAAGAGCCTATACTACATGTTATTAATAGAGTCTACCTTCTAGGTGGTTGGATTATATTATTGTCCCTGCTTTTTTATGCAGGTTTTTTTATGTTGTTTATATATAAACGAATACTCTGGAAAAAAGATTGGAATTGGATTTTGCTTGCAATAGACATACCACAAGAAAATGTACAGACACCAAAAGCAGTAGAACAACTTTTTGCACATATTTTTAGTGTGATGGATCCTCCAAGTATTGGTGTAAAATATTGGCGTGGATTTTTTCAATATCAGTTTAGTTTTGAAATTATAAGTATTGAAGGATATATACAATTTATCATTCGTACGGTAGATAAGTACAGAGATGTTGTGGAGGCAGCAGTGTATGCGCAGTATCCAGATGTAGATATAACAGAAGTAGAAGATTACACAACAGACATTCCAGATAAGTATCCAAGTGATACACATAAAATCTGGGCAGCTGACTTTGTGTTGACTCAAGACTATGCATATCCGATTCGTTTGTATAGTGAATTTGAGCACAATATTTCCAAAGACACTGTCTTGAAGGATCCAATGGGTACGTTTTTAGAGAGTTTTTCTCGTATTGGACCAGGAGAACAGCTTTGGTATCAGATTATCATAGAGCCATTAGAAGAGTTTAGATGGAAAGATCATTGTATCAAGGAAATAAAAAAAGTGATAGGAGAAAAAACAGAAGCAAAAGGAAATATTTTGAGTAAGATATTTTTTGACAACCCTCTTAGTAAAGAGGTTGGAAAAAGTTTGCAAGAATTAAATTCACAGATTGGTGGAGGACCTGTATCTGAAGACGGGGCCAGTGCCAAACCAGAGCGTGATGGTCCACCAAATCAGATGTTATATCTAACACCTGGACAAAAGACTGTGTTAGAAGGAATGGAGAATAAAATTGCTAAGATTGGTTATGAAACGAAAATGCGTGGTGTATATGTAGCACGAAAAGAAGTATATAATCCATCTAGGGCAATTAATTCTCTTGTAGGTGCTGTAAATCAGTTTAATAATCCATCATCAAATTCAATTTTACCAAAATATATTACATCTACTGAATATTTCTTTTCAGAATATAGAAGCAATCATCGTAGAAATATGCACATGTTTGCATACAAAACGCGTAATCCATGGATTGGTAAAAATCGTTATATTTTAAATATTGAAGAATTGGCAACTTTGTGGCATTTTCCAATGTCTCATGTGGCAACTCCTAGAGTACAAAAAGCAGCTACTAAATCAGCAGAACCACCGATTGGATTACCTATAGAGGATATAGGCGGGTTACCTGTAGCTGAACCGAGTGTGGAAGAGGGTGAAGAAGAGAAAAAAGGACATGTTACAGATACTGGAGAAGAGATTACCTTTAACGATTTTGGATAATTTACAAGGATTAAGAACTAAGGAATAAGAATTAAGAAACTCCCGTGTTTGGGAGTTTTTTGTATACATATATTTCTTGACAAGAATATTCATCTATGTTATTTTACAATGCTTTTGTGCGTTAGGTGTATTTCCGTAAACGATTTGGAAAACAGGAGTTTGAATGAGACCGGTCAAATTGCGTTCATGGCACGTGCCCTCTTCTCGGAAGTCTGCCCATACGGATTTTCAGTCTGTGCGGACCACGGAAGAGGTGTTCATGCGGCAGTTCGGCAAGACCCTCGATCAGGTCGAGGCTTTCGTGGTCGGCCAGCACACCTTGAGCGGTTTGGTCTGTCCGATTGCGTTGATCTGTCACTATAAGATCAAGGTCGTCATGACCCGCATCATGGACATCGGAGAGTGGGAGATCTCGGTCGTTTCCGAGAAGCCCATCGATCTTTCGGGGGTGGTTCCGTTTTGGCGGACTGAATTTCCGGAAGGTCTCACTTCGAAGGTTCCGTCGACGGGCGAGATCATCTGCAGGCGCAGGCTAGGCCTGTGGTCGAAGACGAACTCCTACCGATTCAGGCTGGTGGTTCAGAACGTACACATCCATACGATCATGACCCTCGTCTTGTCCGCCTACAATCGCGCGGCCTGAGGAGGTCATCATGGGTTCAAGAGCACCGCCGCTTTGGTGAAGTCATAGAATTGACGACCATCAAAGCGGCGTCAATTCATAATAAAAAAACAGTAGAGATGGGTCGCGACCTGTCCCTACTGTTTTTTGTTTTATTTTTTTAATTCTTCGGCATCAATGTCGAGATTTATGAGTCGGATTTTGAGCCAGTCTTTTGCATTATCTATCGCACGATTATAAATTTTTCCACCGGTAAGTTCGAGAAAAAAATCAAGAACTTGTTCTGCGGCGATAATTCCAATTTCTTCGTCACGTTCTTCAGCAAAAAATGTTATTATTTTTTCGATTGCCGCACGGCGCTCTTTTTTCGTAAGTACGTCCCATGATCGTTTTATTTTTGACATAGTTTATGTCTTAATTTCTGCCATAGTTTTTTTATACATATATTGAACACTCTCTGCAGTACCAACTAAGACGCCGGTAAAAAATAGATCGCCAAGTAAACTATTTCGGAAGAAGGGGAGTGCCATGTAGTAACTTTGCATGAGTCCAGAAAAATTTATTGTATATATGCTACCAAATCCCCATACTGCTGCGTTTGTTATCAGGAAAAATAATATAGAACCAAGTACGGTTCCACCAAGAATTGTGTGGAATTTCTTATTTTTGCGTACCAATAATCCAATACCTACAACGAGCGCAAAACAAACGTAAACACTGAGCATGATTTGCCATGAATAGAATCCAATAATTATATCGCTTGCTAACATTGCTCCAAGTGGGAGTATAAGAGCCCATTTACGTGGCAAATATAGTCCACCAAAGAGTGCTAATGCTCCAATAGGTGCGAAGTTTGCTGGGTGAGGGAGGAGTCGTGCACCAAAACCTACGACCAAGAGTATTGAAATGAGGATTATATAGTGTTTTTTATTCATAAATATTATTAAGTTATTGGTATCTAATTATATCAGAATTTTGACTAGTCTCCAAGCGCCATATAGAAGCCCCATTCCACCAATTATTATAAGCGCTGGTAGGGGATTTGGACCATTTTTTTCCTCTTTGTCCGCCTTGTCCGCCAAAGCTTCAGCGTCGGTGGACTCTTCAATTTCCTCAGTTTTAATCTCATCTTTAATTTCAATTTTTTCTCCACGAACTTCTACTTGAGGTGCGTTGTATACAACAGGGGCGGGAGGAACTATTATCACGGGTTTTTCAATTTCCTCTATTTTTATTTCTTCAATTATTTTTTCTGGATCTTCATTTGATTCAATAATATCTTCTGTGGTAGTTGCGATATATTCAGTTGACGTAACAATATCAAGTGTCGTCGTCGTAATGTCTTCTGTGGTAGTTGCAGTATCTTCTACTGGAGGAATATAAGTTCCACCACCACTTCCATATGTGAATGTTGCTCCATCTGAAAAGTCTTCTACTATTGGGTCTAGTACAATTGGCCACGACGCTCCTTTGAGTGCAGGTACTGCATGTTTCATAGCAAACCAATCTACTGTGCCTGGAGCCCAGACTGATTCATAATAACCTTCGTCATTTACATTATTTACGAGTGGGTACCACGGGTTTTTTCCTGTAGAAGTGGACCAATCTTCTTGTGATTCATCTAATGCATTTATACCCATGAGAACCCAACTTGTCGTCATAATATCAGAACTACCATAGCCCCATCCACCATCAGATTGTTGTGTAGTCTTTAGGTACGTTTTAGCATTCAAAAGAATTGAATCTTCTACTTGAGCACCTTTTTCTTTGGCATATTGTAATGCATTTATTGATGCACCAGTAATATCATCACCAGCTACTTTTTGTGTTGGGTCGTACCAATCAGGCCAAGAAAACGCACCATTTTCTAGTTGCCAACTTAGGGTAGTGCTTACAATATCTATAATTATATTTTCTGTTGGGTCTATATCAATAGCGAGTAAAGCCATCAGTGCAAAGACATCATCATTAATTCCATTTAGTCCATACAAATTATTCTCATAACAGGTATTTAGTGTTTTATCTTTCAGCCCTTGTATGGCATCATCTTCTACAGAAACCCCTGCTGATAATAATGCTAATATATGTCTAGGATATGTTGCACAGTCACTCATATCACTGTCTGCATCCAGATCATAACTTTTTTCATATTCAAGAAGTGATTTTCCATTTTCTTGTTTTATATCATCTGCATATTGTGCGTCTGCACCAAAGGACATGATGGCCCAGTCTGTCATATTACCATCTAATATTTTTCCTGTTTCATCTTGTTGGGATTTTAGATAGTCTAATATTTTAGATACTGCATAATCAATTTCAGATTGTGAAATAAGAGGATCATCATTTTCTGGTGGAGTAATATTACCAGTTGTACCACCTGTACCACCTGTATCTCCAGTATCTAACTCTTCTGATGTAGAAGTAGGGGATATTGTGATAATTTCTGAGTCTAGGAATCCATCTTTCATTCCATAGATTTCATATGGTGTGGTAGTAGTAATTTCTAATTCATAGATACCATCTTCATCAAAAATTTCTTCATTATTTATTACAAATGTTGAACTTGGGTTTGGTGCCCAATCAAATATACCCCAGTCAAACTTTTGGAATTCAATAGTAGTGGTTGTATTTAGTTCAGGTTCAATGTTGTTTACAATAATTTTTGATGGCTCCACTCCATATACCAATAATATTTTTTCATCTTCAGATAATATATGTGCATCTACTCCTGTCATACCTGGGTATAATTCACTATACCAACCCCACCACATACCGTCAGAAAAATCATTTCCTTTGTATTCGTTTATGTCATAGGTGACTCCATACGCTCCCCAAGTATCTAAAATAGACCAACCTTGCTCTTCACCAATCTGTTCTATTGCACACCAAATATTTAATGTGTATTCTGTACCATGTTCTGTATTAGAACATGCAGTAACTACAAATGTGTCATCATAAAGTGTTGCATCAAATGTTTCAATTTGTATATTAATAGTGGTTGTTGGATATTCAGGTGTTTCTTCTGGCGCAGGATCTTCTTCTGCGGTTTCATCATCTTCATTTCCTTCTTCTCCATCTTCGTCTTCTTCTGACTTATCCTCTTCACTTTCATCTTGACCGTCATTTTCATCATCTTGAGTCTCACTCTCTTCAGCTTCTGTGTCATTATCAGAACCATCCTCATTTTCTTCACCCTCTTCATTGCTATCAGGATCTCCCGTAGTTTCTTCCTCAGCACTTTGAGTATCAGCAGGTATTTCCTCGGCTTGTACAGGATTAAAAAATAAAATCCCACAAATTATTACTAAACTTAAAATAAAAAAGTTGTTCCATATTCCTTGATCTCTGCCCCATGCTTTATTCCCCATATGTCCATTTGATTACATCTCCTTGATTAATAATATAGTTTGAAATTCCTAGTTTTGCAGATTCGTCATTTATATAGTAAATCCAGTATTTACCTTGTCTAGTATCTTGTTTTTTACCATTGATAGAAGTTACAAAATAACCCATTCCTGTATATTCTTTTACTTCAAAATAAAATGGTTGTGATGACATCGCTGACAGTGTCATCATGACATCATGTACAGAATTATTTTCAAGATAGGGGAGTGTATACGTTTTTCCTTCGACAATAAGTATTGTTTTGTCTTCGATTTCTTCTTTTATTGTTGTTGTAGGTTTGGGATCTTCAGTATTTGATCCACTCGTCGTTGTAGTTTTTTGTATAACGATTTTTTCAACATCGGTTATTTTTACATTCTGTGTTTCGGTTGATCTAGAAATGACCTCAGTTTTTTGCTCCGGTATTTCCGGGGTAGTTATTTGAGGTGGGGATGTGGTTGAACATCCACTTAAAAAGATTGCGAATAGAATTAGTCCGACTATATTTTTCATAGATTTTATTTAAGAAAGATCTTTCGCTACGCTCAGGATGACAGAATAAAAAAACTTCCCTATGCAGGAAGTGTTAAAAGATGAAAACGTCTTTATTTCACATAGCCTGCTCGGGCATGCCCGCCGAAGTGAAACGTAGGCGGGATAACACTACACATGAAGACCGGACTTGTCTCGATTAAATCGAGAACCACCGTTGCGGCACAGTCGAGGAATCTCACCTCAGTTCCAACAAATGTAGAGTTTAGTTGTAAGTAAATAAATATTATCAAATATTAGAAAAGGTGTCAAATTTTTTGTTTATTAGCCTTAGGGTATTGACAATTGTCTAATTTTATGATAAAAAGAATACGAAAACTGACTTTTGAGGCAAATGATGAGAGTTTCTGTAGAGGACAAGGTATTTGCGCTGGTCGCTGGATACGGGGGTATCCCCGTGGAGTGTATCAGTGGTGATACGGTTGTGAACATGCGTCTCCAGGTTCAGCTCGTTTCTGACCTGGGGATGTTCTATGAGACCACTGTCGTCAACCTTCGGGTTGGTGAGACGGTTAGTCTTGAGGACTTCATCGAGTCCATGGCCCGTCAGATCGAGAAGTAGGGCGACTCAAAGCCCTGCTGACCGTCGTGTTTATTGTACGACCTCGCCGTTACATTTTTCTCTCGTGGAGAACTGTGTGGTGGTGGGGTCAGATCAAATTTTAAAATAATAAAAAAATACCCAGATAGGGTATTTTTTAATATGTTGTATGGTTAGTCTATTGTTTTTGTATCTCTATTTTACCTCGGTATGGATTTGTTTGACCACATTCTAGACCCTCTTTTTCAACACCATTAATAGTACATGTTTGAGGAAGTATCTCTAGTAGAGTAATAGTATAGTCATTTATGGTTTTTGTTTGATTCACATTTAGTGTTTCTGATTCAGAATCAATTTGTATTGTTGCAGGACCGCTTGCGCCTTCTATATTTGTTATTGTTAGTGTTTTTCCATCATCTCTAATGACACCAACGTTTACAGAAATAGTCTCTACAGAAGTAGAACTTCCTGATGAACCTTGATTAGTAAATTCATTCATTAAATCAATATATGGTCCACTACAATATGTTGTTGGGTCATTAAGTGCACGCTCATCATAAAGACTAGGATTTTCGAGTAGTTCAGCTTTTGTAAAGCTGCAGTCATAATGTTTTCCAATCCAGCTTGCAAATTCACCCTCTAGTCCAGATTTTGCTGTATGTCGTATGACACAGTTACTTCCTGAATCTGTAATTGTTACACCGTAGACCGCTGTAAATATTTGTATGTCTCCAGTTGCAGGTGTACATGATTGTATATTTTTCAAAAGACAATTTTGGTCTGCTCCACAATTTGTAATTGTTGGTGCTGGTGACGGTTCTGGTTCTGGTGAAGTTTCAACAACTGGTGCTGGTGTTACTTCTACTGGTTTTTGGACAACGGGTACCACTTCTTTTTCTACAGGCACTGTGGTTGTTTGTTCTGTAACCTTTACTTCTGTTGTTTGAGTATCTGTTTCCTCTTCTACAGTTGCTTCTGCAGGAGGTGGAGTAGAAACTTCTGTAGAAGTATCTGTGGTGTCTTTGGTGTCACTACATCCAGCTCCAATGAAAATAATCATTGCAAGCACTCCTGTAAGAAGATACATTTTTTTGTCCATAGCCTTGTATGTTATTTAATAATTAGATAAACATTTTATAAATAAGTATGCCTACTGTTACAAGAACTGAAAAGAAATCTATATTTTTTATTGGTGGTTTTGTCGTGAGCATGAGGCGCAAAGGGAGATATGATATGAGAATCATAAGAGCACCCATCCCCAGATCATCTATTGATACGGCTCCTGAATTTGATACGGCTATGATAAGAGTTTCTGCACAAATAAAAAATAAAAATACAGATAATGCAGGAAATATATTTTCAAATAGTATTTTTTGTAAAGGGGTTTTCCAGCCTTGACCATCTCCTGACATGGCAATACCAAGTATGATCCATGCTGCAAATATCATACCAATGATAAGTATACCAAGTCCAGGAAGCTCTCGTCCTATAATATCACTGATCGCTACACCAGGGAAAATAAGCCAAAATGAGCCACCTAGTGCAAGTATAAAGATAAGCCCTTGTACGGCACCAAGCCATGATTTTTCATCTCCCCCAACAAGAGAACTAGAATTGTCTGAACGAACTTTATCAAATAATACAAATCCAAGTGCGGTGATATGGAGTAGGGCAACAATATAAAACATTGCCACAAGGTGGCTTTCAGTAAAACCGATGAGAATGTGCGTGCCAAAAAAAGTGTAGAGTATTATTCCTAGATCTAAGATAATATGGGATGGGTTTAGTTTTGTATTCATTTTCAATTTATTGAATTAAAGATCGCCACAAGTTTATTTTAATTTATTTCATC
>JABGUG010000011.1 GCA_018646705.1 Candidatus Parcubacteria bacterium | reverse complement strand
TCCTGCGGCATTTAGTATTGCATCTGGTTTATGCTCGTCAATCAATTTTAGAACATCTTCTTTTGAAGTAATCATGCCTGTACTCAAAACAGAACCTTCCCAGGTTTCATGACATCTATTTCCTACATAACCACCGCCAATGACTAATATTTTCATATATTTAGTTCTTAGGTTCCTATGAACCATATTGTTTATTATAATATTTTTGATATTCCCCACTCTTGCACCTTTCTACCCAATCTTGATTTTGCTTATACCAATCAATCATTTCTTTCAATCCGTCTTCAAACTTCATTTCCGGTTCCCAACCAAGTTCATTTTTTGCTTTTGAAAAATCAATTGCATATCGCCTATCGTGACCAGGGCGATCTTTTACAAACTCTATAGAACTTTCATCTTTGTCCATGAGTTTGAGAAGAGTCTTCGTAACATCTAAATTTGCCAATTCACTATTTCCTCCAAGGCAATATGTCTCCCCTATCTTTCCTTTTTGCAAAACAAAATCAATTCCACGTGCATGATCCAAAACATGAATCCAATCACGAACTTGTTGTCCATCTCCATACACTGGAACTTTTTTTCCTTCCATTAGATTTGAAATAAATAATGGGAGCATTTTTTCTGGAAACATGTATGATCCATAATTGTTTGAACAATTGGAAATCGTCATCTTGATTCCGTATGTATGATAATATGCTCGCACTAGATGATCGGACGCTGCCTTACTTGCAGAATATGGGCTACGTGGATCATATGGTGTATTTTCATCAAATGCAGGATCCTCTGGCTTAAGTGCGCCAAACACCTCATCAGTTGAAACATGGTGAATACGTTTTCCAAATTCTTTTACTGCATCAAGCAGAGTTTGTGTTCCTAAAACATTTGTACGAATAAATGCGCTTGGATCTATAATAGAACGATCTACGTGAGATTCAGCTGCAAAGTGAACAACCAAGTCTGCATCTCTTACAAGATCAAAAACAAAATCTCTATCACATATATCTCCTTTTACAAACTTATAATTTTTATTATCTTGTACATCTTTTAAATTTTCCAAATTCCCTGCATATGTTAAAAGATCGAGATTGGTAATCTCGTCCTCAGGGTGACGCTTCAACCAATAGCGAATAAAATGTGACCCGATAAATCCTGCTCCTCCCGTAACAAGTAATTTCATAATTATTTTTTATCTATGTATTTTTTTATATCACTCAAAGCTCCTTCTACGTGATACGCCAAATTATCTGGCAATTTATATAAAGGAAAATATTTAAAATCATCCATTTCTATATTTTTTACAAAATCTTCACTTTTAATTTTTATAAAATACAGAACCATTGCGCGAGAAAATCTTGGGCTCATTCCTTTGTCAGAATATACTTGAAATAAATTACCCATCTCACATTCCACACCAAGCTCTTCCATAACCTCACGTTTGAGACATTCTTCGATAGACTCATGTACATACATATGTCCACCAGGAAAATCCCAATGACCTTTGAACGGATTCTGTGCACGATGTGCAAGGAGTACCTCATTGTCTTCGTTTAGAGCAATTCCCATGACAATCGTATGCATATAATCATTACTTTCATATGAATAGTCTTTGCCAAAGTGATCAGAAAAAAATGATCTATCTGCTGGCATAAGTTCACCACGTCGTTTTTTTTCTAAATACCTCTTTACAAGTTTCTTGTGATTGAACCCCATCTTTACCCATATTAGACTTTCTGGCTTAATCCATTTATATTCCTTAATAGTTTCTGTTGGTACACTACACTTGGAGCCTACCTTTGGACGAGCAGTGTACAAAACCTGTACAGCATAAAAACGAGTATCTGCTACGGGCTTTGCTTCTGGATTGCCAAATACATCTACCAAATGTGTTAATTCAATATCTAAACCAACTTCTTCTTTTACACTACGCAAAGCTGCGGCTTGAATATTATCATCGTCAACATGTACACAACCTCCTGACAAAATCCACTTATCTGTCATAGGGCCCACACCTGTTTTTTCTATCAAAATTTCACCCTTATCATTTTCTATAATAATATCAGCGCAGATTACTGCATATTTTTGTTCTCCTATAACAGGAATAGTAAATGGGTGAGCCATAAAATTATTAATGAATAAAATAATGATGTACAAGTGCCCATGTAGCCATAGTTTCTCCATCCCAAATTTCATTTTTGCGAATCATGTCATCTATCTCTTCTGGACGACGATACATAAGTTCTATTTCTTCTGAATCATCTAAATGCTGTTCGCCTTGAGATTCTATATGGGCTAAATAAACATGGCATGTATTTTTTACAAATCCATTTGCTGGTTCAAATGTACCCATTTTGATCATCTCCCTTGGTACACAGCCGGTCTCTTCCAGAAGTTCTAGTTTAGCAGCTTCTGCTGGATCCAAACCATCTTTGATACCGCCAGCAGGAAATTCAATACTTTGTTTATCTACCAAATATCTATGCTGCAATGTCAAAGCAAGCCTACCATCTTCAAGTATAGGCACAATCATAACCACTCCGTTTGTCTCACCATAAAAATAATCACCCTCTTTGTCATTAGGTTTTTCGTATGTATCATGCTTGTACTTCCACCACGGATTTTCATGCAAGGTCTCTTCTGATAATTTTTTCAAATGTTTTGGCATACTTTTTATTCAAATAATTTTGATATCTCGTCAACTGTTTTTTCTCCAGGATTTTTTATAATAGAATGAATACTTCCACCACCGTCCCCCTCATAACGTGGAATAATATGCATATGTAAATGAGGAACGACTTGTCCAGCAACTTTATTTTGGTTCCAACCGACATTAAATCCATCTGGTTGCAATTTGTTTTGAACGTTCTCCATTGCACGCTTTACTCCATTAGAAAAACTAGTTAACAATTCTTCATTCAAGTCAAAATAAGTTTCAGCATGAACTTTTGGAATAACTATTGTATGTCCTTTTGCATGAGGATATATATCCAAAAAAGCCAAAACATTTTTGTCTTCGTAAACAGTATGATTAGGAATTTCTCCTTTCAAAATTTTACAAAAAATACAATCTTCCATATCATTTTTTAAATAAAAATAATCCGTGATTCTCAAAATAATTTATAGGCTCTATATCTACTCCAAACTTACTAGCATATTCTCTAATTTCATCTGGTTGAGATTGACCAAGCACCTCGTCAGTTATGTGTGTAAAATAATATATATTCTCTTCTCCTTCAATTAATTTGCTAATTGCCTCACCAACCCGAGAATCAAAAAAACGGACAATTACCTGTCTCTTTGGCCAGAAGAACTTGTCTTCGTAGTCAGTTACGATTATATCACTCTCTTGTGTGTTAGCCAATACCCAATTTTGCACATTTTGTGCGTAAATAAGGTTATTTTTGGTACTTTTGAGGCCATCAATACCGCTGTAAACAATATTTGCGCTTAATATAAAGGAAATTCCAATCAAAATTATCCCCAAAATACCCACTATTTTCTTGTATAAGACTCTTTTTAACAGCCAAAAATAGCCAAAAATGACAAATATTGTATTTATCATAAACAATGGAAGCCAATAACGTGCATATGCCACTCCAATAGTCTTGAGACCAAAAAGTGTATCCTGATTGCTTCCATAATAAAAAAACAGGAACAAACTGATCAAAATAAAGACAATACCAAAAGTAATTTGTTCTTTTGAAAGCCTACCCCTAATCCATTCATATACAAATACACAAAAACCAACTAATGCTGGGATACTAAACCACCAAAATAATTTTACAAAATAAAACCACCCACTTTTCAAAATCATTTTAAGATCAATACCAAATGGAAATATAAATGAATACCAGTGTCTAATTTCAAGAGAACGAGAACTTACATAACTTCCAGCCGAGCTTCCATATACAGCTGCATTTAACCAACCATATAATCCTATAAACAAAAGACTGATACAGACCCACGTAAGTAATCGTGAAAATGAAATTTCTTTTCTATATATTATTACAACAATAAGCGCACAAAGTGCAATCCAAATAATTTCATTTGGTCGCATGAGAACTCCAGACATAAATATAATCATTCCAAGAACATCGTTTGACCACACATGTTTTTTTATTGGTTTAATTATCAAAAGCCATAAGCCAATAAATAATAAACTTACAAAAGGAACATTATGAAACATACTTCGTGCGGTGTAATACCACAATACTGGTTGAAAAAACAATAAAACACTTGACCAAAATGCAATTTTTTTATCAAATATTCTCTTTACGATTCCAAAAAACGCCCATACACCTAAGATTGCAAGTACGGACGTTAAAAATATAATTAATTTTATACTGACCAACTTCCCTATCAACCCGTACATGACTGGCATCCCCCAAAAACCAACTGGAAGAATTTTTTCTCCCCCGCCTTCTTCTACAAATGTACTACGAGGATGAATAAATTCATTTAAATCTCCATAATCTTCCAAAGAAATAGTGAGGCTGTTTTCCTGTGCAACCGTACTACTAAAAACAAAATTTGCTGTTTCATCTGGAGAATTAAATATTCCTGGCACTATAAAATTCAAACAATTATACAAAAAGAAAAATACTACTGAAAAAATCAGTAGAGTAAATTTATGTTTATTGTGGAAAAATTCATTCATAATACTTGACGAGAACAATCTTAAATGGTACAACCAATTAAACGACGAAACACTCAAAGAGTTTTTCCCTTTTATGGGAAATAGGGAGAGAGCGATGAGCATCCGTTTCATAGACAAGAGAAGAGAGGATGGTCCGGACAGGACCGACGTCCCTGCGCGTCTGCAGGATCCCATTCACAAGTGGCTAGGAGTCACCCCCCTCTTCATGGTGTTTGGGGTGACGGCAAACGCCATTACGATCGTCCGAGGTTTGCTGATCATGCCCATGATCATACTCCTCGGTTTCGACTTCAACTACGCGGCGTTCCTCCTCCATCTGCTGAGCTGGTGGGGAGATGCGATCGATGGATCGGTCGCACGCGAGCGTAAGAGGACGAGACACCTCGACAACGAGGACGATGGGGAGTTCCTCGATCCGATCATCGACAAGGCGTCGTGGGGTCTATCGGCCGTGTTGGTACCATTTGCCATCGAGATCGCCAATTACGTGGACACATGGCTCCTCGTGGTCGCGATCACGGCAATGAGTATACTCGTTTTCACGGAGTGTGTGCTGACCATCGTGAGATGGCAAGACTACCTCCACAACACGAAGACGACATCTGCCAAGACAGCTCAACCACGTCTCAATCTCGCTGCACGCAATGCGGGCAAAACCAAGATGGTGCTCGAGGTGGTCGGCCTCAGCGCCCTGATCTTCTCGGGCACGCCCGAAGGGGGTCTGTGGTGCTACCACATCTGGGCCTGGGCCCTCGTGGCGGCAGTTCCGCTTGCCTCGATGAGCCTGCTCCAAAAGATTTCGAGCAGGAAGACGGCGAGCTAACCGAACAACTAGGAGCTTCGACCCGCGGGATTTGGATAATCCCGCGGGTCGATTACGTTTTATAGAACAAAATACTTAATTTTTATTTCTTAAAGCCTACTTCTTCTCTATATTCCATGCCTAAACAGACTAACAAGAGCAAACCCGATAGACAATCCCAAAATTCCACTAGCAATATTCAAAAATATAGGCATTTCAAATACAAGAGCGATAAGAATAACCCCAACAGCTACTACCTGTAACACCATCTTTATCTTTCCCCATAAATTTGCCATTCTCACATTTTTGAATTTTGTTGTAGCCACATATGCAGATACAATAAAAATAATTTCAATACCAAGGACCGCAATTCCTAACCACGGATTTAGATGCTTGAACACAAGCAAAAGTACCATTGATCCTATAAGGAGCTTATCTGCCAACGGGTCAATCATCATACCAAACTTGGTAATTTGATTTTTCGTTCGTGCAAGCGATCCATCAAGAGCATCGGTAAATGCATTGAATAAAAATAAAACAACACCAGTCTTGTAGCACCCATATAAAATTAGAAAAAACACAACTGGTGTAAAAAATATACGAAAAATACTAATTTGGTTTGGTGTTACAAACTTAGGTAACCATCTTAGACAAGTGCGCTCCAAAAAATGATCGTGTGCATGCACCTCATCTGCGGGCAAGTAAACAAAAAGATCTTTGTGGCTACGCCTAAATGTATCTATAATTCCCATATGTTAGATTAAAATAACATTATCTAGTATACTACTATAGATAATAAAAAACAATATGTATTTTAATAGAAAAAAACTGTTAACTTGGGCTATTATAAGCACTATTTTTGCAATTCTCAGCATCTTTGTGTTTGATAATATTTATATAGGAATTATTTCTTTTCTTATATATTTGTTCACTGTTGGCGCCTGGGCCAGCTCACTTCTACCAAAATACATTGGAGAGCAGGGCCGACGTTTCTGGGGTATGACACTTGTACTTTGTTTAATAACACTTTTAAATGTACTCGTATATTATCCATACAAAATTACATCTATTACAACTGCTGCTATTTTGATAATTCCCCTATTTCTATTTTTGTTCAAACAAAATAGTGAAATCCCAACTGACAGAATAGAAGATTATTTTGAACGTTCATATTTTTTCCCTACAACACTATTTCTAGTTCTCGAAGGATTCCTTCTATATTCACTTTTTCAAAACCAGACACTTGGTGTACTCCCTTCACCATGGATGACTCTTGGAAAATCCTTTTTCTTTATCTATGCTGCAGCAACCGCACTTCTGATATGGATTATTACAAAAACCAAACGTACAACGAGTGACATAATACTTACATCAATTCATTTGTTTATAACATACTCAGTAGCTCCTATTATTTATAAACTTGGGTTTGGGTTTGATGGATTCATTCATAGGGCAACAGAAGTATGGATTCAACAAAATGGAATGATTGAACCAAAAACTCTATTCTACATTGGTCAATATGGATTTGTAACATGGCTATCAAATATTACACACATTTCTGTTCATACGATAGATGTTTGGCTAGTACCTGTTCTTGCGTCATTAAGTTTACCATTTGTAATTTATTATACACTCAAAAAATCATGGAAGCTCCACGGAGATAGTGCACTCTCTCTTGTATTGTTATTTCCATTTGTATTTGTAACATCTCTACATCTCACAACCCCTTATAATGTTGTATTGCTTTTAACAATCCTAACTATTTTTACCACAATTGGATATATTAGAAAAAACATCCCATGGATTATTCCTATAGTACTTAGTATTGTTGCTGCAGTGACTCACTTACTTATTGGTATCCCACTTCTTGGTTTTGTGATTGCAACTATACTTATAAAAATATCAAAAACAAAAAAAATACAAATACCACTTTTGGTTTTATACACCTGTGGCATAGCGCTCATACCAGCGTCTATGTTTGCGGTTTATTTAAAGTTAGGTGGACATGGGTTTCCAGTTTTTTTAAATCCATTTGAACATATTGGAAAATTTATAGAATTATTTAAACGACCTTTTTGGTATAGACAAGAATCCCCAATTTTATTTGAGCTTCTATATCTCTGGCAAAGACTTATTGTTCCTATTGTTATTGGTTTTGGTATTATTGGATTTTTTGTCAAAAAACAAAAAAGAGTTGTCGAATACATCTTCCCTCTTACTACAATAGGATTTTGGATTGCAGCATGGCTGCTTCGAACTTGGATTATATTCCCTGATGTTATATCTCAAGAACAAGGCGGCTACCCAACAAGACTTCTAGTCGTTGGATTACTATTCCTCATACCATGGAGCATGTACGGTATTTATTATATTGGCAAAAGTCTCACAGAAGAAATAACATCTATACCAAAAAAAGGATGGATGACTATCTTTGTAATTTCAAGTTCCCTACTCCTCATGGTCTCACTTTACTTTAGCTACCCACAACGAAATCCAAAAGTATACTTCACTGGATTCAATGTAACAGAGCATGACGTGTCAGCTGCTGAATGGATTGATGCAGATAATGAAGAATATAATTATGTTGTACTTGCAAATTCTATTACATCAGTTGCTGCAATGACAAAATATAGCTTTATAAAACATTTTCAAACTGATCTTGGCGAATTGTACTACTATTCAATTCCAACCGGTGGACCACTCTACAAGATATACCAGAACATGCTCTACGAGGGACAGAAACGTGAATACATGAACGAAGCAATGGAATTAACAAACACAAACAAATCATATTTTGTTGTAAACTGGTATTGGGATAATTTTGATAAGATTGTAGAAGGTGCAAAGCAATCTGCTGACTCATGGGAAATTATTAATGATAAGATTTGGATTTTTACGTATACACGATAATGTGCTTAGATCTTTTTTACACAACGCAACCCCCTCCTAACCTCCCCCTTATCTGGGGGAGGAACTCATTTGCAATAATTCCTCCCCTTTCTAAGGGGAGGTGCCCGAAGGGCGGAGGGGTTGCTTTGTAAATAATAAATATGCTGAAACTTATAAAACCAACATATAAATATAGAAAGAGCTTTCTCAAATCACTTGATGAACTTGAAAAAGGTCCTGCGGGAATTTTTGATGGAGACTTGGCACGCACAAATTTCAAAGCATACTTAACTCGTGTACAAAATTATGAGAATGGAATTAACTTGGCTAAAGGTATAGTTCCTGCTTCAACATTTTGGTTGATAGACAACGATGAATTTATTGGCGGTGTCTCATTTCGCCACAAACTCAATAAGAATCTAAAAGAATATGGTGGACACATTGGATACAGCATTCGCCCTAGTAAACGCAAAAAAGGATACGGTACAAAGATGCTCGCACTTACACTTAAACGCGTTAAACGTTTTGGATTAAAAAAAGTCATGATCAGCTGTGATCATGACAATATTGCTTCACAAAAAATAATAAAAGGAAATGGAGGTATATTACAAGAGATAGTAAAAACAAAACTCAATCCACACAATAAGCCCACAATGAAATGGCAGATAGATCTTTAACCATTATACAACTCTACAAGTTTTCCAATGTATTCCCCTTCCGATCCACCAGTGGTCGGAATTTTTATACTCATTTTTTCAATATCAATTCTGTGTTCTACACACCACTCTAATTTTTCTTGCAAAGACATAGTGTCTCCTGCTTCAAATGTAAAACCATTTTCACCTTCTTCAATAAGCTCAGCAATCCCTTCAATGCGACTTGCAAGAACTGGAACACCAAAATACAAACTTTCAAAAATCACAGTTGGAGAATTTTCATAACAAAGTGATGGAACAACTGTAACATCCATATTACTAAATAATTCTGGAAGTTTATCTCGCTCTACACGTCCGTAATAAGTGACATTGTTATTTTCTTTTGTAAGTTCTTTTAAATCACCAAGCTTTGAACCATCTCCCGCAATATGTAATTTTGTGTTCTTAATATTTTTGAAAGCTTCGAGAAGCAAGAACACACCTTTGTGTTCTTCTACTTGCCCTAGATACAAAAAGTTAAATTCTTTATCTTTTCGCTCAGACTTTGATCTTTCAAATGTAAGAGTAAGTGGATTACGCAAAAGAGTTGTGTTTGATTTTTCAAAAAATCCACGTGTCTTATAAAAATCAAGTAAAAACTGTGATGGAGAAATTACGACTTCTGGCGAACCAAGAAGTTTTTTCATTACCCATGTATACATTTGTGTTAATACACCTGTATAGCGCAATGAATTTTCTTTTGTCTTTAGGATTATGCCACTAGGTTCGACAAGCTGCACATCGTGTACCGTATGCACATGACGAATACCAAGTGAGCGAATAGTACTAGGAATAAGAAAACTAAGCCCCATAAGATTATGCGTGTGTACGATATCTGGTTTTTCCCATGTCAAAATTCTCTTTACTTCTTTGCTTACAGAAAAATTAAACATATCAATCACATGCCACAAAAATCGAGAAAAGGCATCATGCTTGTGTGCTTGAGTATAAAAAAATATATTACGCGGACGTGTGCGGTAAATCTTCAAATTCTTTTGCTCCTCCACTCCTTCTTCATCTGGAGTACTGGTAATAAGCACCACTTCATTTCCCTCTTTCAAAAGTCCTTCGACCGTGCGCTTCACTACCTGTTCCGCACCACCACGAGCATATGGAGGATATAGATTGTTGATAATACAGATTTTCATATAGTAGTTCATAGCCAATAGTTCATAGCCAACAGAAATGCAAACCACACACTGCACATTATTGGCTCCGAACTATTGGCTTTTGGCTAAATCAGTATAACATAAAACCCCGCTCGCACACCATGTAACTACATGATCTTCCTCCCCGCACTTCTACCAAAACTTGGTAAAAATGCGGGCGGTGCGAACGAGGTTCGTACACGCCCTGAGATCCATGCCGGGCGGTATCCGCCGGCCGAAACAAAGGTAAGCCTTCATCGTCGGTACTCCCTTGTCTAGGAGGTGGTGACCCCGATGTGGGCCCAACGGGAACGCCCGCGCTTCGCAGCGCGAGCAGCCTTCTTCTTCAGCCAGAGATCGTCCGACAGGTCATCGTGGGAGATGAGACGCGCTTCCTCATCCCCGACAGAGATGAGGATCTTCCCACCGGCAGCGGCCTTGTTCTGGACCGCCAGCTTCCAGACCTGCGTAGAGCTGACCTCGTGATCTTTCGGGACGATGATGCGATTCACGATCCCAGCGTCAGTGCCTTTCGCCCCAGCTTCGGCGAACCGAATGCGACCTGACTTCTTCTTCGGACCAGTCTTCCTGCTCATTGACTCCCCCTCAACGTGGACGTAAACCGCTCGACCCTTCGAACGGTTATTTCTTATACACTATACAACCAAAATTATCCACTTTTGTCAACACAGTCTCCACATGTTGCACACATATTACCTAAAAACACGGGTTGATCATTTGAGGGTTGTGAGGTAAGATACAGCAACTAGTTCATGGCCAATAGCCAATAGTTCATAGGAATATATTTCAATATTCTACTGGCTATGAACTACTGGCTATGAACTACGTTTCAAAGAATTAAACTTCCATAAATCTTCAAACTACGTTATGCCTGATGTTACTGAATTAGAGAAGATACCTCCACAAAACTTGGAGGCTGAAAAGTCCCTTCTGGGGTCTATTTTGCTTGATAAAGATGCGATGATAAAGATTGCTGACGGTGTTGATATAGAAGATTTTTACAAAAAAGCTCATCAAAATATATTTGAGACAATGCATGAGCTATACAACAAAAATGAACCAATTGACGTACTCACCATGTCAAACAGAATGGACGAAAAGAAATTACTTGAAAAAAGTGGCGGAAGAACATATTTGGCAGAACTATCAAACTCAGTTCCAACATCGTCACACATAAAAAAATACGCAACTATTGTACGTCGCAAATCAACTCTTCGACGACTTTTGCAATCTGCTCATGAAATTTCACAACTTGGATACAATGAAAGCGCAGAAAATGTAGATCAGATTTTAGATGAAGCACAGCAATCTATCTTTGGTGTGACACAAACTCACATGAAACAAAGTTTCACGCCTATCAAAAATGTACTTAGTGGAACATTTGAACGTATTGATGAATTACATAGAGAAAAAGGAAAGCTACGTGGAATCCCAAGTGGTTTCAAACAATTAGACAATATTTTGGCAGGATTCCAAAAATCAGACTTGGTGATTATTGCAGCCCGTCCTTCTGTAGGTAAGACATCCCTTGCGCTTGATTTTGCACGACACGCTGCCGTGAGGGGCAAGATGTCTATTGGATTGTTCTCACTCGAGATGAGTAAAGAACAGCTGGTAGATCGCCTACTCTGTGCTGAAGCAGGAATTGACTTGTGGAAGATGAGAACAGGAAACTTATCTGACAATCCAAACAGTGATGACTTTCCTCGTATTGGACATGCGATGGGTGTTCTTTCAGAATCAAAAATATTTATAGATGACAATGCAAATAGTAATGTAATGCAAATCCGAACAAAAGCACGCCGACTTCAAGCTGAGCACGGACTTGATATGATTATCATCGACTACTTGCAGCTCATGAACTCACACAGCAAGAGAAACAGTGACAATCGTGTACAAGAAGTTGCTGAGATGAGTAGAAACTTAAAAGGTATTGCTCGTGAACTCAATGTTCCTGTTCTTGCTTTGTCCCAGTTATCTCGTGCTGTAGAACAAACAAAACCAGCTATTCCAAAGTTGTCACATTTGCGAGATTCTGGTAGTATTGAGCAAGATGCTGATGTTGTTATGTTTATTTATCGTAAATCTGCTGATAGAAATTATAGGCCAGAAGACATTCCACCAGATGAACAACGTATTGGTGAAATTCATATTGCAAAACACAGAAACGGTCCAACAGGAGTGGTAAGAGTATTCTTTGATGCTGAACGTGCGAGTTTCCGTAGTCTAGATTCAAACTTAGAAGCACCTCTACCAAAATCTCCAGTCCCAGAACAAGCTCAACCACAAAAACAAAACGTTCCAAAATTTTAATTATAAAAGCCTGTCACTAGACAAGCAGTAAACCTTTAGAATATGTTCAACAAACTAAAACAGTTCAAAGACATGCGTGACCAAGCAAAAACAATGCAAGATGCTCTTGCGGGAGAAAGTGTCACAGTAAAATCCAATGGTGTAGAACTCACCATGAATGGAAACTTGGAAGTAACTGACATCGTCATTGACGATGATCTCATGAGTCCAGACAAAAAAGTAAAATTACAAAGTGCAATTATAGATGCGCACAAGGATGCCCTCAAAAAAATGCAACGTATCATGGCAATGAAGATGAAAGAAATGGGTGGCATGCCAAATATACCTGGAATGTCTTAAGAGTTCATAGCCAGTAGCCAATAGTTCATAGGGTGTGGTTATTATTAATTACATCTTATGGAAACTTACAAAGATTTGATAGTTTGGCAAAAATCTATCAATTTAATTAAAGAAGTATATTTATTGACATCTACATTTCCAAATGAAGAAAAATTTGGCCTTGTAAGTCAAATGAGGAGATGCAGTGTATCCATTGCATCAAACATTGCTGAAGGATATGCAAGAAAAAATAAAAAAGAGAATGCACAATTTGTAAACATATCATTTGGGTCTGCCACAGAACTTGAAACACAAATCATAATATCAAAACAACTTGAATTTATTACTACAAACCAATGTTCAAAGCTAGATAGTCTATTGGATGAAGTACTTAGAATGCTCTATAGGTATAGGGAATCTCTGTATCGCTAAAGACTAGGTCACTATTGGCTATGAACTATTGGCTATGAACTAATATATGTACGCAGAACCAATAGAAAATCTAATAAAAGCTTTTTCAAAGCTCCCTACGGTGGGGCCACGAACCGCAGAACGGTTCGTGTTTTATCTATTGCGTAGTGGCAAGAAAGACACTGCTGAAATAACCCTCGCACTCAAAAACATGATCGACCAGATCAAAAGTTGTGAAGTGTGCTGGGATTTTTCTGATGCGTCACCATGCAATTTTTGCAACGATCCAAAACGAAATCCAAAAACAATTTGCGTAGTATCACAACCTCAAGATCGAGAAACAATAGAAAAAACTGGTGAATATACTGGGCAATACCACATCTTGCGCGGAACACTAAAGCCAGGTGATGAAGGAATCGCACGATTTCTAAAAATTAATGAGCTAATGAATCGTATACAAAAAAATAAAGTTGATGAGATAATTCTCGCACTCAACCCAGATCTAAATGGTGAAACTACAATGATGTATCTCGAACGTCAAGTCAAAAAACTAAAGCCAGAAATAAAAGTCACACGTCTAGCACGTGGACTACCCATGGGAAGCGATCTGCAATATGCAGATGAGATTACACTTGGAAGTGCACTAAAAAATAGAACCCAAAACTAAAATCCACCATAACGGTGGATTTTTCTTCTCTATACATAAATTTTATGGGCAGAGAGGAAGTGCCGCACAAGCGTCACAACGTAAGTCTCCAGGCGGGGGTATTGAAAAACGGGTGGAGACCCTGGACGTTGTGAGCGCTTGCGCGGCATCGATGACTCGTCCTACCGGACAACGGCGGTCCCCGAAAAAGGGGCAGGCACCGTCATGGCAATCTTCTTTCGCTCGTGGGGAGCAACAGCCTGTGACGACCCCGCGAGGGGCAATGTAAGGCAAAAGAAGATAGGGCTGGGAGAAGAAACCCCGGTCGATCATCTTAGCGTATCTAAACCGTGAGTCCACGCACTAGCGCTTTATGATTCCCCAATCAAGACATCGTTTAACAACGATATCCACTAGCAACTTGTATGGAGACCCACGGTTAGTTTAAAAATGAGCTGACGCATCAGCATACTTCAAAATACCCTCGTTGTCAATAGAGTCTGTGTATAAAAAAACACCTCTTAACCAGAAGAGGTGGAAATAGAGAGAGAAGGACCGACCTTGGACATCCGTCTGCACACCTGTGATACCGAAATATCTTAGGCTAGACGCAACATCCAAAGCCGGCCGGACGACCACTCTAGAACTTTTACAAGCCCCTAAGAACGAACCCTATATCAGGAACTCTCCTAGAAGAGCAACTTTAACCCTCTATCAGCATCCGCCAGAGCCAGTCGACCATATCATCTTATTTTATTATGAAAAAAATGTCAACAAAAAAACTCACCTGATAAGGTGAGTCTTTGTTTGAAATGTTTATTTTACTTCTTTGACTTTTACCTTAGTAAAGGCTTGTCTATGCCCTATTACACGTTTATAACGCACCTTACGTTTAAACTTCACTACACGAATCTTTCGGCTTCTACCTTGCTCTTCAGCAGTAGCAGCAATACTTACACCTTCGAGGTATGGTTTACCAATTTTTACATCAGAACCATCTTCTTTGGCAAGCATAAGTACTTTATCGAAAACAACCTCTTTTCCAGCTTCCACATCAAGCTTTTCAACTTTTAGTGTATCGCCAGTTTTGATGAGATATTGCTTTCCACCAGTTTCAATAACTGCAAACATATGTATATAGAGTTAATATTTTTATTATAGGAAACGGGGATATTTTAGCAAAGTATGTATTTTTTGTCAAGCACGCAAGCCAATAGCCATTAGCCAATAGTATTGGCTATGAACTACTGGCTATGAACTATACGGTCCCCTATCCTTAGATTATGCTCATCTGCCCACCCTCCTGGCAATTCTAGAACCAAATTTGCCTCTGTTCTAGGATAGTATCTTATATATTCAAATTCAGCCCTCCCCGGTTCAGTAGGAACTTGTGGGGCAAAATCTACTACTTCCCCATCCAAAAACCACACAATGTCAATTGAAAACTCCATATCTCTCATAACCATAGTAGGTTTCCCGAGCAGAGAATAAGGAAAAAGCATTCCATCATATGGAGCCAAACTTTCACGTCCTCCAAGCCCTTTTTGTTGTTGGTAAATATTTTTAGCCACAAGCACGTTCAACTTCTGATCTTTTAGCTCAACAACAGTGTGTGGCCAATAAACTCTTTGAAAAATAAATAAGAAACCAGCCGCAACAAAAAATACAACAAGAAATATTAATTTACCACGTGACATTTTTTCTTTCATAAAGTCTTAATTTTAAGATTTGCCAGAATCTTTTCTAGAAAACCACACACCTGTCAGTAACATTAGTATAAACAAAAATATAAGTGCCATCAACTTCTGGCTGCTTTGTAAAAATAACGCACTGATACCAAACAATAGAGCAATAGCATAAAGCAAAAAAACTGCTTGTTTTTGATTGAATCCTGATTCAAGTAATCGAAAGTGTAGATGCTCATTATCACCTACATACACTGGTTTCTTTTTTTGAATTCTACGAATAATAACACGGATCAGATCAAGCACAGGAATCGCTACCACAAGTAATGTTGTCGCGATTTTACCCCCAGATATAATAGCGAGAGACCCTAGCATAAATCCGGCAAACAGGCTCCCACCTTCTCCCAAAAATATTTTTGCTGGATGCCAATTCCATATGAGAAATCCTAATGTTGCACCTGCAAAAATAATTGAAAGCAATGCAACATCTGGCTGATACCATTGATTTTGCAAAGCCAAAAAGAATATGACAAATGCACCAATACTGACAATCCCAGCAACAAGCCCATCTAGTCCATCTAGAAATTTGGTGGTAAACATCATACCCATAAGCCAAAAAAATACTAGAAAATCCGCAAGCACCACCCATGACCCGAGTCCATCAATCTGGATCTTCCACTGTGCAAGATCAAAAGTCCCACCAAATGGACTGGTGATCAAATGTGGACCAATTCCAAATCCAATAACTGCAAAAGATGCTGCTACAGGAAATAAAATTTGATATCTTGGACGTAGATTATATTTGTCATCTAGAAAACCACCTATCATCAAAATCAATCCGCCTATAAAAAGTCCAATTAAATTTCTCAGTACAATATCATTTTCAAAATGACCTCCTACAGTCAAAACAAATCCAATAACAAAAAATGTACTAACAAAAATAGCAAGCCCACCACCAAGTGGTACGGTTCGTTTGTGAATTTTTCTGCGTTCCCTTTTTACTTTGTCCACTACACCAAAATGCCGCATCGTAAGTGCGACAATAAAAGTGAAGAAGATCGAAAGTGAAAATGTGAGGAAAAAATAAGCAATATACATATGTATCATAGATATTTTACCATGTGATGATTCTATTGACAAACTAATTAAAACACCCCTAGATAACGCCGGGGTGTTTTTTAATTGTTATTACTTATTACTTAATTCTTAATCGATAATCCTTTCCTAATTTCTCTCAACCTTAATCTGACACCCTTCTCCCAAAATCAATACATCTCTACGCTCTAGCTTACCTTGCAATATAAGCTCTGCTAAATAATTCTCTACACGATCCTGAATTGCACGACGCATTGGACGAGCACCAAACTCTGGATCAAACCCAACATCAGCTAGAGCCTCGAGTGCTGCGTCTTCTACCCGCAACTCAACCCCACGAGCCTCCAAATCTTTTGCAACACGCTTGAGCATAAGACCTGCTATAGTTTTTATTTCATCTCTAGTCAAAGCTTTGAAAAGTACAATACCATCAAAACGATTTAAAAATTCTGGTCTATAATATTTTTTAAGTTCTCCACGAATCAAATGTTCGCGAATTGTTTCTATATCAACACCTTGGTTCATCTGATCTTGAACATAACTTGTGCCAGCATTTGATGTTGCAATAATAATTGCATTAGTAAAATCAACTACACGTCCTACACTATCAGTAAGCCTACCGTCATCAAATACTTGCAAAAATAAATTCAAAACATCTGGGTCTGCCTTCTCCATTTCATCAAGCAAAACAAGAGAAAATGGATTTTGTCTAATTGCTTCAGTAAGTATTCCAGTACCTTGCTGCCCTGGCTGACCAATAAGACGATATATGCCACTTTTATCCTGATACTCACTCATATCAATTCTAATCATACGCTGTTCTCCTCCAAAATATACATTTGCAATTGTTTTTGCAAGTTCAGTCTTACCTACACCAGTAGGACCAAGAAATAAAAAGTTTGCAATTGGACGTTTCTCAGATCTAATATCTGCTCGTGCACGACGAAGTGCGCTAGCAACCATCTCTACTGCAAGATCTTGACCTACCACACGCTTATGCATTTCTTCTTCTAAACGCATAAGTTTTTCAGACTCATTTTCTGTAATACTTGTAACTGGAACTCCTGTCTTATCACTTACAATTTTACCAACATCATTTGCTTCTACAAGATGATTTTCGCCTTTTGAACTATGTACAAAACTTGCAACTTCACTCATAAGCCCTATCGCACTTTCAGGCAAATTTTGATCATAAAAAAACTTGGATGCAAGAACAACTGATTGCTCAATAGCATCATATGAAAAAAATACTTTATGTTTATATTCCACACTTCCAGCTTTTGACTCAAGTACTTGAATTGCCTGGTTAGTATCCATTTCCTTTACATCGACTTTAGTAAACAGCGTACCGATTTCTGTATTTACAATATTTTTGTTATATCCATCTGGAAGCGTAGTCGCAAACATAAGAAATTGACCGCCACCAAGATGCTCTGCCAAAGCTTCAGACATATCAAGTCCTTCTCCCTGAGAATCTGTCATTCCTGTCAGATCATGAAGATTATTTATAAACAAAATAATATTTTTTGCTCGAGAAACTTCATTCATGATTTTTATAAGTCTTTCTTGAGCTCCAGAAACTGTTGTACCAGCAAGAAGTGAAGATGTAGAAATTTGTACAAAACGTCTATCATGTAAGCGTTTTGGTATATTACCCTCAATCATACGCTGCACAATCCCTTCAATAATTGCCATTTTACCAACCCCATGATTACCCACAAGAATAACATTTTGTCGTCCTGCCTCAACTATACGAAATATTTCATCAATCTCTTTGTCACGGGCTACACATGTGGTAAGATGTCCGAATTTTGCTGCAATAGTAAGGTCTTGACTATAATTATTTAAAAATGGCGTTGCAACAGCTGTCATGGCACGATCCATACCATGCTTACTTACACCGGCAGCAGCACGTCGAAACTTATGATACTGTTCGTATAACTTCTCACGAATACGCACCCATTCTACCACATTGGTAAGTTTTTGAGCATCAACGTCTAAATCATATAATATTTCCTGGATAGGTTCAGACTGATTCACTGTTGCGACCAGGAGTTCTGTAGACCGTACGTGATTATCTCTAAATTCTCGTGAAGTTTTATATGCATGAAATAATAATTGTGAAACATTTGAAGACAAAACAGGCACAACCTCTTCTCCCTGTGCATGTTCAAATGTTTGAGCAATTTTTGCTTGAAGTTTTTTTATAGAAATTCCAAGTCTTATAAAAACACCTGAAATATTGGATGCAGATAAAAGACTATGAAATATATGCATACTTGTAACCTCTGGGCTCTTCTGTTCGAGTGCAAGCATATATGCACGTTCGAGTACTTGCCGCGCATCATCAGTTAGAAACTGAGAAAAATCTATTTTCTTTTTATGTGAAATTTTCTTTACACCAGCCCAGTCAATATCTTGCATTTCTAGATTGATTTCTGGTCCAGTCTGTTCATAATCTTTATTTTTATATTCCATTTCTGGCTCAGGTTCATTTCCTTTTATTATACGATACCAAAGATAACTTAAGGCTATAATACCAAGCCAAAAAAATGATTTTGTTGTGTCAATTTGATTAAACCAATAGTCGATCGTAAATATCGTATCCCATCTATCTTTTGCATATATTGGCCAAAAAAACAAACCCCAAAATCCAAGCCAAAAAATCACCGCACCAATAATACGAAATCCATTGAGAATACGGCGAGCTTTTCGAATAGTAATGTGATATTTGGTAAGAGGTTCACCAAAATATATAAAATCCTCTCCATTCATCTGACCCATACTCATTCCCTTACACTTAGAACATGTACGAAACTTAACATAACCAGAATTTTTGCAAGTCTCACATCCCAAAACATTAAGTTGTTCGTTTTTCGTAAATAACATAAGTATTATACGGATTTCCGGATAATCCAGATTTACGGATAGAATATCTGTAAATCTGGATTATCTGAATATCAGGATCTAATTATGTGAATGACAGAAACGAAGTAATAAGCATATAAAATATAAACGTCGGAAACAGTATCCACAAAAAAAATATAAAAATAACAACAATCACCCAAATAAATAATGCAATACTACGAATAATTACATTTCCAAGACGCATAAAAAAACTAACAAGCCTACCTTGAAAATCCCACTGACCAAACATCGGCACAAAAATATTCTTTAGCCAAAGTCCAGGAGCCATCATACTATTTGCCTCCTTCACAAGACCAATACAAAAAAGAAGCGCATGACGAGCACCCGCAGTAAACCACCAGACAGGGAAATAAATAATGTCTAGAATAAATTCAAGTGTCATTCTCTGTACAACAAGTATCCACATACTACCAGTATAAAAGTTTATAAAGTTAGAAAGTTAAAAGGCGTCTACTGGTTCTTTATGAACTTTATAGACTTTTTAACTTTATGAACTAGTAAAAGTATACCATAAAAACAAAAAAACACCCATAAATAGAGTGCTCAGGTGCTTAAGTGATAATATGTTAACGTTTTGCAACTGCTGAGTTCATTACTGTCATATAATCCACATCAGTAACAGCCACAAGACTTGTTCCAGAAAGACGTTCTTGTAGATTTTGCATAGATTTATACTGTGCAATGTCTACATCAAGCTTTCGTGTTTCATATTCAAGGCCTTGCACTTGTCTTTCTAGATCAGTAATCTGATATCCTTTGGTAGATACTGTGTTTGTCTGCCACACATACATAAAACCAAACATAATAGTCAATACACAAAGAGCACTTCTAAATGTAGTACTTACAAGTACTTTGCGTACCGCCTCTTTTTTCTGTCTCAATGTTTGTTTCTTTTTTGAGTATGCGTTCATATTTTTTCTATAACCCTTAATTTTGCTGATCTAGATCGAGGATTTGTCTTTGTCTCCTGATCGCTAGCAATAATAGGTTTTTTGGTTATTATATTAATGATTTTTTTATTTTGTGATTTGAAATAATGTTTTACAATCCTATCTTCTATAGAATGAAATGTAATGACAGCAAGTCTTCCACCAGATTCCAGTATATTTATTGCTTGAGGTAATACTCTCTCAATCACACCTAGCTCATCATTAACTGACATACGTAATGCCTGGAATACTTTTGTAGCGGGGTGTATACCACCAATCCAAGGAATTTCTTTTTCTGTTTTTAATTTTTTACGATATACATCTAGAATGACATCAACTAGATCTCCTACTGTCTCTAGTGCGAACTCTTCTCGTTTTTCTACAATTGCCTGAGCTATTTCTTTACTAAGATTTTCTTCGCCATATTTTTTGAAAACTTCCTCAAGCTCTTCTACACTCTTCATATTCACATGTTCAGCAGCTGTACATTTTCCATACAATGGTTTTCCATCAATTCCAAGCGGTAGATCAGTAGCAGTGTGTACACACTTGAGATATGTGTCATAACGCATATCAAGTGGTTCATCAGTCTTGAGAAAACTAAATCCTCTACCTCGTTCTTCAAACTGTGGACTTGACCATCCAAAATCCATAAGGATTCCGTTCACTGACTTGAAATTCTGTTCTTTTACAATATCTTGTAAATGTTCAAAGTTATTTCTTTCAAAAACTATTCTATCTTCAAATTCATATAAAAATTTCTTGGCTCTTAGAATACTTTCAGCATCAGCATCAATTCCAAGTAATCTTCCATCTGGACCTGTAGCTTTCAAAATCTCTTCTGAGTGTCCAGCATCTCCTAGAGTACAATCAATGACATTCTTACCAGAAGTAAGATTTAAAGCTTCTAAAACTTCTCTCAGTAATACTGGAACATGTCTATCCATAAATTTGAAAGTTAAACTCCGAGTTCAAACATTTGTTCTGCAATTTGATTGCTCTCATTCTCAGTCTTTTTCTTGTAATCTTCCCATTTTTCCTGATCCCAAATCTCGAGACGGTTATACAGACCGGCAACGACGACTCCTTTTTTGAGATCAGCAAAGTTGCGAAGATAATCAGGAAGAACTACTCTTCCTTGTTTGTCGACTTTTACGTCCATAGCTCCTGCAAGCATTAGACGCGCAAATGCACGTGTGTTGGCTTGTGAGAATGGTAATGTTGCGAGCTTCTCTGCAAGCTTTTCCCACTCTGTTTTTGTATACAGGAAAAGACAGTTGTCGAGACCTCGAGTTACAACTGCACCTTTGGAAAGATCAGAGCGGAACTTTTTTGGGACCGCAAGACGACCTTTTACATCTAAATTGTGGGAATATTCTCCGATGAACATAAAAATATTAAGGGAATATTGATTGATAAATAGACAAGCACAGAATTTATCATTCTCGTCCGCCAAAGCTTTAGCGGAGGTGGATTCCCCACTCTTCCCCACGTACAACCATTATACCCCACTTTGTTATACCCTGCAACCCTTTTTATCCACTTTGTCCACAACAAAAAAGGCTTTGATAAGCCTTTTCTATATTTTTATCTACATCTAGTTAATCTTCCTCAAAATCCTCTGATACTTAATCGCAAATCTATGCGCCTCATCTCTAACTCTAATTAACAGACCTTGATTTTCATTCACCCAATCCACAAAATCTTTTTTCTTTGATCCTAATATAAATTCATTCTTTTTTCTTGCCGGACCTTTTGCAATACCTACAACCGGAATATCAAATTTATTTTCTTTCAAAATTTTCTTTGCACGATTTACTTGAGGAAGACCGCCGTCGACGAGGATTATATTGGGCAGCTGCCATGCGCTTTTATTTTGTACAGACGCAATATTTTGCAAACCATGTACAGACGCAATATTTTGCGTCTCTACATGTTGCAAACGACGCTCCAAAATTTCTGCCAAACAATCCACATCACTCTGCCCTTCCACGCCTTTTATTTTAAACTTTCTATATTCAGACTTCACTGGACCATGTGAATCAAACACGACCATCGAACCGACCTTGCCTGACGTTCCTAGGTTTGATATGTCGTATCCTTCGATGCGTTGGTTTTCAAACACGCGCGTATGGACAGCTCTAGAGCTGTCCCTTCGGGCGCCTGCTGTAAAAAATGTTTTATTTAATAATGCGATGTCTTGGATTCGCTGCAATGCTGAAATCTGATTTCGCAATCGTGCTGCTTCTTCAAAATCTTCGGCCTTACTCACCTCTTTCATTTTCTTTTCCAAATTTTTTATCACACCTTTTTTATTTCCACGCAAAAACATTGCAAGTGGACGAATTACTTTTTGCTTGTATTCTTTTGCATTTATTTCTCCTGTACACACACCAAGACACTGCCCCATCTGATGATACAAACATTCACGTTTTGCATTTGGTTTACATGTGGATATAAAAAATAAACGTTCTAATAACTTCATCATTTCCCTCGTTTTTAATCCAGGGTAAGGTCCAAATATATATAAATAATCCCCTTTCTCTTTCTCATATTCATGGGCTCTAAGCGTCTTGACCTTGGGATAGTCTTCTTTGGTTACCACAATATAATTCCACGACTTATCATCCTTCCAATCTATATTATATTTTGGTCGATATTTTTTTATATAACTTCCTTCGAGAATGACTGCTTCCAAAACTGAGTCTGTTTCTTTGGTCTTAATACTTGTAACTTCATGAATCATTTGTTCGATCGGACGCGATGTACGACGACCAGAAAAATACGATCCCACACGTGACCGCAAACTAGTTGCTTTTCCCACATATATAAGTTCCTTGTCTTTGTTATAAAACAGATAAATACCAGGGACTTGTGAAAGATTTTTTATTTTGTTTTCAAACGTTGCCATAATACCCGACACCCAAAATATAATATAGCCAAAACACTGTAAAATATAATATAAATATGTAGTTCTCGTACAAATGGAAATGGGTCACTCATCGACCTCTCCCAATAGTGATTCATGATATAAAAAATTCTTGTAACAGAATATATTGATATACCAATAATAGACGTAAACCAAATATACTTCATTATTTTTCCCATCTTGGAAATCTTACGCAACATAAAAATAATAGGAAACCATAAAAATGGTAATACAGTAAATATGTGGCGTGTAATTACGGTCTTGTGAAACGCACCGATCAGACTAATCGCTAAAATAATATAGGTAAATAAAAATGCCTCTGCTCTATTCTTTTTGAAAAAATAAATAAACCCAAACAGTGACAAAAATAATAATGGTGAAATAACTAGATAACCAGGACTATTGTGACGAATACCATATGCCCAATCAGAAATAATTCTGGATTCTGAAATATTGGTAAATAAATGATCCAATCCTGTCACTGGATTACCGGATAACGAACTTGAGAATGCCTGTTCTTCTGTAAAATTTGGATTATATTTATTACTCTTGATAGTCCACTCATCAAATGCGACATAATTGTATCCAATCAAAATTGAATATATTGCCACAAACACAATAGTTCCAAATAAAAATCCCTTATCTTTCCAAAATTTCCATGAAACTTTTTTTGTAGAAAATAAATATAATAAAAATGCAGGAACAAACAAAATATTTTGAATTTCAATAATTGATGACAAAGCAAGTAGTGCAGCAATCAAAATTATTCTTTTTGACTCCCCTTTTTTTAATGTAAATGCAATATAGACAGCACCAACTGCAGTGACCGATGACAAAATATGGGAAAACAAATGAGTAGACTCAAACCACGTAAGTGTGGTAAACGCAAAGAGCATTGCACTAATTAAAGAAACATTAAAATTCTTTGAATAATACAAAGATAATTTAAATATCAAATAAATAAGCAATAATCCTGCAAGTTGCGGAAGAAATAACGTAGTAACTATAGAAAGATTGTCCTGCAAAAAAGAAAATGCGTCACCTACAAAGAAAAACGGCATTGCTAAAAATGCAGTTCCTGGCACACGATCTGAAAATATACGACTGCCTTTGATAGCATAGTCCATTTCCTGAACATATGATTTGTAATTACTAATTTCTATAGATCCATCACGAACAAGTGCACTAGTGAGCGCAAAATGACTCCCATCGTTTGAATTGGTGATGTATGCTGAGCTGATGAAAAAAATAAAACTCACAAAAAACAAACATGCCCACAAAAGAATATGTTGATTTTTTTGTAAGTTTTGTTTCATATCTATTTCTTTAATACACGACCAAGATACTTCCTCCACCTTCGTTGCACTTCGGCGGACAAGCAGTATAGATTTATTTTAAAACCCTCTTCAGATACTTCCCAGTATAGCTAGTAGTTGATTTTCTAGCAATCTCTTCTGGTGTTCCAGTTGCTACCACTTCCCCACCTTTGTCACCACCCTCTGGACCCAGATCGATAATCCAATCAGCTTGTTTGATTACTTCGAGATTATGTTCGATCACCATAATTGTATTTCCTTTTGAAACAAGATCTTGTAACACACCAACCAATTTTCTTACATCATCATAATGAAGACCCGTTGTGGGTTCATCGAGTAAATATAATGTTTTGGTAGTATTCTTTTTTGCAAGCTCTTTACTTAATTTTGTACGCTGTGCTTCTCCACCAGATAGAGTCTTTGACGATTGTCCTAGTGTAAGATAATCAAGACCAACGTTATTAAGCATTTTTAATTTGTCATAAATCTGTGGAATGTCACGAAAAAATTCTTCGGCCTCTTCAATCGTCATATCAAGCACATCAGCAATATTTTTCTTTTTATAATGTACTTGCAAAGTTTCTTGATTAAATCTTTTTCCTTTACACACATCACATGTGATTTCTACACTTGGTAAGAAGTGCATTTCAATCTCTAGCATTCCTCTACCTTCACAATTTTCACATCTACCAATAGGACGATTGAAACTAAAACGACCAACTTTATAACCACGAATACGTGCTTCTGGAGTGGACGCAAACAATTCACGAATGGGACCCCACGTTCCTGTGTATGTTGCTGGGTTACTACGCGGTGAGCGACCAATTGGGTTTTGATCAATCTTAATAATTTTATCAATATATTCAGTATTCAAAACTTCTCTATGTTTACCAACTTGTTTTCGTTTGTCAGCTGGTACACGCCCATGATAATTTACTCTATTTGCAACAGCACGATACAAAATTTTGTGCATGAGCGTAGACTTGCCAGAACCTGACACACCTGTGAGACATACAAATCTACGCAAAGGAATTTCAACATTTACTTTTTTCAAATTGTGCTCTTCAGCGCCTTTTATTTTTATTTTTGGTGTATGACTGTCTACTTTGCGACGCTTCTGTGGAATAGGGATTATTTCTTCACCACGTAAATATTTTCCTGTAAGAGATTTTGCTGGATTACCAAATGTTTTACACCCAAGTTGCTTTGTATCTTGTTTTTTTCCATCAAGAATACTGTTCAATTCTCCAGAAAAAACAATCTTACCACCATGCACACCTGCACCAGGACCAATATCTACAATCCAATCACTAATAAGAATTGTATCTTCGTCATGCTCCACCACTATAATAGTATTCCCCTTGTCACAAAGTTTACGTAATGTAGAAACAAGTTGATCATTATCTTTTTGGTGCAAACCAATAGTTGGCTCATCGAGAACATAAAGTGCACCAACAAGCTGTTGCCCAACTTGAGACGCAAGCCGAATGCGTTGTGCCTCACCACCAGACAGTGTTCCAGATCGTCTGTTGAGTGTAATATAGTGCAATCCAACATTATTGAGAAAAGAAAGTCTATTGTTAATTTCATTAAGTGCGGCTCCTGCAATCTCGAGCTTCTTTGGGTCTATATTTTCAATCAAATTATTAAAAAATACTGTTGCTTCACCAATCGTCATGGCAGTAATTTCCCAAATATTTTTCCCCCCAACTTTTACTGACAGTGCATGATCATTAAGACGCTTTCCTTCACATTTAGGACAGTCCTCTTCACTAAACAATTCTCTTGTACCAAGACCTGTACAAAACGAACAATATCCATAAGGACTATTGAAACTAAAAAGTCTTGGCTCAATTTCTGGAAAACTGTAACCATCTTTTGGGCATGAATATTCTGTACTATAAATTTGTTCCTGAGTGTCTGGATAAATGACTGTACACAAGCCATCTGACAAATCTACTGCAGACTCAATTGCCTCACCCAATCTCTGATCATTAAGAGTCGTTGCAGGAATTCTATCAATAATAATTTCGATAGTATGCTTTTTATTCTTTGACAACACAATTCTATCTTTCAAACTTCTGATTTTCCCATCTACACGCACTTCCAAATATCCAGAATTATACATGTCATATAACATTTGGTAATACTCACCTTTGCGCCCACGAACAATAGGTGATAAAACTAACAATTCGTTATTCTTTTTAACTTTATGGACTTTTAAACTTTCAACTATTTTCTCCTGAATCTCATCTGTCGTCATCTTCTCAATCTTTGTCCCACAAATCGGACAATATGGTTCGCCAGTACGTGCAAAAAGAACACGTAAATAATCATATACTTCTGTAATTGTTGCGACAGTTGAACGTGGATTAGCACTGTGAGCCTTTTGGTCAATTGAAATTGCTGGACTTAATCCTTCGATCTCATCTACGTCTGGCTTTGTCATACCGCCAAGAAACTGCCGTGCATATGCTGACAAACTCTCAATATATCTACGTTGTCCCTCTGCAAATATAGTATCAAAAGCAAGACTCGATTTTCCCGATCCTGAAAGTCCGGTAAACACGATCATCTTATTTCGTGGAAGTTCGAGATTGATATTTTTCAAATTGTGCTCGCGTGCACCACGTATGACTATTTTTTCTTGCATATCTTGGATATAAACGCCAAAAAGCCCCGAGTAGGGGTTGCGTATAAGTTATATAAAATTAAAGAACGTTCTAATTGTATACCACTCAGGTATGGTTTGTCAATCTGTGTAAAAGCCTTGCTCAAAATGCAAAAATGCGCTATTCTACATTATGTTATTATTCTTAAGGAGAAACTATGAAAAAATTTAGTATACTTCTTGCATCTCTCGCACTTATGCTCGTTCTCGGAGCTGGCTGTGCAGATACTGACTTGCAAGATGAAACACAGAGTAAATCAGCAGATACAGACGTATCTGAGACCCCAATTACTGCAACAACAAATGACGTACTTGGTAGCGGAGATATTGAACTCAGCGCTCAAGTAGCAGGGAAAAATACAGTAAACTTCGAATGGCAAATCAGTAAAACACTAGATGATGTAGCAGAAGGTTGGCGTATTGTATATGGAAAAGATGCAAACCCAACATATCCAAGCACTTGGTGGTTTGAACGAAGCAAAACATATAGAGAGAAATCATGGTCCGGTCTACCAGCTGGAAAAGCTCACTTTCGTGTTTGTGCAGTTGTAGGTGAAAAATGCGATATCTATAGTAATGATGTGGAAGTTGAAATACCTGGGTCTCCGGCTGTAGAAGAAGCTGCGATAGAAGATGAGGTGGAGGTAGAAGATGAAACAGTAGAAACAGAAACTGAAGTAGAAGATACACCAGATGATGATACTTCAACAGATTCTGAAGTGGAAGATGCTGATGCTACTTCAGATGATGAAGATGTGTCCAATGATATAGATCAGGATGATGATACTACAACAAGTACTGAGGAATAAAGATTAAAAAGCAAGAAAAAACTGCACCTATGTGCAGTTTTTTATTTAACATTCAAATATACATTCTTGCTTACCAAGAAACTTCGGTTTCAGCCTAAATATCTCTATATCCATCCATGCTTTAAATCGTGCCAAAAATTCTCTACCTTGCCAAAGTTGTGCGTATACATACGTATTTTTGTCTGCAATATAACCCGACGCATTTATATCAAAATTATTACATGTATACAAAATTCTTGATAAATGAAACTCTTGAGATACAGCTATAACCTTATATTTATCTAATCCAAATATATCACGAGCCCTATAACAACTATCATATGTTCGAAACCCTGCGTAATCAAGAACTATATCTTCTTCAGAAATACCATACTCTATAGCAAACTCCTTCATAGCAGTAACCTCATCATATTCTTTTCTACCATTATCACCTGTCATAAGTATTTTTTTTACTTTTCCATCATCGTACAACTCTATAGAAGTCAATACACGATCGCGCAATGTATCCGTCAAACTCCCATCAGGGCGAACCCCTGCTCCAAAAACTAATGCGACATCTGAAATCGGAACATCTACAATATCAGAGTAAATTTTAGATGTATATTCTGTAAACAAAGTTTGAGACCTAAACAAAGCACCAAAAAGAAATATTCCAAAAAGGAAAAATGCTAAAAAAATAAATTTTAAAAATTTCTTCATATTATTTTTTATTCTGTAATTTAAGTTCTCTTAATTCGTCTCTCAAAATTGCTGCTAGTTCAAACTCTAATTTTTTTGCTGCATCTTTCATCTGCGTTTCTTTATCTTTTATAATTTCTTCCATTGGACGTCCATCTCCAGACAAATCAAGCTTAAGCAATTGTTCACGACGCTTACCACCTTTACTCGTCTTTGCTTTTGATGCAGAAATACCAAATTCTTCAAGAATATTTCGAATACTCTTTTCAATAGTCTTTGGTGTGATGCCATGTTTTTTATTATACGCAAGCTGAATATCACGACGACGTGTTGTCTCGCTGATAGCCTTTTCAATAGATTTTGTTATGGTGTCAGCGTACATTACCACCTGACCATTTACATTACGTGCTGCACGACCAATTGTCTGAATAAGACTTGTTTCATTGCGAAGAAAACCTTCTTTGTCTGCATCAAGAATTGCCACAAAAGAAACTTCTGGAATATCCAGACCTTCGCGCAAAAGATTCACACCAACAATTACATCTGTCTCCCCTTTTCTTAATTTTGCAATAACTTCAATTCTCTCAATAGTACTAACACCACTATGTAGATATTGTACTTTAATTTTTTGATCTTTGAGATAATCTGTCAGATCTTCTGCCATTTTTTTGGTAAGTGTTGTGACAAGAGTTCTCTCACCCTTCTCTATTCTATTCTTGATCCTTTCTATAACATCCTCTACCTGAGAAATATTTTTCCCTTTTCTTTCTGTTACAGGACGTACAATAATTTCTGGATCCACGAGACCAGTTGGTCGTACAATTTGTTCTACTATTTTGTCGCTATTATTATATTCATAATCTGCAGGAGTAGCTGACAAAAAAACCGTCTGACCAACACGTGCCGTAAACTCATCAAATTTAAGAGGTCTATTGTCTCTGGCGCTTGGCAATCTAAATCCATGCTCTATAAGAGTATCTTTTCGCGCCCTATCCCCATTGAACATTCCTCTAATCTGTGGAAGAGTCACATGTGATTCATCAATTATCGTCAAAAATTTTCCTTTTCCTCGCTCTTCACCATCTGTACCCCATTTGAAATAATCCAACAATGTAAAAGCTGCCTCACCCTCTTCTCTCTTATCAAAATGTCGTGAATAATTTTCTATTCCACTACAATATCCGATATTTTTTATCATCTCGAGATCATATTTAGTTTTGCGTTTCAAACGTTCATATTCAAGAACCTTACCCTCTTTTTTAAAATATTCAAGTCGTTCTTTCAATTCTTTTTGGATAGTACCAAATGCTTCTTCTTTTTCATCTTCTGACACAACATAATGTTTTGCAGGAAAAAACCAGGCATCTTCAATTTCATTTTTTACTTTTCTCGTCACTGGATCTACAAGTTCTATAAGATTAATATATTTTCCTACTTCAAAACGATAAATCCTCTCCTCGTTTACAGGCATAATTTCAAAAACTTGCCCACGCATACGAAATTGCCCCCGTTTAAGATCTAGATTTGTACGCTCATATTGCATTTTTACCAATTGTTCCATCATGCCACGACGATCAAGTTTTTCACCACGTCGTAAATGAATTACGGCTTTTTCATAATCAAGAGGATTTCCCAAATTGTAAATTGCAGAAACTGATGCAACAATTATGACATCTTTTCGTGAAAGCAATGCTTGTGTACAGGCATGACGAAGTCTATCAATTTCTTCATTTATCTGAGCCTCCTTTTCTATATATGTATCACTACCTGGCATGTATGCCTCTGGCTGATAATAATCATAATATGATACAAAATATTCTACCGCATTGTCAGGGAAAAATTCACGAAATTCATTACAAAGTTGTGCTGCCAGAGTTTTATTGTGAGCAATCACAAGTGTTGGCATCTGAACTTTCTCAATCACATTGGCAATAGTAAATGTCTTTCCAGACCCAGTTACACCAAGAAGAGTTTGATTATCCATACCGCCATCTAAACCAGAAATTAGACCCTTGATAGCGCCTGGTTGAGAACCTGCTGGTTTAAATTTTGATTTCAATTTGAATTTTGGCATAATTTGGCTAAAAGACAATAAGAATATAACATGCTATATTCTCAAAATCAAGTGTTGATGAAAATTAAAAAACTCACACATGTGAGTTTCTTATTCGTTAATTTCTACTCCTTAATCTTTATTTTTAACTTTCCACCGCCCTATTCTTCGGAGTATCGCCATATATACGTATAGGCACGCCAATATCCATATATTTATATAAAAGACCAGCGTCTTGTGTTGAGAGATTTACACAACCATGGGAATGTGTTCGAATGCCAAAATCATTGTGCCAATATGTACCGTGAATATAATAACCACCCGTATTAAATAACATATTCCACTTTACACCTTTCAAATTATAATCAGCACCAACATAACTTTTTTCCGGAATCATTTTTGTGATTTCAAAATCCCCTTTTGGGGTTTCTGTCCATGGATTGCCCGTTGAAACAGCCAAATTCAAAAGTTTAATTTTGTTTACAAAATAATAAAGTCTTTGTCTTGAGCGATCCACTTCAATCCAACGTCTAAACTTTTTTTCTCCATCTTTTTCTGATGGACTAAACCCACGCATGACTTCATCAAAATCATTGTGCCCATCTCCATCTGTATCAATTTTTCCAATATCTGACTTAAACCATATTTCCAGCCAATCACCGAGTCCATCACCATCATAATCATTTTGATGCATCTGCACACCAGGACCTTTGTGTGGTGAATAACCATTTTTTACTTCTAACCCATCAGGGTACCCATCTCCATCAGTATCTGGATTATTAATATCTGTATAATACATTTGCTCATCCTCATCACTAAGCCCATCTCCATCAGTATCCAGAGCTTCTGCACAAACAATGACAGGTACAAAAAATAATAAAGCAAAAAGCATTATCCCAATTTCTAATTTCAAATTTCTAATTTCCAACCTCATATTTCCACAATCTCTTTATATCCTGGAACAAATGTATCTACCTTATATTGATCTTTGATCCTATGTGCCAATTCAGTCGCTGCGACAGGTTCACCATGTATACAATATACTTCCTTTAGATTTTTCTTCCCAGTACCAACCCACTTAAGTAATTTTTTTTGATCCCCATGAGCAGACAAAGCACCTATTGCCTTTACAGTACAATGAACATCTATTTCGTCTCTCATTACCTTCACATGCTTTGATCCTTCATATAATTTACGACCAAGAGTACCATTTGCCTGATAACCTACAATTATAAGTGTGGAATTAGAATCAGATAAATATCTAATTGCATGATGTAAAATTCTACCACCATTCATCATTCCGGCACCTGCGATCACCATTTTTGGTCCTGGTATATGATTTATTTTTTGTGATTCTCTCTTAGAGTAGGTCAACTGAAGTTGTGGAAAATCTAGAAAATCATCCCCTGCTCCATGCAACTTTGCAGCCTCCACATCATAATATTCTGGATATTTTTTATATACCTTTGTTGCTTTTATTGCCAAGGGACTATCAAGAAAAATAGGAATATTTGGAAGTGTCTCATCATATTCACTCAATTTATTTAACTCATACAAAAATTCTTGAGTTCTTTCCAATGAAAAAGCAGGTACCATAATAGTTCCACCTTTTTTTGCCCCTTCTTTTATAAGATTCAAAATAATATCCCTACGTACATCAACACTTTCATGCACGCGATTTCCATAAGTCGATTCACATAAAAGTATATCTACATCATCGCTCATGTTTTGAGTATCTTTGAGAATTGGCACGTCTTCATTGCCAATATCTCCTGAAAAACAAATCTTTTTTCCATCTGCAGCAACCTCAATAAATGCTGCACCAAAAATATGACCTGCTTCCTTAAAAACCGCGATAATATCTTCCCCCAAATCAACATTTTCATTATAATCAATTCCTTTACAATATGATTCTGCAACAGCAACATCCTGCTCACTAAACAAAATAGGATTTCCAAACTTACGATTATTATACTCCATGATGTAATAAGCATCTTTCCAAATAAGAGGTGCCAACTCACATGTACCCTTCGTCATATAGATTTTACCCTGAAAACCATCTTTGATAAGCTTTGGTATTCTACCCACATGATCAAGATGCGCATGTGTCACCAAGAGCACATCGACTTCCTTTGCATCAAATGGAAAATCATCATGATTTTTTTTCTCACTAAAACTAGACCCTTGAAACATTCCACAATCAACAAGAATCTTCTTTTTTCCTGTATCAAATAGATGACAAGATCCTGTAACCTCTCTGTCTGCTCCACAAAATTGTATATGCATAAAAAAATAAAATTAGAAATTGGAAAATAGAAATTAGGGATTATATTAATATATTTCTTAAAAAACCTAATTTCTATTTTCTATTTCCCAATTTCTTTTATCTTATCATAGATACCTGGTGAAACCAAGCTAATACCTGTACAAATAACTCTATTTCTGCTATTATATCCTTATAAAATATGCGTCAAGAAATAGATAAAATAGTAATAAAAGAGCCCCCAATCGAGGAGCTCAACAAGAAAAGGTCATGCGTCAAAAGAACCTGTGTCACTGGATGCGGTTGCTTTGCCGTTTTGTTTGTTATATCTCTATTATTGTTGCGATTTGCCATAGGTCCACGCACAAAAGAAATCAAGGATTTGCCAGAGGAATTCACTAGTGTTATCCCTGTATATGATGAAAGCAATGTTGAACGCATCACACAGACATCCGGCAAAGAACGCAGCAAACGTGTAGAATTGGCAGCTTACCTACCAAAGCTTATCTTGTCTCCATTTGTAGTATATCTTGATAAGGAATTCAAATATATTCCACAAACAGTCACAACCAGAGGCATGACAAATTGGGAAAAATTTATTGCATTCATGACAAACCCAATTACTGACCAAAGAGATGCATTTGAAATAGAATGGCTTGACTTGTCTGCAGACCAAGATTTTATTCTCGAATATTATGAAACAGAACTTGGAAAAAATGATTTTGAAATTAGTACATATAGCAAAAACAAAAATATTATACAATTCACTTTTACAAAAGAAAACATAGATGGAGTTCTATATACGATGGATGATCCAAGCACAACAAAAAATGACTATGTTTCTTTCAAAGTAAATATACCAATTGAATAATAACTGGTAATCAATAATTAGTAACTAGAAAGTAAAAACTAGTTACTAGTTACTAGTTACTAGTTACTAATCTATATTTTATGTCTGTCAAAGAAATCAAACAGGGAGATCTCACCTGGGTAAATATTAGCAAGGTCAACGAGGAATCAATTGATTACTTAAAAAAGAATTTTAAGTTTCACCACCTCGATCTTGAAGATATCCAAAGTGAGAGCCAAAACCCAAAGCTAGATGCTTATAAAACATATCTCTTTTTAGTACTCCACTTTCCTCAGTGGAAATCTTCTAGTAAAAAAATTGTACCTCACGAGGTAGATATGTTTGTGGGAGACAACTACGTGATAACTATTCAACATGGCAAGAACAAAGAAATAAAGAATTTCTTTTATCGTTGTATGAACAATAGAAAAATAAAAGCGGATTGGATGAATAAAAGTTCTGGATATTTACTATACAAATTACTTGAATCTCTATATGGACAAACCCGACCAACGCTTAGTAATATTGGTAAACAAATTTCTGGAATTGAAAATGAAATTTTTGCAGGAGAACAAGATTTGCACGCGATCAGACAGCTAGCGCTACACAGACGAAATGTTTTGAGTTTCCGTAGAATTCTAGATCCACAAAGATACCTCGTATCAACACTTTCACATACAAGAAAAACATTCATGGATGAAAGTATGAGTATTTACTTTGATGATGTAAAAGATTATCTAGACAAACTCTGGGTAATTGCTGATTCATACAAAGAAACAATTGAGGGATTACATCTTACGGTTGAATCTCTGATTAACCAAAAAACAAATAAGGTAATTGGGGCACTTACTGTAATGTCTGCTGCCTTGCTCCCGCTTACATTACTTTCTGGAATATACGGTATGAATATCATAGAGCTCCCCTATGCTCAGGATCCAAAATTTGTATGGGCATTATTTGGCGGATTAACCGTATTTATATTGCTTGTGATTTTTATAATGAAAAAGAAGAAGTGGTTGTAAACAACGGAAATTTGAAAATTGAAATTAGAAATTGGGGTGTGAGTTAATAAATAACTTGACCCTTATGGCGAAAGAATATTTCAAACTAGAGGATTTAGAAGCATATAAATTAACACGAGAATATAGTAAGAGAAGTTGGGAAGTCTACATAAAGATGAATTGGCAAACTAAAAAAGTCATAGGTGATCAATTTATTAGATCTGCTGATTCAGTTGGGGCAAACCTGGCCGAAGGGTATGGGCGATATCATTATTTAGATAAAATAAAATTTTATTATAATTCAAGAGCCTCTCTACTTGAAGCAAACCACTGGGTTGAATTGTTACTCGAACGAGATATTATCACAAAAGAAGAACAAAATAATTTAAAAAATATAAAAAAAGACATACATATTAAAACAAATGGACTAATAAAATCTCAATACTCCCGTAAACAAAACCCCTAATTTCAAATTTATAGTTTCCATTTTCTTTTTACAGCATGATTAAAAAATTATTAAATAGACAATCTCACACCATTACTGGCGCAGCAATAATAATAGGTGCTGCGTCTTTTATAAGTAGGATCATAGGCATGGTACGTGATAGGCTTTTTGCGCACCATTTTGGTGCGGGTGATGTGATGGATGCATATTATGCTGCGTTTAAAATTCCCGACCTTGTATACAATCTTCTCATAGTTGGTGCGCTCTCGGCAGGTTTCATACCTATCTTTGTAGAATTACTTACCAAAGACAAAAAACAAGCATGGCGTGTTACAAATGCAGTTATAAATATTTTGGGAATTCTACTTGTTGTCACATGTGGAATCCTCATGGTATTTACACCAAACCTAATGCACTTACTTGTACCAGGATTTGAAGGAGAAAAATTTGAGATGACTATCATGCTAACACGCATCATGTTTCTCAGTCCGATACTACTTGGTATTAGCAGTGTGATAAGTGGTGTATTACAAAGTTTCAGAGCATTCCTAGTCTATTCGCTCACACCAATCATGTATAACCTTGGTATCATACTTGGTATCACAATATTTGTACCAATGTTTGGAGTAGCAGGTCTTGCATACGGAGTAATACTTGGAGCTTTATTTCATCTCCTCATTCAAATTCCCTCACTTATACAAAATGGATTTAAATATCAAGCACTTTTTCTTTGGAAAGATAAATACGTACGAAAAATTGGAGCACTCATGATCCCAAGAACACTTGGTATGGCTACACGACAAATAAATTTTTTGGTAATTACTATTATTGCATCCACACTCGCATCTGGCAGTATCGCAATATTTAGTTTTGCTGACAATTTACAATCCGTACCATCTGGTATTGTTGGTGTTTCATTTGGTATTGCCATATTCCCTACTCTCGCTCGACTCGCAGCAAAAGGAAATAAGAAAAAGATGAGTAAAAGTATCTCTGACACAACAAGACAAATTTTATTTCTAATAATTCCTCTTACTATTATCTTTTTATTACTCAGAGCACAAATAGTTCGTATCGTACTTGGTACTGGTGAATTTGATTGGAACGCAACTATTCTTACTGCGAACGCACTTGCCTTTTTCTCAATATCTTTATTTGCCCAGAGTTTGATACCACTTCTTGCACGAAGCTTCTATGCTCTGCAAAATACTTGGACACCATTTATCATAGGTCTTGTTTCGGCTGGTACAAATGTTATTGCAGCAATTTATTTATCAAACATATTTGGTATTACCGGATTGGTTGCAGGTTACTCATTTAGCATGATTTTACAAATGGCCCTACTCTGGATTTTCTTGCATCTCAAACTTGGTACACTGCATGAGACAAAAGTTATTATGACGCTCCTAAAGATTTCAATTGCAGCATTTTTTATGGCACTAAGCATCCAACTTCTCAAGTATCCTATTGCCCAAATCGTAGACATGCAAAAATTCTGGGGCATCTTGATACAAGGTGGTCTATCTGGTACAATTGGTCTTCTAGTGTATGGATTTATTTGTAACCAGCTTAAGCTCAAAGAAATGAGGCTCTTTCACGAAAGCCTTAAAAAAAGATGGCTTAAACTACGCAATATTCAAGGAGAAGTAAACGAGGCTGACAACATATGAAAAACATAAAAAACTTCTGTATTATCGCGCATATTGATCACGGGAAATCTACCCTGGCTGATCGATTTTTGGAATTGACTGGAACTATTGAAAAGAGAAAGATGTCCACTCAGATTCTCGATACTATGGAGCTCGAACAAGAACGTGGTATCACTATCAAATTGCAGCCAGTACGTATGGAATACAAAGAACACACTCTAAACCTGATTGACACTCCAGGACATGTAGATTTCACATACGAAGTTTCCAGGTCACTCGCAGCAGTAGAAGGTGCAATTCTTCTAGTTGACGCAACACAAGGTGTACAAGCACAAACTATTGGTAACTTATACCTTGCTCTTGATCAAAATTTAAAAATTATTCCAGTACTCAATAAAATTGACTTACCAAATGCCGATGTAGAAAAAGTAAGTGCGGAAATTATCCACCTCATAGGATGTAAAAAAGAAGACATCCTAAGTTGTTCAGCAAAGACTGGAGAAGGTGTAGAAAAAATACTTGAACGCGTAATAGAAGAAGTACCGTCACCACCAATAGAAGACCATGAAAATCCACGTGCACTTATCTTTGATTCTTTTTATGATGATTATCGTGGCGTAGTAGCATCAGTTCGTGTAATGAGTGGTGAATTCAAAAAAGGTGATCAAATAAAATTCATGAAGACAAAACGAACTGCTGAAATACTCGACATAGGACACCATTCACCTAAATTAATTTCAGATGGAATACTTGAAAATGGACAAATTGGTTACATTGTAAGTGGTCTCAAAGAGTTAGGAGATGTCCGTGTTGGTGATACAGTTACTCTTGAAAAAAACCAAGCAGAAAAACCATTAGACGGATATAAAGAAGTAAAACCAATGGTGTTTGCTGGAATCTTCCCGCAAGAAGGAGACGACTACAATGCTTTGCGCGATGCGATGGATAAATTGAAGCTCAATGACTCGGCACTGTTTTATGAACCAGAACATTCCCAAGCCCTAGGTTTTGGTTTTAGGTGTGGCTTTCTTGGAATGTTGCATTTAGAAATTTTCCAAGAGCGTTTACGACGTGAATTCGGACTCCATATTGTTGCGACTGTTCCAAGTGTTGCTTATCATGTATTTCAGACAAATGGGAAAGATATTATTGTAAAGAGTCCGCAAGACTTACCAGAGGTGCAGCAAATTGAACATATTGAAGAACCATGGATGATTATGGATATAATTACACCTGAAGAATATATTGGAAATATAATGAGTCTTATATCTGATAGAAAAGGAATCTATATGAATACTGAATATTTAAGTGCTGGTTCAAATCAGCGAGCAATGCTACATTATGAAATACCACTTGCATCTCTGATTACTGATTTTTATGATAAATTGAAAACAGTAACAAGTGGATATGGCTCTCTTAATTATGACTTTAAAAATTATCAAAAAACTGATGTTGTAAAGCTCGATATTTTAATAGCTGATGAATCAGTAGAGGCACTATCAACTCTTGTCTGGCGTGATGGAGCATTTAAAATTGGTAAAAAAATTATAAATTCTCTAAAAGATACACTACCTAGACAGCAGTTCGTAATAAAACTTCAAGCATGTATTGGCGGCAAAGTAATTGCTGGTGAACGAATATCTGCCATGAGGAAAGATGTTACTGCAGGATTATATGGTGGAGATGTCACACGTAAACGAAAAGTTCTCGAAAAACAAAAGAAAGGTAAAAAGAAAATGATGGCTATGGGTAAAGGAAAAGTAAATATTCCACCAGAAGCATATTTGGCTGTTCTTAAACGTTAACATTGATTTCACAGATTATTTTGGATTTCATTGATCATGTTTACACAATCTGTGAAATCCAAAGTTAAATCAGTATAATCAATGTTATATGTACAACTCAAAAATCATTAAGAAAATATGGACAGTGATTGGTATCATTGCAATCTTTGCTATGGTCTTCTTCACTATCATGCCAGCTTTCTACTAGTATGTCCAAAATTGCCATAGCTATAGCACTCTTACCTCCTGATGACGTAATGGATATTTGTGTAGACCTATGCAATACATACAGAGATAGCTCTGGTAGTCCTCCACTAAATAACACAGGCAACTTGCCACATATCTCATTATTTTTTGGAACAATTGAAGAAAATCAACTTGAAAATCTTTATACCAAAATAGAAGATGTTATAAAAGATTTCAAACCAATCGAAACATCGCTTGAAGATCTAACAAAAATAACACGTCCAGTTGGATATTCATCATATTTTTTACAAATTTAAAATACTAACTATTTAAAAAAGTTACACGAAACATTCGTGACGGAATTAAGTGAATATCACCCAGAAAACACAACTGAGAAAATGTATTTTAAAAACAAAGACGAGGAAATAAATAAAAAAACATTCTTTTGGGTTGATAACTATATTACTGGATCAAGCCTTGAAAAATATTGGCCACACATCACACTCAAAGGATGTGATAAGCCTAAGTATAACGATCTACCAAAGAAATTTATTGCCAACAGAATTGCTATATGTCATCTCGGTGATCATTGTACATGTCGTAAAGTTCTTTGGGAAACAAAGTTATAATCAGTGAAATCATTTTTTAATCTGTGGAATCAATGTTAAAAAAATGGAAGGTCTTATCTGACCCACCACAATCTTTTTTTGAAGAATTTCCTGAGCTACCGCGTACGGTAGCTTCTTTGCTATATCATAGAAATATAAAAACACAAAAAGAAATTGATGAATTCTTGAATCCCGACTACTCAAAAGATGTGCACGATCCATTTCTTTTCAAAGACATGGAAAAAACAATAAAACGTATTTTCAAAGCTGTAGAAAAAAAAGAAAAGATCGTTGTGCACGGAGATTATGATGCTGACGGAGTTACAGCCTCAACAATACTTGTTTCAACACTAAAGGCAATTGGATCTGAAAATAATGATATATTCCTCCCCCACCGAGAAACTGATGGATATGGTTTGAACACAAATACTATTCAAAAATTATCTGATGAAAAAACCAATCTTATTATTACATGTGATTGTGGAATTAGTAATGTAGAAGAAGTAAAATTAGCTACAAAACTAGGAATTGACGTAATTATCACAGACCATCACTCAGTGCCTGAAAAACCCCCAAAAGCCTTTGCAATTATTCATCCAACAGTAGATGCTAATTATCCATGCAAAACATTAGCTGGTGGAGCTGTGGCGTTCAAACTCATGCAAGGAATTTTACAAAAACATAAAGAAAAAAATGAAACTCTTTCAAATGGACAAACTCATGAACAATTTGAAAAATGGATGCTCGACATGGTGGCAATCGCAAGTGTGGCTGACATGGTGCCACTAGTTGGTGAATCACGTACACTTACCAAATATGGTCTCATTGTGTTAAACAGAACTAAACGCATTGGATTACAAAAGTTATTCCTTGAGTCAGGGTTGATTGAAGAAGATGGTACAAAAAAACGAGAAATTGATGCACATACTATTGGGTTTCAAATTGCACCACGTATCAACGCAGCAGGTCGCATAAATCATGCTAATGTGGCGTACAACCTCATGATGGCGCAAAATGATACAGATGCAGCTAATCTTGCTCGTGAACTTGATAGCAATAACAAAGAACGACAGCAAATGACTGAGACACTTCTAAAAGATTCACTCACACAAATTGAACCAGATCAAAAAGACAGTCCAATACTATTTGTACTTGGCAAAGGTTGGTCTACTGGCCTTGTGGGTCTTATTGCAGGCAGGCTCAAAGAAAAATACTACAAACCATCTATTGTTATGGCAGAAAATGATGGTGAAATTACTGGATCTGGTAGAAGTATAGATGGATTTAATGTAATAGAATGTTTCCAGGAAATACCAGAGCAATTCACCAAGTTTGGTGGTCACCCTATGGCATGTGGATTCACTCTGGAAGATGGAAAACTCGAGAGTTTCAAACAAAAACTTATAGAAAAATTTGAAGAAAAAACAAAAGACATAGATCTTTCCCCCACACTTGATATTGATGCAGAGATTAATCTTGAAGATGTTGATTGGGATTTATATGATATACTAGATAAGTTCAAACCATTTGGACAGATGAATGAAAAACCAAGATATCTTGCGCGTAATGTTGAAATAAAAAATGTCCAACCTCTTGGGAAAGATAGAAAACATATAAAGATTTTTTTGGAAAATGGAAACAATACACTCACAGCAATAGGATGGAATATGTGTAATGGAGGCACTACAAATTGGTGCGAAGAATTAAAACAAGGCGATAAAATAGATCTTGTATTTGAAATTGATCTAAATGAATGGAATGGAAATCGAGAATTGCAATTGATGATAGTAGATCTTCGTCTGTCATCCTGAGGGAGCTAAAGCGACTGAAGGATCTCTCTTAAGTTATTCTGATTCAATTCACTAAACATTTATCAAAAAACGAACGAAGTAAGAAAGATTCTTCACTGCGTTCAGAATGACAAACTCTATGAAACTAACAATATTTGCCGACGGTGGCTCTAGAAATAATCCTGGCCCTGCTGCTACAGGTGTAGTTATAAAAAATGAACAAGGTAAAACCATTGCCAACTATGGCGAATATCTTGGTGAACAAACAAATAACTTTGCAGAATATTCTGCAGCAGTCTCAGGACTCAAAAAAGCAAAAGAGCTTGGTGCCACAGAGGCTGAACTTATAGTGGACAGCAAGCTCGTATGTGAACAACTTAACGGTAATTGGAAGGTAAAAGAACCAACACTTCAAAAGTTATTTGTTCTCGCATGGAATGCAATGCAAGAATTCAAAAAAGTAAGTATCAAACATACATTGCGTGAAGGAAACAAAGAGGCTGATGCTGAGGTAAATAAAATTCTCGACAATCAATAGATTTGTTCTAAAAACAAAAAACTCCCACTATGGGAGTTTTTAAATATCTAATTTCCATTATTTTAATTCATCACCTAACTCATCTAATAATTTCTTCACTTTACGATTTACCTTCTTTGGTACGTCAACAATAACTTTCACATACTGATCCCCTCGTCCATGATGATGTAGGCGTGGTACACCAAGTCCTTTAAGCTTAAATTTTTGATGAGACCCTGTGCCCGGAGGAATAACAAGTTTCTTATTTCCCTCAAGTGTTTCAATCTCTACTTTGTCACCAATTACAGCTTGTGGATATGAGATAGTAGTCTCTGTATGAATATCATCTCCTCTACGCTCGTATCCCTTCTCAGGCTTCACATGGATTTTTACATATAAATCTCCAGGAACACTACCTACTCCAGCATTTTCACCTTTACCAGAAAGTCTAATGGATTCTCCTTCTGAAATACCGGCTGGAATTTCTACTTTGTAATTTGATTCACTCCGTACAGTACCATCTCCTCCACAATGTTTACACATCTTTTCTGGCACTTGTCCTGTACCTTGGCATTTGGAACATGCCACAACTTGTTGAATTGCACCAAGCATAGTTTGCTGCACATGACGAACTTGTCCTTGCCCATTACAATCATCACATTTCTTAGTTTTTGCACCAGGCTCGGCACCAGAACCCTTACAGATATCACATGCATTATTTTTGGTAAGTTTAATCTCACGCTCTACTCCAAACACTGATTCTCGAAATTCTAGTTGCACATCAATCTGTACATCATTTCCACGGGTTTGACCACGACCTCTTGTACGTCCGCCACCAAATCCAAACATGTCTCCAAACAAATCTCCTAGATCAATTCCACCACCAAATCCACCACCTTGGAAACCTCCGCCTCCGCCACGAGTAGCGTTCATAAAGTCGTCCCAATTCATTCCACCACCAAATCCACCTTGTTGCGCAAAATCAGCACCAAATTGATCGTACTGTTTACGCTTACTTTCGTCCCCTAAGACTTGATAGGCTTCGTTTATTTCTTTAAACTTTTTTTCATCTCCATCCTTTTTATCTGGATGGTATTTGTGTGCGAGTTTACGAAATGCTTTTTTGAGTTCGTCTGCACTGGAATTTTTTTCAGCACCTAAAATCTTGTAATAATCTTTTCCCATGTTATTTATAATTACTGTGTCACCTGTTTCCAAATGATTACTGAGTCATTGTTTAAATTTGTAAGTTCGAGTGTTTCTGAATCTACAACCTGTACATAATAATCTCCATAAATATATGCCTGCTCAGTCATAAGTGTGAGACCATTTATACCATATTCCCATTCCCCTTTTTCTTCTACAGAGTATTCCCCATCACGCTTGGACTGCATCTGCCATGTATAATCTGATTCTATATTAAAAATACGCATACCGCCAGTCTCCAGATCTTCTGTCCAGACACCAATTACTAAATCTTCTTCTGGTTCAACACCAACGTGCTCCCAGATTTCTCTAAACTCTTTTCCTTCCAGAATAATTTTATTCTCTTCAATAACTACGTTATCAAACACTCTATCAGAATATACTTTTGAATTAAATGTTAAAACACCCTCTACAAGTGTCCATGTACCATTATCAAATGGTCGTTCGTGTAAAAAAGAGGCAAAAGCACCGTCTTTTTCTAAAATAATTTCTTCATAATCTCCTTCGATAACCGACCAAGAACCTATAATATATCCAGCATTTTCTACCTTCATGAACATTGGATTAAAATCAAGAGGTTCCTGAGAACCATCCTCTTCAGAAAATAATGTACAACCTCCAAGGAGGATAACAAAAGAAAGTAAAAATACTATTTTTTTCATACAAAAAAAATTAATGATGTTCTATTGCCAAATCCATTATAAGCATAAAAAATGCAAACAACGGAAAAAGAATAAGTAAAGCAGTCCTACTCATTCCAAAAAGTAATGAGATGATGGAAGTCAAAGCAAATAACATGAGTAGCCCAATAAGAAGTACCCACATGCGATGACGACGTGCATGTTCACGTTTTTGACTAAAGAAAAGACGCATAGAGATTAAGTTAAAAGTTATAAAGTTTATAAAGTTAAAAAGTTACTACATATTAAGTTCTTTATGAGCTTTTAAACTTTAAGAACTTTTCAACTATTACATTATACCATAGAGAGGCGAAGATTACCTCCGCCCCCCTATGAACTCTGAACTAAGAACTAAGAACTTTTCTCGTCACCATCCACTACTTCTCCTTCAACGCTTTCGCCCTCATCTGGCTTTTTCTCTTCTCCAGGTGCTCCTGCTTCAGGATTTTCCCCAGCGGCTGCTTTTTGGTCTTCTTGTTCTTTTTGGTACATTTTCATACCAATAGCTTGAGCAGATGTAGTAAGTTCTTCAGATACTTTTTTAATCTCTTCCATATCTTCGGATTCCAAAGCTTTTTTAAGAGCTTCGACGCCTTCTTCTACTTTTTTCTTTTCTTCCTCTGTAATTTCAATCTTTTTCTCTTCTACATCTTTCATCATTTTCTCAGTAGTATAGATCATAGTGTCAGCAGTATTTTTGATATCAATCATCTCACGCTTTTTCTTGTCTTCTTCTGCATGAACTTCACCTTCTTTTTTCATCTTATCAATCTCATCATCAGAAAGACCACTAGACGCTTCAATACGAATTGATTGTTCTTTGTTAGTTGCTTTGTCCACTGCCTTAACATTCAAAATTCCATTAGCGTCAATATCAAATGTTACTTCCACTTGTGGTACACCACGTGGTGCTGGTGGAAGACCATCCAACATAAATCTACCAAGAGACTTATTGTCAGTAGCCATCTCACGTTCACCTTGAAGCACATGGATTTCTACACTTGGCTGATTGTCAGCTGCAGTTGAGAAAACCTGTGACTTACTTGTAGGGATAGTAGTATTACGTTCAATAAGTTTTGTAGATACACTTCCCAAAGTTTCTAATCCAAGTGAAAGAGGTGTTACATCAAGAAGTAAGATATCTTTTCCAAGATCTCCCTGAAGCTGTCCGGCTTGAATAGCGGCACCAGTTGCTACTACTTCATCTGGGTTTACACTTGAGTTTGGTTTCTTACCAAAGAATTCTTCAACTTTTTTCTGAACCAAAGGCATGCGTGTCATACCACCAACAAGAATAACTTCATCAATATCAGCTTTCTTAAATCCTGCGTCGGTAATAGCTTTTTCTACAGGAACCATAGTCTTTTCTACAAGTTCTGTTACAAGCTCTTCTAATTTAGCGCGAGTAATCTTCATGTTCAAATGTTTTGGACCTTCTGCTCCAGCGGTAATAAATGGTTCATTTATTTCTGACTCTGGAGTACTTGAAAGTTCAATCTTTGCTTTCTCAGCAGCGTCTTTTACACGTTGAAGTGAAAGTGGATCTGAACTAAGATCTACACCTTCTGACTTCTTGAATTCTTCTAAAATATATTCAATAATTTTTTGATCAAAGTCATCACCACCAAGATGTGTATCACCATTGGTAGATCTTACTTCCACTGTTGAATTTCCATCGTCATGTGAAATTTCTAGAATTGAAATATCAAATGTACCACCACCAAGATCATAAACTGCAATTTGTTGATCGTCTTTTTTATCAAAACCATATGCAAACGCTGCTGCTGTTGGTTCGTTGATAATACGAGCAACCTTAAGTCCTGCAATCTCCCCAGCATCCTTAGTAGCTTGACGTTGTGAATCATCAAAATATGCAGGAACTGTAATTACTGCTTCTTCAATTTTTTCACCAAGCTTTTCTTCTGCATCAGCTTTTAGCTTGCGCAAAACCATGGCTGCAATTTCTTGAGGTGTATAATCTTTGTCTCCCATTTTTACTTTTACACGATCTCCATCTGGTACAATTTCAAATGGTGCATGCTTTTTAATCTCTGCAACTTCAGCGTCACTAGGTCTACGTCCAATAAGACGCTTTATTGAGTGAAGTGTATTTCCAGGATTAGTTACTGCCTGACGCTTTGCAAGCTGGCCCGTAAGCATCTCCCCTGTCTTAGTTTGTGCAACAACTGAAGGTGTTGTTCTGTTTCCCTCTTTATTTTCTAAAATCTTTGGCTGCCCACCTTCTGTGATAGCCATACATGAATTAGTTGTTCCTAAGTCGATTCCTAATATTTTTCCCATATGTATATTCGTTATTAAATTTATTTATTGATTATTTTATTGTAATGATTGACCTTTTACCTTTACTCCATCGACTTCCAAACTTAATTCTTTTATGAAAGCAAAAACCTTTTTGTACTGTACATGTATTTTTGAACCATTGTGGTCAAACTCTTTTCCATTATCTAGTTCTTCTTTTGATACAATAGATCCGATCTTTTTCTTCTCACCATTTTCATCAATAAGAAGATCTATTTCTTTACCTTTGAAACTCATACCTTCCCAAGTGAGAATAAAAGTTCTATTATTGTTTGGATATGTCATTGATGCCATATGTTTTTATTATTATGCTAAGTAATTATATATCTTATTCCTTATTTCTTACTTCTTATTCCCTTTTTTAACAACCTTCACACTAACTTTCTTAACTTCTGTAGGTGAAGCTTTTGGACAAGTGATTTTCAAAACACCATCCTCAAACTCTGCAATTACATCATCTTCTATCACTTGCGCTGGTAACGCAACCTGACGATAAAACGAACCACTACGAACTTCTTTGCAATAATAATTTTTTTCTTCCACTTCACGTTCTTTCTTACTTTCACCTTGTATAGTCAAAACACTTTTTTCAACGCTAACTTCTACATCTTTTGGATTAATACCAGCAAGAGATGTTTCGACCATTACATCAGTCTTGGTCTCATACACGTCAACCGCAGGCACGAAACCTCTTTGTTGTATTGCATTATTCCTTATAGAAGGAAGATTTCTCATCATATTTTCCATTTCAGTAAATGGATCGTAAATTTTTGGTAACATATTTTTTGGATTAATTTTTAATTTAAAATTTTCAATTTACAAACAATTTTAATTGTCTTAATGTTTTAATATTTAAAATTATATGATTGTAAATTGTTTTAAAATTTCTAATTGTAAATTTCAAATTATTTAGCAACAATTACTCTTGCCACTTTGATAACTTTATCTTTCATTTTATATCCACCATCTACTTCACGGAGTATTCGTCCAGCGTCTTCTTCGCTTTCTTCTTCTCCTGCAGCTTCATGAAGTTCTGGATTAAACATTTCACCTTCAGTTCGAATTTCTACGACACTGTGATCTTCCAGAATCTTTCCAAACTGTTTCATAATATATTCAACTCCTTTTGCCCAGTTCTCCCACTTACTATTCTCTTCTCCATGTTCCATGGCAAATGCTTTTTTGAAATTATCATATACAGGAATAAATTCTTCCAAAATAGTTTGTTCGCTCATACGAGCCCACTCTCCACGCTGATCCAAAATTTCTTTTTGTAAATTTTTATAATCTGCTTGTGCACGCTGCCAACCAGATTTGTATTCTTCCGCTTCTCTTAAATTATCATCACAATCTTTACATTTTTTTGAAAATATTTTCTTTTTTTCTTTTTTAATAAAAAAATCTTTCATTACATCTCTGTTTTCTTTTGCAACACGTTCATCTTGAAAAACCTCTTCTGGAGTAAGCCATTCATACGATGTTCCTTCTCCGTCCAAAATTATCTCTTGATTTTCATCAGCCAAATCTGCACGGTATCCAAATGATATTAAATGCCTTGTTCCGTTTACAAATCTTTCGTCATGTATAAACTCAATCATTCTCACAAATTCAATATTTATGACATCAAGATTTGTCTCTTCTTTTATCTCACGTATTGCATTTTCTTCCAATGTCTCACCAACATCTACATGGCCACCAGGCAAAGCCAACATACCATTCCATTTTGGTGCATTTACAAATAATATTTTTCCTTCTTTGTTGAAAATAAATACTCCTGTGACTACACTTGGGTCTTTTTCTGCTCGTCTTTTTTGATGTGCTTCATCAAATGTATTTATATCTGACATAAGTATTATAAAGATTTTTGTAAATAATCTATAAATGAAGAACCTTGCGCATAATCCATACGAAGAGGTCCAAGTATTGCAAATAAAGCACCTTCATCAAGTCTTCCACCAACGAGACCACACATATTACCAAACGGATTGTTCTGCCCAACTAAGACTTTTGGATTTTCTTTATCCAATAGTTCAAAAACAGATTCAATTCTATCCTCAACTTGATCAAAAATTGTTGAGACACTTACTGTATACGCATAATCACGAAATTCTGGCTGAGAAAATAAATTACTCATACCTGTGTAATACAGAGAATCTTCGTCAAATGCAACAATAACTGCGCTTTGTGATTTTTCTGCAATATACTTTGCAATTGTTTTTAAATATTGTTTTCTATCACTATCCAAAGCAGACTCTAATTCTTGCTGCACTTTCTTTGGGAGTGATTTTGGTTTCATTATATGCTCGACATAATACTGATACCCTATTTCTGTCGGCATACGTCCAGATGATGTATGAGGATGTGTGAGATATCCCTGCTCTTCTAGATCTCGCATTTCATTTCGTACAGTAGCTCCGCTCACTTCTAGACCACATTCTTCTACCAAAAATTTAGAGCCTACAGGCTCTGCATTTTGTGTATAACTGTCTACAATAAGACCTAAAATTTTCTCTTTTCTCGTTTCGAGCATATTGTCACTCTCATGATTACAGTGATAATTCTATCATTATCACTCTACCATGTCAAATGATAATGTTTGTGGATAAAAAAACCCACCATACAAGATGGTGGATCTTAAGTTTTATGTCTTAAATCTTAAGTCTTTTCCTCTTCTCCCTCTGGAACCTTTGCTACACGCTTGAACTCTGAAACGTTACCAATCTCACTAAGAAGAATATTTTCTATATAGATACCACGTGGATAAAATATACGCTCTAACTCATTTTTAAGCTCTGTCTCCATAGAATCACGCTTTGCACCAACAATCTCTTCTTGATCAAACCTACTTGCAACCATTCTCATTCGACTACGGATTGTAGGACGAATAATCTTTTCTACGAAATCTTCACCAATAGTTTGCCAAATATGCGGGATCTGATGAATATCTAGACGCAAAAGCACTGTTCCCTCTACTGCAATACGCTTGCTATCTTTCGTAACTGCAGCGATTGGCACATCACCCATTGCTTTTAGGTTTTCTGGGTTAAAATCACGACTAATACCATACTCAAGTGTCTGAGTATTGAATAATTTGGCTTTTTGCCAAAAAGGAATCTTGAAATGAAGACCTGGGGTCAATACTTTTTTCAAAACTCCACGACCAAGATCATATACACATGCCACATATCCAGGTGGAACATATATAAATAAGCCCTTGAGGACGTCCTCCATGACAAATGAATACATGAGTTTATCGAGTGAATCTCCAGCCATATTGTGCTAGGTTAAGCTTTTTTTACTGCTTTCGCAGATTTAAATAATAGTTTTATAAACTGGTGGACTATAGCAGAAAATATCAAAGATGTCAAGATGAACACTGACTTTACCATAGGAAGCCACCATAGAACAAGGAAGGACGCCAATGGAAATAATATGAAATAAAATAGGTCAGATTGAGATATTGTTGGTTTTCTATCCTTATAATCAAGGTATATTTCTAATAATAAGAATAATCCTACTGCGCCTGACCACACTATATCATGAGTTGCCCCTAGATCAAACCCAAAAAACATAGTATTGATGCTTCCTGGAAAATTTATACCATCATAAAGCACTTTCAAAATACGCTCGCCAGTAATCCCCTGTATAAATACCTGATACAACAATACCAATACGAGCAATTGAACACCAAGTGTAACAATAGTTGTCCAAGGTTTAATTTTACGTTTTTTAATGACTTTTCGTAATTCTTCTTTTTTGAGAACCTCATCATTGTGATACTCCTTGTCTATGCGTTTCATCTCATCTATAACACCGATGTTCTTTATTTTATTTTTTTCCCCAATGATAGTAAATGGAAGAAGAAATAAACGCAATCCAATGGTCAGGTAAACAATAGCCCATCCAAGATTTTGGTCAGCCCAATTATTATATAGCCAAATAAGCGCGTTAAACAACGGCTTATACAGAAAATCGTTCCAAATAATTTCTAACATATAGATATATAATATCAAATTTACCTATATAGCGCAATCATACTGTGACTAAGTGCCATTGACAATATTACAAAAATAATGTTTAATCATCACGATAGTCTCGTAGTAGAGTGTACATAACCGCCAATCATATCCATACACTACTTGCGGTGATATAGGAAAAGACGGCGGATAGGACACGATTCCACTACTGCGATACGCAACAAAGGCTCTTGAGGGATATGCTCTCATGAAGGTGCCCCATCCCCTCGCGGACCCTTCAGATATCGAAAACCTACTTTGTACTTCGAAGTACGTCTCGAGTTCAGTAGTAGTAGGTTGTAGATTGCGTGCTTCGGCACGAACACCCTCTCGAGTCTTTTTTGTGGGCCTGTAGCTCAGCTGGCAGAGCGGCGGAATTTCCTTTATTGCCTGGGGGATTTTCTGCGGCCGGAGGTTCGATACCTCCCAGGCCCGCCCACGACACCTTGGTCGATACATTACGCAGTATCGACCAAGGCCCCCTAATTTCATATTTAAACAAAAACTGACCTATAAGGTCAGTGTTTTTATATAAGTCACTATTCCTTCCTAAGAGCTACTATAGGATCCAAATTTGCAGCTTTCTTAGCTGGATAAATACCAAAGAATAACCCTACAAATGTAGAAAAACTTATTGCTAAAACTATAGAATAAAGAGGAACAGAAAAAATCCAATCTAGCCCATAACTCACTGCACCATAATATATTGCATATGACACAAAAAATCCCAAAATTACCCCAACCACACCACCAGCTGAAGTCAGCATCATTGCTTCTATCAGAAACTGCCACAAAATATCTTTATTTTTTGCACCAAGAGATTTTCTTAAACCAATTTCAAATGTTCTTTCAGCCACTGTTACGTACATTATATTTGTAATGCCTACCCCAGCCACAATGAGAGAAATACAGACAAGAGCAACCAAAAGTAAAGTTATTCCACCAACAATTGTACCAAGCATATCTTGTATTTCGTCCATTGTTGTTACTTGAAAATCATCCTTGTCAGGATCTGTAATATCATGCCTATCTCTAAGCAAATACTCTACATCAGCTTTTGTCTGATCAATTTTTGTCATGTCTATTACACGACCCATTATTCCCATCACATAGTCGGTACCAAGAAGTCTCTTTTGCAACGTCTTTGTAGGGATATATACTAAATCATCATAATCAAAACCAAACGAAGCTCCACGCTCAGCCATTACTCCTACGACCTTATAAGATTTACCGCGTATATATACATTTTTTCCTACTGCGCTATCTTCACCAAAAAATTCTTCTTTGATTCCATATCCTATAACTAAAACTTGAGCAAGAGAATCTTCTTCTGACTTTTCATAAAATCTTCCCTCTTCAAAAGACATCTTTTCTACTTTTGACGCGTTCGCTCCATAACCAAATAATATTACTGTTTTGTTTTCTCCACCATACTTAAGAACTTCTTGGCCAGTAACATAATCATAAGTTGAATCAATATTTTCATGTTTTTCGATCTCTTCTGTGTCTGCATTTTTAAGTGTAGTAATAGTGACACCACTTGCCATTCCTGTAGCACTTCCTGTTTCACCCTTACCTGGTATTCTGACCTCAATATTAAGTGCATTTGGATTATATATATCAAGCTCACCAACAATCAAACCTTCAAGCCCTCTGCCAGCAGATAATATTATTACAACTGACGCAATACCAATACCAAGGGCTATGGTAGTCAAAGTCGTACGTAATTTCTGACGCATAAGAGTTGAAAATCCAAGTTGTATAGTATCTTTTAATAACATAATATTATTCGTAACGTAATGCTTCAATTGCATTTAATTTACTTGCACGACGTGCAGGAATTATTCCAAATACAAGCCCTATACCAATTGACACACCACACCCAAGCAAAATAGATGATACGGTAATAACAAGATCCCACTTATATCCCATTTTCTGAGCGACATACGCAACTAACACAGAAATCAAAACACCAAATAAAATACCAAGTACTCCTCCCACAAAAGTAATAACAACAGATTCTACTAAAAATTGTAAAGTGATATCACGTGACTTAGCACCAACTGCTTTTCGCAGACCAATCTCACGAGTACGCTCTTGAACAGTTGCCAACATGATATTCATAATACCAAAACCACCAACAACAAGTGCGATAGCAGAAATAGCGACTAAGAAAAATTTAAGAGCATTAGTAACGGTTGATAGGGCCTCCAAACCTTGGGCCATAGATCTAACCACAAAATCATCTTTTTCATCAGAATCCAAATCGTGTCGATCTCGCAAAATACTTCTCATACTCTCCATTGCCTTTTCTACATTTTCTCCAGTGTCTACTTTTGCCCTCACCATACTCACATGATCTATCCCCAAAAGTAATTTTTGAACAGTACTAATTGGCACAAACACTTGATCATCTTGATTTTGAAAACCACTTATACCCCTCTTTTTCATCACACCGATGACTGTAAAGTTTACTTTTTTAATTCTAATTTTTCGCCCAACAGCATTTTGATCACCAAATAATTTTTCTTTCACTTCATCACCGAGCACTACAACGCGTGCAACGCCTTTCTCTTCATCTTCACTAAAAAATCTACCTTCTACCACATTTGTGTCTTCCACATCTAGATAGCTTGCTGTAGCACCAGTAAACGTCGTATTAACAGTCGTGTCTTCCAAAGTAATCGTCTCATTACCACTCACATACATTGCTAACGCTTCTATACAATCACACCCTTTTTTTTCAATTTCTTTTCCATCTTCATATGTAAGTGTAGTAATCACAATACCCATGACTGATGCAGGCGGACCATCTTCTTCTGCTGCCCCAGGCATAACACCTACAATATTAGATCCAACACTTTTTATTTGATTGAGAATAAGACTCTGTGCGCCAGCCCCAACTGACATTACAATAATAACCGCCATGACACCAATAATAATTCCAAGCATAGTCAAAAACGACCGCACTTTACTACGAGTGATTATTTTCCATGAACCAGTAATACTTTCAACAAAATTCATAAAATAGTTTGTAAACTTATTTCGTTAATTCTCCATTCTCTTTTGCCCATTGACGTTTTTCTACACGATGATCCTCTACAATTAAACCGTCCTTTACTTTCACAATTCTTTTGGAATGTTCGGCAGTATATCTTTCATGAGTAACCAAAATAATTGTATTACCATCCTCATTTAAATCTTGCAAAATTTTCATAACCTGTAAACCAGATTTGGAATCAAGATTTCCCGTAGGTTCATCAGCAAATACAACATCTGGCTTATTTACCAAAGCACGAGCAATAGCTACTCGTTGTTTTTCACCACCAGATAATTTGTTTGGCGTATAGCCTAGCCTGTGTTCTAACCCAACTTTTATTAATAATTCTGTTGCCCTTTCTATTCTTTCTTTTTTGGGCATATCTGTATACAAAAGTGGCAACATTACATTTTCAAGTGTAGTAGATCGATTCAAAAGATTGAAAGACTGAAAAACAAAACCTATTTTTTTACTTCTCATTTCTGCTAATTCATCGTCTTCTAATTGACTAACATCTTGATCTTCAAAATGATAAGTTCCTGTACTTAATTTATCCAAAAAACCTAATATATTCATTAGGGTTGATTTTCCAGATCCAGACGGACCCATGACAGCCACAAACTCACCCTGATCAATATTAAGGTCAATTCCATGAAGAACTTTGGTAACGACCTCTTCATTTTCAAATTGTTTTTTAAGATTTTTTATTTTTATAAGTGATTTCATAACGTTATTTTATAAAGTCTTTATAAACTTTCTACTTATCTATTAATTCAAAATGTTTATGATGTTAACATTAATATAGTACTAGGGCTGGTGTGGGACTACGGTGCCCGAGTTAGGAAAGGGGGGCTCCTTAACCGGAGTCTTGGTCGGCCGTCAGATGACGCAGTTGAGTCTCAACAGGCAAGAACTATGTTTTAGAAGAAGAGACTGCACACTGTCTGACTCTGGCGATAAACCGCCTTCGGAGGTTCAAATCCTCGCCCGTTACCCACACCCCC
>JABGUG010000014.1 GCA_018646705.1 Candidatus Parcubacteria bacterium | reverse complement strand
TCGGGAGCGATGCCGACACCCACGAGCGAGACATGCCCAGCTCCTGTGACACGAATTGCCTGAGGATCAGAGCCATCCAGATCGCTCACGATGTGATAACGAGTTTTCGCCATGGCGAAAGTCCCTCCTTCATTGCCCCCGTGGTTCTAGTTCAAATGGGGGAGAAAACAAACATATATATGCTTTCTTCCTCATTTAAAAATGAGTCTATAGAGATCCTTGATAACACAATAACATACTACAATAATATACTTTTGTCAATCCCCCCTTCCATAAAACAAAAAATAGCCGTGAAAACGGCTATTTTTAGGTAAATCTCTTATTTTCTTCCTTCGATCTCGCTCAAAACCCTGTCTACAAACTTCTCCTTATTCATACTCTCCTGCTCCTCTTGCCCCCTCACACGAATCATCCAATCTTCTCCAGCAAGCTCCTTGTCTCCTACTACCACGACATATGGGGCTTTGCTCTGTGATGCTTTTCGGATCTTGTTTCCCACGGTTTCGTCAGCCTCATCAATTTTCACACGGACCCCCTTATCAGAAAATTCTTGTGCTAAAAGTCGGGTTCCTTCGATATGTTTTTCAGAAACAGGAACAAAATGAACTTGCACAGGTGACAACCATACAGGAAATGCTCCGGCATAATGCTCTATCAAAAATCCTATAAGACGTTCATGTGTGGAAAGTGGCGCACGATGAATACATATTGGTGTTTTTTCTTCTCCATCTTTATCAACATATGTGAGCTCAAATCTTTCAGGAACTGCGAAGTCAAGTTGATTTGTAGCAAGAGTAAATTCACGCCCAATAACTGACCATATGTCTACATCAATCTTTGGTCCATAAAATGCTGCCTCGTCTTCCACTTCAACAAATGGCATTTTGGATTTGATAAGTGCATTTCTCACCTGCTCTTCAGTCTTAATCCACAAACTTTCATTGTCTACATATTTTTTACCAAGCCCGTCCTTACTATGTTTTGATAAACGCATTTTATATTTTTCAATACCAAATAAGTCAAAATAATACTTATACATATCAAGTACTTTGATAAATTCTTCTTCAAACTGTTCTTCAGTACAATAAATATGTGCATCATTCATTGACAAAGATCTAACACGCATAAGGCCAAAGAGCGCACCTGAATCTTCATAACGATAATTGGTACCATACTCTGCAAGCCGAACAGGCATATCTCTATAACTCTTCTTATGGCTACCAAAAATTTTGTGATGATGTGGGCAGTTCATTGCTTTTAGGTAATATGTCTCATTATCCATTTCCATTGGAGGAAACATACTCTCTTTGTAATATGGCAAATGACCAGACCGAAGATAAAGAGATTCTTTTGCCACATGCGGGGTTCTTACTCGGCTATACCCATATTTATTTTCTACTTCTTTTGCCAACGCTTCTATCTCTTCAATAATAATTCCACCATTTGGTAACCAGAGAGGAAGACCTGGACCAACTTCTTCGTCAAAGGTATAAATTTCTAATTGCTCACCCAAAATACGATGATCTCTTTTCTTTGCTTCTTCGAGCATGTGTAAATGTGCAGCCAACTCTTCTTTTGTTTCAAAACAAATACCATAGACACGTTGTAATTGTGCATTATCTTGATCCCCTCTCCAATAAGCACCTGCAAGTTTAGTAAGTTTAAATGCGCCAATTTCTTTTGTGGATTCAATATGTGGTCCACGACAAAGATCTGTAAAATTTCCTGTTTCATACAATGAAACTTCCTCAACAGAGTCACCTAGATCTTGTAGCTCTTCCTCAGTCATTTTTGTAGTCCCTCGTTCTTTCAAATCTTTAAGAAGTGAAACCTTGTAGTCCTGTTTAGTACTCTCAAAAAATTTAATTGCTTCATCAATTCCCATTTCTTTTCTTTCAAATTTCAAATTTTGTTTGATCATGTGCTTAGCCTTCTTTTCAATCTTTTTTAGATCTTCATCAGTAATATTTTCTGGAAAATCAATATCATAATAAAAACCATAGTCCACAACTGGGCCAACTCCAAATTTTGCTCCAGGAAATAATTCCTGTGCTGCTGCCGCAACAACATGCGCACATGAGTGACGCATTATTTCTAGTTTATCTTCCATATTATTATAGTTAATATTAATTTTTAAATAAAAAACCCCTGTACACAACTCCAGATTTTTCTAGAATCACATACCGGGGTCCTTGCCAAAAGGCATGGGACGGTTCCACCCGTTGTTTAACTCGTTAAATTTGTATGATACTCCGAGAATGGTACCATATCCGCCGAAGAGGTGGACTGGGCTGGTTCTCGTACAAACGTATCAGTTCATATAGCTTAGCTCTTTTACTATTACCTGTCAACTAAACAATTACTCAACTTGCCTCACCGTAATAGTTACGTGACTCGCAACATGCGGCACGCTTCTGTTCCACATAGGACGAAAATGCATTTCTACACCCTGTACATGATCAATAGACATTACATAGCGTCTTACTTCGTCTTCGGTTTTTCCAAAGAACATAAGCTTTTGGAGTTCACGACTATTTGGATCAAGGTCAACAATTCCTGTACGTGTTACAGTAAGATCTGCAATATTTTTTTCTAAATCATAATCTCCTATTACTACTGTTGGCTGACTCTCAACTGATTTTAATGTTTCACTATTGTCCACCACTTGTTTACCAAGCATATCTTCTGCATAAGTATTCATTTCTTCTCCGCTATAAAACACTCCTACCACAGTAGCTTTTCCTGCTAAAGTAAATAAATCTGTCTCTACTCCAAGCTCTGTATCATTTTCAAATGTATATTGAACTGTATCAGCCAAAATAACAGAGTCTGAGTCTAATTCTTTGAGCATTTCTACTCCTTTTGTTTTGAGTGCATCAAGTAATATTTTTTCTGCCTTTGTCACATCGTCTTGACTAAGTACACCAACAGTCCTAACGCCTCCACTCATTGATGTAATACTATCAGCATAAACTACTTTTTGTTTTTCCTCACGAAGTCCAGGGATTGTAAATTTGGATGGGCCAATATCTCCACCCTGGCCTTCAACATCTGCATAGACTTCTGCTTCTATAGAACCATTTGCTGGTACAGTAACACGACTTTTTAGTCGAAACAAAATATCATCTGGAGTCAAAAGTCTTGTAGTTGCCACAAGTGGTTGAGCAGCATTTGTATCATTATATAGTGTAACAATACCTTCGGCCACACCTTCTTCTGATTTGGACCCTTCTGGACTAAAATTTTGAGTAAGCTCAACAAATGTACTAGTCACAAATCCAGACACAATAGCATTTTTATCAGTAGAATCAATAGTAATGGTAGTATTCACATCAACTGGCTCAGATCTAGTGATAACAGTAATCTCTGCACGCTTTGAAGACATAAAAATAACCACACCAAGCAATACTATAGTGATCACAAGAAATGAAAGTGCAACAAATTTATAAAACCTCACCGGTTGACCAGTGGGCTGAGTACCATTTGAGCGAGAACTTACCATACAAAAATATTAAATTAATCGATTACACGGAATACTTCATCCAATGTTGTAATACCTTCCAAGGCTTTAAGTATACCATCTTGCACCATGGTTGTCATACCTTGGGAACGTGCAATTTCTTCTATCACGTGCTCTGACACTTGTCCTGACAAAATACTATCTTCAATCTCTTGTTGAATTTGAAAAATTTCATAAATACCAATTCGTCCTTTATAACCAATTCCATTACATTTTTTACATCCTTTTGATACACGAAATGAAAGATCTTTACTTATGATTTCTTTTTTTGTTTCTTCTGGCATTAATTCAATCTGATCTTGCAAACGACTTTTTATATTTCCATCTAGCTGTTCCATAGTGACTTTTTCTCCACAATCTTTACACACACGCCTCACAAGACGTTGTCCCATCACACAATTAAGTGCTGGTGCGAGCAAAAATGGTTTGGTGCCCATAGATAAAAAACGTGGAATAGCTCCAGCACCACTATTGGTATGGATTGTCGAGAGCATGAGGTGACCGGTCAAAGCAGACTGTACTGCAATCTCTGCAGTTTCGAGATCACGGATTTCTCCGACCATAACAATGTCTGGATCCTGACGCAAAATAGAACGTAGCCCCTGACCAAATGTATAATGTTTTGTATGATCAATCTGACTCTGGTTAACCCCCTCCATACGATACTCAACAGGATCTTCGAGTGTAATAATCTTTACACCTGGCTGATTCAAAATTTTCAAAATTGCATAAAGTGTAGTTGTCTTACCACTTCCTGTAGGACCAGTAGTAATAATCATTCCATTCGGACGAGCGATTTCAGATTTGAGTACTCCTAGATCACGATCTGACATTCCAAGTGTTTCTAGCTTAATACCTTCCTGACTCTGAATAAGCAAACGCATCACTATACTTTCTCCAAAAACTGTTGGGATTGTAGAAACACGAACATCCACATCTCCAGTAGGCAGTTTGATAGTAAAACGTCCATCCTGAGGCTTGTCTGTGATATTAATCTTTAACGATGAAACAAGTTTTATACGTGATAATAATTTGTGAAATAATTCTTTTGGAAGCTCTGCCACATCATGCAAAATTCCGTCCAAACGAAAACGAACTGCAATGCGCTCTTCTTCTGCTTCTACATGCACATCAGACGAATCTACTTTTAGACTTGCACCCAAAAGAATAGTAATAATATCTGTGGTATTTGCTTTTTTGAGAAGCGCTTCCACACTCTTGAAATCATTTACATCTGCTTGCACGCGTTCGAGATCTTCTGCCTTTATTTCAATATCCTTGGTGACAGGTTTTACATTTGGCATTGTTTTGTACAAATCCATAACACGACCCAAACTAACTTCTGAAATAACATAAAGCGCACCCTCAGCATGGTGTTTTTCTTTTACTTCTTCAAAAAGTTGTTTGACTTCTTCGCTACTTGGATCAATCGCTCCTATACGAATCTCATCAGCATCAGCATAAAAACAAATTGCACCTACCTGCTCTGCAATCTCTGGCTTTACTTGTTTGAGTGCCTCATGTGTTATTGGAAATTTTTTGAGATCAATATGAGGATAATCTATTTTAGCAGCAAAACGCTGAGCCTTTTTTTCAAGCTCTTTTTTCTTTATATCATCCATCTTATCATCAAACTTTTTTTCCGTCTCTTCAGAAGCAACATGAAGCGGCGGTGCCTGAGGAACAGCGGTTTCATCAGCTGCGTCCTGATCCATAAGATCATCAATTGATCCCCCGAAATTATTCGACATAATTATCAATTTATCACTTTTTAACACCGTGAAACAAATGTACTAGATGACTTACAACACCTTGTTTATGCATTTTTGCAAAAAGGTATGTCCAAGTCGAAGTAGTAAATACATTGAATAGAGAGCCCAGGAATACTACGTACGGTACAAACAATATAAATCCCAAAAAGATACCAGCCACATAGAGTGCCGTGCTCTGTATCAAAAATGCTGTAGTCCACATGACCAGACTTGGAAGGAATAATAAATACATACCAATCAAGAGAAGTACTACAAACAAAATATTAAGAACAATAAATACAAAACCAATTTCAAGAGAAACAAACCAATGATCGGTGAACAATCTCCATGCTGATCTAATTGATTTTACAAAAGAATACTCTTCTAATACCACATAACCAACTGCGTATACGAGCAAAAATGAAAGCATCATACCCACCACAATCGCAAGTAAGAATAGTACAAAGAATAAAAATATATCACCTCCACTTGGTTCAATGAGCGCATTAATCATTCCCCATGCGACAAAAGAAACAAATGAAATAAGAATAACTTTTCGCAAAATATTAAGACCAAGTAATCTCCAAAAATGTTTACGACCCACATCCCATGACATCGATGTACTCTCAAATTTTTTACCTTTCTTTTCTATAAATCGTCCTGCACTGTGGACAATAGCTCCCTGAGAAACAACTGATACAAACAAAAACATCAATGCAAAACCAATAAATATAACAAGTAGCCAAATGAGCCACACCCATTTATCTGCGGTCAAATTGAGTGCCTGACCAATTGTAGTAATAGGAACTTCTGCAAAAAAATTCCATACATATACAAAAAAAGATGGTGCACGTAAATACGTTGCGCCAAATGATGTTTTTGCCAAAAATTCAACAATTCCCATCTGCCCAAGAAATGCTGCAAAGAATCCAAAAATCCACAAAGATTTATGATGCCATGCAAGCTGCCATCCAGCCTTGAGAGCATCGCTATATGTTGGTTCACGTTTCATAGTAGAAGTTAAAAGTTTATAAAGTTTGAAAGTTTATAAAGTAATTAAAAAGGAAGCTCCCATTACTTTATGAACTTTATAACTTTCCACTTTTAACTACATTAGTATACCATATTTTTCACCTTTATACATACAAACCTTGACATTTCACGCTAGAAATGGTAAAAACGATGCAATGTTGTTGTAATTTCAGTACGTAGCCATGAAGGCAAAACGTACGGAGGAGTGATCCATGAGCAGGTTCCCGCGAGTGCACGAGACGCCCTACCCGATGACGATGAAACAGGTCCTCGAATGGATCGGTAAGGTCGGAACCCCGGCCGAATCCGCTGATCTCTTCGCCGAGATCGCCGATCCTTCGACCACGATCGAGAACGTCATCGCTATCGGCGGACCCGAGGTGAACGGCAAGGTGCCCAGGTGCAC
>JABGUG010000027.1 GCA_018646705.1 Candidatus Parcubacteria bacterium | reverse complement strand
TTGCACGTGAAAATAAGGTTCCTTATTTTGGTCTATGTTACGGGATGCAACTAGCTAGTGTGGAATTTGTAAGAAATGTTTTGGGCAAGAAAAAAGCCACAACAGTTGAAATGGATGAGAATACAAGCGAGCCTGTGATTCATATCAATCCAAATCAGGCGTCTAATGTGAAAGAAAATAAATATGGTGGAACAATGCGTCTTGGAGCATATGATTGTGCATTGCGTCGCGGTACAAAGTCTCACAAAGCGTACGGTACCGATATCATTTCAGAACGTCATAGACATAGATATGAATTTAATAATGAATATAGAGATGCGATCGATAAAGCGGGTTTGCAAGTTGTAGGGATAAATCCTGAGTCAGACCTGGTTGAAATTGTAGAGCTAAAAGGTCATCCATTCTTTGTTGGTGTACAATTCCATCCAGAATTCAAATCTCGTCCTATGAAACCACATCCATTGTTTAGGGATTTTATAGGAGCTGTTGTTAAAATTAGTAAACAGTAATTAGTAAACAGTAATTAGTTTAAAACCGCGTTAATACGCGGTTTTTTAATCTTGAAAAAGACCTTATTTCGTGGTAGAGTAAGATATATGTCAAGAAAATCGAGTTACAATATATATGATACAACCACAGAAGCTTGGAAAGGAATGTATCGAGCCATAGAGGGTGCCAAAAAATCTATTTATTGGGAGGTTTATATTTTAGTAGACGAGGGGACAGGTATTGATTTTTTTGAGCTTCTAAAAAGGAAAGTGGAAGAAGGTGTGGGTGTAAAACTAATTGTAGATTATTGGGGAAGTTTTGCTTTGTCAAATAAAAAAATTGAATCTTTGAAAGAATCAGGTATAGATATTAGATTATTTAGTCAATCTCGCAATATTTTTAGAGGGTTTCGTCAGTGGTTAACACGTAGAACACATCGTAAGATCTTGATTGTAGATGAGCATATTGGATTTATCGGAGGGGTTAATATATCAAAGTATTCAAAAAACTGGAAAGATATTCATGTTATGCTTAAAGGTAAGGTGGTGCATTCACTTTTACGTTCTTTTGCGAAAACTTATATTTTATGTGGTGGTAAGCGTAAAGATGTGAAACACCTTTTGAAATACAAGTATCGAGTAGAAAATGACAATATAGATTTTATATATGATCATTCAGGTAGAAAATATTCACGAGGTCGTAAAAAATACATAGAAGCACTTCGCAAGGCACGTGAACGAGTTATTCTTTTTTCACCATACTATTTACCAGATAGACAACTTTTGAAAGAAATGTGGCTCGCACGTAAACGTGGAGTGAAGATTGATTTGCTTATTCCTCTTCGTACTGATCTAAAAATCGCTAAGTATACTGCGTACGCGTTTTTTTCTTTGTTTTATAAACGTGGTATAAGAATTCATCTTACCAAGAAGATGATGCACGGCAAAGGTGTGGTGGTAGATGATAAATGGGCAATGATAGGAAGTACCAATATTGAACCAGGGAGTTTTTATCATAATCAAGAGGCAAATGTTCAGCTCAGTGATCGACGTATGGTAAAGAAGCTTAAGCGTATTCTCGAAAGATGGATAGGTGATGCAAAACAGTTTGATAATGATTCATGGAAAAAAAGAGGTAGATGGCATAAGTTCAAAGAAAAGATCGCTAAGAAGTTGTATAAGTTTTGGTTTAGGTTTAAATGATATGTCATCCTGAACTTGTTTCAGGATCTTTCTCAAGATAAGGTATGGTAAAAAATTATAACTTTCATATTTACATAATGGGTGGAATAAATAGGGTGATTTATATAGGAATTACTAATGATCTTGAACGTAGAGTTTTTGAGCATAAAAATGAAATCATTAGGGGTTTTACTAAAAAATATAAATGTAAAAAATTATTGTATTTTGAACATTATACCGAGGTTGAACAAGCTATAGCACGTGAAAAACAGTTAAAAAATTGGCATAGAGATTGGAAATTAAATTTAATTAAAATTCAAAATCCAAATTTTATAGATTTAAGTATAGATTGGTTTAGGAAAGATGCTGAAACAAGTTCAGCATGACACTTTTTTATGAAAAAATCACAGCCACTTGCTCATAGTATGCGTCCGCGTGATTTCAATGAATTCGTGGGACAAGAGCATATCGTGGGAGATGGAAAATTACTTAGGAAGCTTGTTGAGCGTGATGAATTATCCTCGCTTATTTTTTGGGGTCCACCTGGCGTAGGAAAGACAAGTCTTGCAAACATTATTGCTGAGCATTCAAAGGCTCAGTTTGTTAGCTTGTCAGCTGTAGAGAGTGGCAAAAAAGATTTATTAAAAGCAGTAGGAGAGGCAAAAGAGTTGCTTGAAACAAAAAATATAAAAACAGTTTTGTTTGTAGATGAAATTCATCGTTGGAATAAAGCACAGCAAGACACATTATTACCGTATGTAGAGAGGGGAACAATAGTGCTTATTGGTGCAACAACAGAAAATCCATCTTTTGAAATAATAGGCCCGCTTCTTTCTAGGTCTCGTGTGTTTATTTTGAAATCACTTGAAAATGAAGATATTATTTCTCTTATCAAACAAGTGTTAAAAGATAAAGAAAGGGGATTGGGTAAGATTAAAATTAAAATTGAGGATGAGGTAATAGAACTTTTGGCAGAGCTTGCGGGTGGAGATGCAAGGACAGCATTGAATGGTCTTGAGTTAGCCTTTAAATCATGCAACCCACCCCTAACCCCTCCCTTAAAAAGGGAGGGGAATAAAGTTTTTAAAATTACAAAAGAAGATATTAAGGAAGCTTTGCAGCGAACACATTTGGTGTTCGATAAAAAAGGTGAGGAATTTTATAATCTTATTTCAGCATTACATAAATCCATGCGTGGCTCTGATCCAAATGCAGCTCTATACTGGCTTGCACGTATGTTTGAAGGTGGGGCTGATCCAGTGTATATTGCTCGTCGAGTATTACGTTTTGCAGCAGAGGATATTGGTATGGCAAATGCAGAAGCTGTAGTACAAGCAAATACTGCATATGATGCCTGTCATAAGATTGGATATCCAGAGTGTTCTGTACACCTGGCTCAAGCTGTGGTATATTGTGCAAAATCCAAGAAGTCTAATGTAATATATCGTGCATATGAGGAAGCTGCCATGGATGCACGAAAAACTTCGCATCTCGGAGTGCCAATTCATTTGCGAAATGCACCAACAAAATTTATGAAGAATATTGGATATGAAAAAGGATATAAATATAACCCAGATATTGATGGAGACGTTATACAGGCGTATATGCCTGATGAATTGGTAAATAAAAAATATCTGTCTTAAATACACTGTCATTCCGACCGGAATGACTGAAAGGAGTGAAGTGGAGGAATCTCTTTCCTGAAGTTGAGTATTTTTTAAGAAAGGGATTCCTCGACTTCGCTCGGAATGACAAGGAATAGAGTTATTTTAAATAATTATGCATAGTTTATGAGTAAACAACGGTTTTTACTCCACACATGCTGTGCGCCGTGTAGCATTGCAATAGTAGATGAGCTAAAATCAAATTATGATTTGACTGTATTTTTTTATAATCCAAATATTCATCCAGAAGAAGAATATCTGAAAAGAAAAAAAGAAGTGGTTCGCGTATGTGAGGAATGGAACGTACCTATGGTAGATATGGACTATGAAGTAGAGAAGTGGAATGATGCGGTGAAGGGTCTAGAAAAAGAACCAGAAGGTGGTGCACGTTGCTCAAAATGCTTTGCTATGCGTTTGAAACATGCGGCTGAGTATGCAGGCAAGAATGGTTTTGATATATATTCTACTAGTCTTACGAGTGGGCGAAATAAAAAAGCAGACATTATTTGTCCACTGGGTGTTTCTTTTGGAGAAAAATACGGAGTAGAGTTTCATTGTGAGGATTGGAAAAAGGGTGGGCGACAGGAAAAAGGAAAGAAAATGATTGAGGACAGAGATATTTATCGTCAGGATTATTGCGGGTGTGTATATTCAAAGGCTGGAAAGGTTTAAAAAGTTTATATATTTAAAAAACTTGGTTTATCACCAAGTTTTTTTATTTTTCAATTTTTATATTACGCCCATTTTCTCCTGAATGTTCAATTGTAATATTAATTATTTTTTTATCTTTCAATAACCCATCAATCTTTTCTGGCCATTCTATCAAACAAATAGTATTTTTTTCACCCAAATAATCTTCTACGCCAATCTCAATCAACTGCTCCTCATTTTCAAGTCTATACGTATCAATATGAACTAGCTTTCGAACTTTTGAACTTTCGAACTTTTTAATCTCATATTCCTGCATAAGTGTAAAAGTAGGGCTGACAACGTCATTAGGATCAATTCCAAAGCCTTCAGCAATGCCTTTTGTTAGTGTGGTTTTTCCAGTTCCTAGATCACCATGTAGTAACACAATATCCCCACCTTTTAGCTCAGTAGAGAGATTTTTACCAATAATCCTTGTTTCATCTGAATTTTTTGTGATATAATCCATAATAAGAATATAATATACTATTATCAGGTTTTTTTCAATATGAACAAAGAATACGTATATGAGCCGATAGGCACTGTATTAACTGACTATGATGATGGACGGCTTTTTTTGATATATGGACGTCCAGGAAAAGATGCCACAGAAGTTCGGGAACAGGGGGCCTGGCTTGGTGATACGCTTGAAAAAATTCACAATGAAAATCCAAAACGAAAATACACTATGTTGGTTGATCTTGATAAATTATTACTTCTTCGTCTTGATGATATTTCTCGTGAAATATACAGAGAAATTATTAAGCGCTCTTATCTCAAAAAGATTGCGATTGCGGGAGATGCGTTTAGCTATACTAAGATTCTTCCATTACTTGTTATGACAAGATTTAGAAGAACAAAAGCTAAATTCTTTATGAATATTGCTTGCGCTTACAAATGGCTCAAGTGGAAATAAAATAAAGGAATAAAAAAGTAGAGACGCGATTAATCGCGTCTCTACTTTTTTTATTTTGTTTATGCAAGTTCTGGATACAAGGGGAATCTAGATGTGAGATCTTTTACTTCTTTTCTAACTTCTTCTAAGATTTTATCGTCTTCATGATTGGTAAGTACTTTTTCAATCATGTCTGCAACAATTTCCATTTCTTCTTCTTTGAATCCTCTTGTAGTGAGTGCAGGAGTACCTAGTCTGATACCTGACGGATCCATTGGTTTGCGTGGGTCATCTGGAATCATATTTTTGTTTACTGTGATTCCAGATTTGGTAAGTGCATCCTCTGCTTGCTGGCCTGTCAAACCTTTTGGTGTTACGTCCATTAGGAGTAGGTGATTGTCAGTACCATTGAAACAAAGCTTGTAACCATAACCATTAAATTTTCGTTCAAGTACTTTTGCGTTTGCTTTTATTTGTTTTGCATATGTTTTGAATTCAGGCTCAAGAGCTTCTTTAAAAGCAACTGCTGTTGCTGCAATATTGTTTTCATGAGGCCCACCTTGGAAACCAGGGAATACAGATTTATCAATTTTCTTTGCAAACTTTTCTTTACACATGATGATACCGCCTCGAGGACCGCGAAGCGTTTTGTGTGTAGTAGTGGTGACTACATCAAACAATGGTACAGGATTGTTCATTTCTCCTGCAGCAATAAGTCCTGCAATGTGTGCAATATCAGCCATAGTCATAGCGCCTACTTCATCAGCAATTTCTTTTATCTTTTCATATTCAATTTCACGAGAGTATGCACTGTATCCTACGAGAATAAGTTTTGGTTTGTGCTCGAGTGCCATCTCTCTCAAATTATCAAGATCAATTTTTCCTTCTGCATCAGTCTTATACCTCACAAAGTTAAATACTTTTGTCATGTGAGTCACGGGATGTCCGTGTGTTAGATGTCCACCATGAGACAAGTCCATACCAAGTATAGTTTCACCAGGTTCTAGTAATGCAAAATAAACGGCAATGTTTGCAGGAGCTCCTGATAGAGGTTGTACATTTACGTGTTCTGCAGAGAAGATTTCTTTTGCACGGTCGATTGCAAGCTGTTCTATTTCGTCAATAAATTCACATCCGCCATAATATCGTTTACCAGGATAACCTTCTGAGTATTTGTTAGTAAGAATTGATCCAAGAGCTTCGAGAACGGGGAGTGATACAAAGTTTTCACTTGGAATCATTTCTAGCCCTTCTTCTTGTCTTTGTAATTCTTTGGTAATTGATTCTTGAATAAGTGGATCAAATTCAGTTAATTTTTTTGTGTTCATATAATGTGATTCTAATATATTAATTTATACTAATGATACAAATTAATAATTATCTATTTGTGTTCGAGTGATTTGAATATCATAGGTTTTTTAAATATGTTCTATAATTGATCTTAGGCTAATTTTAGCGTATAGTTAGTCTATCATTTTTAAGAATTTCTATCAATAAGGTATGACATGGATATTTTTAGCTATTTTGGCTCATTTTTTTTGGGCTTTGGTGAATATAGGGGACAAATATGCAATAAGTAATAAGATCAAAAATCCTTATGTTTATTTGGTTTGGCTTACTTGGATGGGCATCATAACTGTTTTTTTGATCCCGTTTGTAAATTTTTCAATTCCTCCTACAAATATTATGCTTTTGTTGATTTTGTCTGCAGGTGTATATTTTTATGGTGGTTTACCTTATGTAAAAGCAGTTCAAATTGAAGAAATTACCAGAGTAAATATTTGGTGGAATCTCATTCCATTTTTTAGTTTATTTATTGGATGGATATTTATTGGTGAGAAATTGATTCTTTCAGAATTAGCTGCTTTATTTATTTTGGTATTAGGTGCGGTAGTTGCTTCTTTTCATTTCAAAAGACGTGCAATAGTTTTTTCAAAAGCATTGTGGCTCATGGTTATTGCGTGTTTTTCTTATGCTATTTATGCTGTTATTTTTAGATATATAACTCAGGTTATTCCATTTGTAGAAGCATTCATTTGGTTTAGTTTGTTTATGATTATTTTTAGTTTTAGCATGTTTATTTCTAAAAGATTTAGAAAAGATTTCATAAGAGAATATAAACATTTAGATTTTAAGTTAGGTGGTGTAGTGGCAGGGGTTTCCATTTTGGATAATGTTGGAATTTTTTTCAATATCTGGGCACTGTCACTTGGTCCTGCTGCACTCGTGTTTGCATTTGAAGGCACGCAGGTTTTGTTTGTGTTTATTATGGCAACGTTATTATCAATATTCTTTCCTAAAATTATTAAAGAGGAGTTGGATAAAAGAAATGTAATTTTAAAGATAGTTGCTTTGGTGATTATGGTAGTTGGTATATTGATTTTGAATTTAGGGTAGAAGAATAAAAAATATTATAAAAACCTGTCTATATGACGGGTTTTTTGTATTGACAAAAAATAAATAAAATGTTAAAAATGTATGGATAGATAACATCCTTTAAGGACGGAAAGGAAATGCAGTACAGGTTTGAAAGCTCTGGTCTGGATCGAGAAGATGTTCTCGTTGCCCTGATAGCGGGGCAATCTGGTGTGCTTACGTGCATCAAGAAGGGCGCCAAGGATGCCAAGGGGGGTGATATCCCTTTCTACCCTGTTAAGGCGCTAGCTAAGACCGAGCTCGCCAAGGTCGCCGCCAAGAAGGGGCGTCGTGACTATGTCTTCGAGCTCGTGTCACATCCCGGTAACACGGTGAGCAAAGATTCTTCCGGATATGTGTCTCTGGACACGTTGCGCAAGGTCGCTGAGGAGACCGCGTGTCGGAAG
>JABGUG010000019.1 GCA_018646705.1 Candidatus Parcubacteria bacterium | reverse complement strand
TGCGCGCGCAAGCCCACCAGTCATTGACTCGGTGGGCTTCGCATTTCTAGAGCTTGAAATAGTCATGTTTTTAGGCTATAGTGAGGTAAAGAATATAACAATATTAAAAAATAATTGTCCTTATATGTCTGAAGAAAAAAAAGTAAATTGGCAGCCTACTAAGGCTGAGTATTGGCATAAATTGTCTGCTCCGGCTAGGCCGTGGTCTAGTGAGGTTGATTGGTTTGAAAAATATACACTTGATAAAAAGAAAGAGGGCAAAAAAGATGTTCTTATATTGGGCTCCACTGTAGAATTTCGTTCAATGCTACACAAAAATGAAATGAATGTTCATGTCGCTGATTTTTCAAAGGAGTTTTATAAAATTTTGAGTGAAACACAAGAAGATAGACTAGAGCATACTGGAGAAGAAGAATTTTATGAGGCAAATTGGCTTACGATGGATTTGGGTAAAAAATTCGATTTAATTTTTGGTGATTGGGTTCCAGGAGTTTTGCATACAAAGGAGTATGATATTTTTTATAAACAAATTGAAAAACATTTAAAAGAAGATGGTTTATTTATTGGTAGAGAATGTCTGCGTCCAAATAGGAATATTTTGGATATGCAAGAAGTTTTGGATAATCATTATACTAATCATGCAGACAATTATTCTTTGTATGAAAGTTCTCTACACTTTATATATGGCTATAGAATGAATGATGAAGATATGTGGGGTATGAAAAGTGCTATTGATGCAATTGAGGAAGCTAATGACAAAGGTTGTTTTAAGGATGAAGAAGACTATGTAGAGATTCGAGATGCTTTGTCTATTGAACAGGAAGCTAGCGCATCTATAATGGTAAAAGAAGATTTTGAAAATAAGGCTCAAGAACATTTGGATATTATTGCAGAACATCACGTAGAAGAACCATCTTCGCAGTGGTTTCCAATCTATGTGATGAAAAAGAAATAATATGTCAAAGTCTACCTGGGATCCAAGATTGGCTAAAGTGTATCGTACAATGCCACCACCTGGCCCACCATCAAAATCAGAATTAAAGATATATGAACGTTTTGTTAAAAATGTTAGTAAGCAAGGTAGTCAGACAGAGGTTTTGATTTTGGGATCTACTCCGGGACTTAGGGATTTATGTGTGAAGTATCATCTTAAATATACTTGTGTAGATTACCACAAAGAAAATTATAGGATTGCCAAGACAGCTATGAAATATAGGAATGAAGATGTATATGGAAGCCTTGTTGTGTCTGATTGGAAGAAAATGAAATTAGATAAAAAATTCGATTTGATTTTGGGAGATATTGCATCAGGTGTTACCCCGTTTAAAGATTGGAATAAATTATGGTCTGTTGTTTCTGGAATTCTAAAAGATAATGCTATTTGTGTACATAGAACGTGGATGCGAAAGAAGGGGCATTTTAAAAATTTTGAAAAATTTTTAAAAGGGGATTATGCACGCAGAAGAAAGACGATGCACCCTTTTACATCATTGACTATTCCTTTTATACATTATTTTTATAATAAAGAGTCTGAATCAGTTTTGTTTTCTCAAAATTTACCAAAATTAAAAATATTTGTAGATAAAGGTTTATTACAAAAAAAAGATTTTGATAAAATAGATTATTTTTTTGGTCATTATAAAATACCAAATTATTTTCCTTTAAAATCTATATACGAAAAAAAGTTGAAAGATTTTTTTGTAATTAAAAATATTTTGAAAGGTACTGACTGGTTTAAGGATTATTCATTGATTTATATATTGAAGAAGAAATAATATGGAAAAAGACGAAAATCCTATTGCAAGTTGGAATTATGCAGAAGTTTGGGATAAATTTCCCATACCAGCTAGACCTTGTGACGGAGAGCTCACATTTTTAGAATCCGAGCTGATTTCTATTCTAAAACAAAAAGGTGAATTAAATGTTCTTATTTTGGGATCTACTATTGAGTATCGTTCTCTATTAAATAGATTAGATATTGTTCCACATGTTGTTGATTTTTCAAGAGAGAATTTTGATGCATTGTCTGACTATTCAGAAGAAAAGTTTGAGAATGAGCATTTTATAGAAGTTGATTGGCTAAAATTACAAGATATTGAAAAATATGATATTATAATTGGGCATCGAGCAATCAATGTTATTGAACATGATCAGATGAAGAATTTTTTTGAAGTAATGTATAAGGCTCTCAAAAGTGACGGAGTCTTTTATTGTAGAGGTAATATATTTTCTCCAGAACATAAAAGTAGTTTAGAAGAAGTTGTTAATAGTTGGAGAAAAAATAAAGATGACAAATATCCATTTTTCTCTCACATAGAAGTTGAATTGTATTTTTATTGTGCTGACAAGAATGGCTATGTTGATTATGGACAGGCACGCAAACTCGTTGATAGATGGTATGAAGAAAAGAAAATAAATAAAAAAGACTATGAACTGGCAAAATTATTAGTTTCCATGCCAGACGATGCAAGGTTCAGAGGTTTGGTGCACAAAGAAGAAATAGAAAATGCATACGCAAAGTGTAATTTTTCAAATGAAGGTTGGCTTGTATGCGGACATGATTTTGGAAAAAATATGCCAATCATGAAATTGGTCAAGAAAATATGAAACGTCTCACACTAAAAATTTATGGTGATGTACAAAATGTATTTTTTCGTCAAAATGTATTTGATGTTGCAAAAGAATTAAATCTAACTGGTTGGGTGAGAAATGATAAAGATGGGTGTGTTTCTGTTGTAGCAGAAGGTGAGGAAAATAAACTTAATGAGTTATTGGATTATTGTAGCGAAGGACCAAAGATGTCTATGGTTGAGGACGTTGTAGAGAAGCGGGAACATATAAAAGCTAAAAAGTTTGAGGAATTTAAAATCATTTATTAGATTATGCTCACGGATTATCAACGATATAGAATATATGAAATTTTGCCTGGTCTTACGATCTGGCTTACTTTGATACTTGGAATTTTGCTTTCATTTGTAAAACCACTTTGGATGATATATTTTATCATTCTTTTTGATATTTATTGGGTTTTGAAAGTAATTAATTTTGCATTTTATTTGATTACCGCATGGTTTCGTTTTCATCGTGTCAAGCGTGTTGATTGGAAAGATGCTCTACATCATGAGATCCCAGACTATGAGACAAAAAAACATGTAGTATTTCTCACTGTATATAATGAATCATGGGATGTAGTCAAAAGTGCCATGCAAAGTGTGTGTGATGCATGTTATGATCATAGTAAATTTACTATTGTGGTAGCGGGTGAGGAAAAAAACAAAGAACATTGTGAACAAATTTTTCAACATGTCGAACAGACGTTTGGGGATTGTTTTACTGATACTGTATTTACCTTGCATCCGTCTGGATTAGAGGGTGAGATTCCAGGCAAAGGATCAAACCTTCATTTTGCAGAAACTCAAATGAAAGAATATATTGATGCGCGAGGTTGGAATTATGATGATATTATTGTGACAGTGTTTGATATAGATACTGTTTGTCATTCTGGGTATTTTGCATATCTTACATATCTGTATTGCACGCATCCAAATCCTACGAGATCATCATTTCAGCCGATTGCTTTGTACAACAATAATATGTGGGAATCACCATCTATTTTGCGTATAATGGCATTTAGTACTACATTTTGGACAATGATGAGTCTTGCTCGACAAGATTCACTTGTTACATTTTCATCTCATTCAATGAGCTTTCGTGCATTAGTGGATGCTGGATTTCATGAGAAACGTATTGTGAGTGAAGATTCACGTATTTTTTATCAATGTTTGCTTAAATATGATGGAGAGTATGAAGTCACTCCAATGTATATGCCAGTGTCTATGGATACAGTGCGCGATGATAGGTGGTGGCAGAGTATAAAGAATTTATACGCACAGCAGCGTAGATGGGCATGGGGTGTAGAGCATGTTCCGTATTTATTATGGGAGTTTCGTAAAAAAGGAAATAAAATTCCACTTTGGAAAAAGTTTAAATGGATTTTTGTAGAATGGGAAGGGAAATGGTCATGGTGTTTGGCAGCTCTTATTATTACAATACTTGGTAGGCTACCTTTGTGGGTTGCTGGTCCAGCAGTTCGTCAAAGCGCCTTATTTTTCAATGCACCTCATCTACTAGAAGTTCTCATGCTTACTGCTATGACAGGTCTTATGCTTTCTGCTATACTTAGCATTCCTGTATTACCAAAGCGTCCAGAGGTGCATCCAAAGCACATGTATATTATTATGCTTTTGCAGTGGATTCTTTTGCCAGTTGCTATGATTCTTGTAGCAGCTATTCCAGCAATTGATGCTGTTACTCACCTTATGTTTGGTAGATATCTAGGATTTAATGTTTCACAGAAAAAGAGGAATTAAAATATTATTATGGATTATATTCAACAACAAAAACCTAGGAAATGGCCATGGGTATTGCTCGTGATTTTTTTGATATTGTTTGGTACTAGTTGGTATGCATATACATGGCTTAAAGGTTTAAGTCCCGAAGACATATTTAAGTCTGAATTTGTACGCAAACAAGTTGAACGTCAGCTAGGAGAAGACAAAGCCGAATTGTTTGATCTTTTGCCAGGCTTGCTTGGATTTACTGAAAAAAAGACATATCTTGTTCTTCTTTTGAATAATACAGAAATGCGACCAGGAGGTGGCTTCATTGGAACATACGTAACTCTGCAAGCTAATAAAGGTGATGTTGATATTTTGAAAGTTGAAGGTACTGAGCGTATAGATGCGCGCACACCTGCTAGTTGGAATCCCAAGCCTATTCCAATTTTACAAGAACATTTGCATGTAGATAAATGGTATTTTCGAGATAGTAATTGGTCACCTGATTTTCCATCAAGTGCAAAAAAATCATTAGAATTGTATAAAGGGGAAGGTGGTATTGCTGCAGATGAAATAGATACTGTCGTTGCGTTCACTACTACTGTTTTAGAAGAATTATTGAAAATTACTGGACCTATTACCATACAGGGAATCACTTTTGATTCAGACACTGGTATTGAGAAACTAGAATATGAAGTAGAGTATGGATTCAAGAAACGTGGAATTGCTTTTGCTGATAGAAAGCAAATCATTGAACCATTTATGCTTGAACTTATGGATCATTTGACTGATGATGTTTTTCAAAATCTTGATACATATGAAAGTGCTCTTAATAAAATAGCAGATGAAAAACATTTGTTTGTATATTCTAAAGATGAAAGTTTACAAAAAAAGATGGATGCATATGATTGGTCTGGACGGATGCATGGGGTAGAAGGAGATTATCTTTTGTGGGCAGATGCAAATTTGGCTGCCTTAAAAACGGATCACGCAATGGAGCGCACTTTATCTTACTCACTTTCAAAACGTCCTCCAGCACATGAATCAGAGGATTTTCGTTATTTGGCAGCCGCATCAATGAAATACACAAATAATGGTTCATTTGATTGGAGAACAACTAGATATCGAACTTATGCACGTGTGTTTGTGCCGATTGGTTCAAAACTTGTCTCAGTAAATGGTTCAATGAAATGGGATCGCACTGATGAGAAGGGTGAAATAGACGAGGGCATTGAGAATGGTAAACAGTGGTTTGGAACATTTATTGCAATTGAGCCTGGTGAAACGAAATCACTTGAATTTATTTACAAATTACCAACTAGTGTAACAGACAAGATAGATGATGGTTTGTATACACTTTTTGTTCAAAAACAGCTTGGAACAGTGGACCATGGTTTGACGCTTGGCCTAGATTTTGGTAAAACTATTACAGTAGCAAAACCAGCAGAAGACGAGAGTGAATGGTTTAATACGTCATATAAGTACGAGACAGACCTGAGGATAGACAGAGAGTTTGTCGTGTCATTCTGAGGAGTAAAACGACGAAGAATCTCTCATAAGTACGAATATTTAAAAAACAAAATATAATGATTTATAAAAGCGTGAAGTAAGAAAGATTCTTCGCTTCGCTCAGAATGATAGTTAATCTATGAAAAAAGTAGGAATCGATCTCGGTACAACTAATATACTAGTCTTTGTTCCAAAACGAGGTATTGTTGTGAATGAACCATCTGTTGTGGCAATTTCAAAAGGAGATGGAAAGATTCTTGCTGTTGGAGGTGAAGCAAAAGAAATGATTGGACGTACTCCAGATACTATCATTGCAGAGAGACCTTTGAAGGATGGTGTTATTGCAAGTTATAAAACTACAGAAGCTATGCTTCGTTATTTTATTAACAAAGCAATTGGTGGTATGCGACTGTTTCGTCCAGAAGTAATGGTTGCCGTTCCTGCCGGTATTACGTCAACTGAGAGGCGTGCAGTGATTGACGCAGCAATGGCTGCTGGTGCAAAGGCAGCTTACATTATAAAAGAACCTATTGTGGCAGCTATCGGAGCTGACATTCCTATTGGATCGGCTTCTGGACATATGATAATTGATATTGGTGGGGGTACTGCAGAGATCGCAGTGATTTCACTTGGTGGTATTGTGTCAGTTGGATCTGTTCGAATTGGTGGAAACAAATTTGATCAATCAATTGCAGAATATGTGCGTAGAAAATATGGTCTTGCAATAGGGGACAGAAGTGCTGAAGAAGCAAAGATTAGTGTTGGATCTGCGATGTTTATGGATCAACCTTTGAGCATGGAGGTAAAAGGACGTGACATGATCTCAGGACTTCCACGTACGATCAAGATTACTTCAGATGATACTACCGAAGCATTACAGCATGATCTCGAAGGGCTTGTAGAAGCAGTAAAAGAAGTACTTCACAAAACGCCTCCGGAATTATCAGCTGATGTTATGGATAAAGGTATTATTATGTCAGGTGGTTCTAGTCAGCTTAGAAATTTGGACGAACTTATTGCTCAGGCGATTGGTGTGGCAACATATGTTGCAGAAGAGCCACTACTTTGTGTAGCAAAGGGAACCGGTATTGCACTTGAGAATTTAGATAATTACAAACGGTCAATTTTGGCCACAAAATAATTTATTAACCTGGGTGGCGTGTAATTCGCCAACTGGACGTATAGCCGTCGATCCACGCTTAGTGGAATGATTCCGTGTAACTCGGAAGCCAACCGTACAGCCCTCCTTCGCACAAGCTTCGGAGGATACAGTCGGGACCCTGATGTTTGTCGGGGTATCACACTATGTTCCTGCATTGTGTGATAATAAGGAAATATATGAAGAAAACATTCGTTGGTGCTTTGAGCATCATGCTCGCAGCTTTTTTGTGGGCGTTTGACGGTGTGGTTCTCACACCGTGGATTATGAAATTGGGTCTGTTCGACGTCCCAATTTTTGTTTTTATGTTGCACGCGGTAGGTTCATTATTCTTGTCCTACTTTTTTATTACCAAGAGGCAAGAACTAAAGCAGCTCGATTGGAAAGATTGGGGCGCGTTTGTTTTGGTTGGAATATTTGGTGGTGCACTTGGAACTATGGGAATTGTTGGTGCGATTATTTTTGTGCACAGCCATCATTTAAATATTTCTGTTGTATTGCTTTTGCAAAAATTACAACCAATTTTTGCAATTTTGCTTGCAATTATTATTCTAAAAGAACGCCCACATATAAAATTTTATCTTTTAGCGTTAATTGCACTCATAGGTAGTTATTTTCTTACATTTGGATTTGGGTCACCAGACTTTAGTGCGGGGGGCATGCTTGTGCCCGCACTTTTGGCGCTTTTGGCTGCATTTTCATTTGGTTCGTCAACAGTATTTTCAAAGCGTGCTATTGAAAAGGTAAGTCATGGTACAGGGACGATGCTTAGGTTTTATATTACTACACTTGTGATGCTTGTAATTATTTCGTTTATTTCGATATTAAAGTTTACGGGAGTAGAAATGTCGTACGCTGGCTTTGCGGGTTTTAGTATTATTGGTTGGAAGTTAATAGGTGCGTTTGTTGTCGTGGCACTCACTACTGGTATTTTTGGTATTTTTATTTATTATTATGGACTCAAGCGTGTGATGGCAACTCGTTCAACAATATATGAAATGGCGTTTCCAGTAAGTGCTATTGTACTTGAGTGGCTCATTCACGATAAGCTATTGAGTATTGGACAGTGGTTTGGTACTATTGTATTACTAGGAGCTATTATTTTAATCACTCGATTAAATAACGGTTATGAAAATAGGGATCGACGCATCACGAGCCAATGATGAAAAAAAGACCGGAGTAGGCTGGTATGCGTATCACGTTATACAAGAATTAAAAAAACAAACACCTCGCGATGTCGAGGTTGTTTTGTATACAAATAAACCTTTGAAAGGTGAACTGGCAGAATTGCCAGATAATTGGACTGAGAAAGTACTCAGATGGCCTCCCCAAAGATTTTGGACACAGATTCGTCTAAGCTGGGAGATGTTTTTTCACAGACCAGATGTTTTGTTTATCCCAGCGCATGTGTTTCCACTGATTCATCCGAAGAAGACAGTAATGACTGTGCATGATATTGCAGCTTTAAAATTTCCTGAGAGTTATAATTGGTTTGAGAGATGGTATACACTTTGGAGTGCACGTGTGGCTTTGAAAAAGTTGTGGAGGATAATTGTTCCGAGTCAGTTTACGAGGTGTGAGTTAGAAAGTTTGAAAGTTCATAATGTTAAAAAGGATAACGTACATACAGTCCATCATGGATATGATAAGAGATACAAAGTGATTGAAAATGAAACAGACACTAAACAAATATTAAACAAATACGGAATCACACAGCCATTTTTAATGAGTATTGGACGTCTCGAAGAAAAAAAGAATACAGTAAGAATTATCAAAGCGTTCGAGAAAATAAAAAACGAATATAAGGATTTACAATTACTACTTATCGGTAACCCAGGTCATGGTTATGACAAAGTGGAATTAGCAATAAAGAATTCAAAATACAAAGATGATATTATTACACCTGGCTGGGTTGATAATTATGATTTACCTTCACTCATGAATTCAGCAGAAGCTTTCGTTTTCCCAAGTTTGTATGAAGGTTTTGGTATTCCAATTTTAGAAGCACTTGCTTGTGGAACCCCTGTTGTTGCCTCAAAGGGAAACTGCCTTGAAGAGGTTGGGGGAGATGCATGTGAGTATGTGGATGCGGAGAATATTGATGAAATCGCAAAAGCTGTAGAAAGCTTGCTTTCTGTAGAATTTGATTTAAAAAAGGGTTTAGAACGAGTCAAAGATTTTTCATGGGAGAAGTGTGGGAGGAAAACATTAGATATCTTGGTAAAGTAGAGACACAAAATTTTATGTCTGTACCTGGTTTTAAAATTATGCTATCCTTACACATATATGTCAGATATCATAGGTCATGAGAGAATCCTACAATTTTTCGATTCTGTAATAGAACATGACAATCTCAGTCATGCATATTGTTTTACTGGGCCAGGATCTGTGGGCAAGCGAACAGTTGCAAAAAGTCTTGCAGCCAAAATATTGAATGTTGATCGTGAAAAGTTAAACACTTCTCTTGATTTCAGCCTAGTTGAACGTGCTGTAAATGAAAAGACTGGTAAAACACGCAAAGATATTAGTATCGAGCAAATTCGTAATTTAATCTCAGTACTTTTTCAGAGTTCTTTTGTAAAAGACGGATACAAGGTTGCTATTGTTGACGAAGCAGATATAATGAGTGTGGGCGCATCAAATGCACTTTTGAAAACATTAGAAGAACCAAAAAAAAAGACAGTACTTTTTCTCATAACAAATGATGAATCAAAATTGCTATCTACCATTCAATCTAGATGTCAGATGATACATTTTTCACCTGTGTCAGAAAAAGAGATTCAAGAATCTTTAGAAGGAAAAGGTGGCGATGTGGAAGAGATTGTCGCGCATGCGCATGGTTTACCAGGGAAAGCAATTTTGTGGAGTAATAACAAAGAGAGTTTTGGAGAATATAAAAATGAAGTTATTAGATTCCAAAGCCTGCTTGGAAAAAATTTTTATGAAAAATTAAAATCAGTAGAAGATTTGTTTGGTGATAAGACTGATCATATATTGGCAAGAAGTAAGTTGCAAGAAGCACTTAATATTTGGCAGGTAGAATTACATAATAGTATTAAACAGAAAAAAGTTGATGCAGAACATTTTTGTAAGATTAGTGATCATATAAAACAAGCGCGTACATTGCTTGCAAAAAATGTACATCCACGACTTTTGATTGAACATATTTTATTACAATTACCATAATATTAATTTATATATATGAGAAAATATTTTATATCATTTTCCCTTTTACTAGCCGTACTTTTGTTTGGTGGACAAGGTTGTATATTTGGACAAAGTGACACACCTCAGACAACTGGTCCTTCCGGTATGTTTGTTAGTGTGGATAAGGGTGAGACATGGAAGGTTATTTCATCCTTGCCTACGGTAGAAGGTGTAAAACAGCTTACAGGTGCAAATGTGTATAGAGTGGTCGAAGATCCTCAAGATCCGAAGGCTCTGTATTGGGCATCACGAGCCAATGGATTATTTTATAGTTTTAACGATGGTAGATCATGGCAACGTCCAAGTGCTCCAGTAAACAGTTCTTTTATTTATGATGTTGCTATTCATCCAGAAGATAGGTGTACAATATATACAACTAACGCACGTGTGGTGTATAAGACTGAAGATTGTGGACGTTCTTGGGAAGAAGTATATCAAGAAGGTAGACCAGCTGATATTATTACATCTGTGTCTTTTGATCCTTTTGAATCACATCATATTTATCTTACAGAAACAAATGGAGATTTGCTCAAGAGCACTGATTTGGGTAAGACTTGGTCAGTTGTAAAACGATTTGGTGTATATATTCGTGATGTTGAATTTGATTCAAATAAAAAAGATTTGATGTATGTAGTCACACGAGAAGAAGGCTTATTTCGATCAAGGGACGGTGGGTCTACATGGGAAAGTCTAGCAGATAAACTCAAGGTCTATCCAGGGGCTCTTACATATAGAAGATTTTTAATATATCCGAGTAACCCAGATCAAATTTATTGGATATCAAAATACGGGGTACTTGTTTCACGTAATGCAGGAGATGACTGGGAATCAATTAATCTTGTGACGCCTCCGGGGAGTGTAGATATTTATGGATTTGCTGTGAGCCCTCTCAATGATAAAGAAATATACTATACTGGTAGTATTAATTATAAATCTACATTTTATCGTAGTATGAATGGTGGTGAAACTTGGGAGACACGTAGACTTCCATCAGGACAATTACCTACAGAACTTAGAGCACATGGTGAAAATGATGGATGGTTATATCTTGGATTTACCAATCCTTCAACTATTTAATTTATTATTTTAATATACATATGGACTTAACCGCACCACATAAGGAACAGTTTGAAAAAACTATTGAATATTTGAGAACTGAAATTTCAGGATTACGAACTGGACGAGCTACACCAGCACTTGTAGAAGATGTAATTGTTGAAGCATATGGTGTTAAACAGCAGCTCAAAGCAGTTGCTTCTATTGCTGTTGCCGATGCCAAGACACTTACAGTGGACCCATGGGATAAAGGTCTTATACAAGCTGTAGAATCTGCTATTAATAATTCTGATTTAGGAATTAATCCAGTAAATGATGGTAAACTTATTCGTTTACCACTTCCAGATTTGACTCAGGATCGTCGCCAAGAACTTATAAAAGTTTTACATAAGAAACTTGAGGAAGCGCGCGTTGCAATTCGTAAAATTAGAGAAGAGGCACGAAAGGAAATTGATAATAAAGAAAAAGCAAAGGAAATTGGTGAGGATGAAAAATATAATTTGCAAGACGATCTAGACAAAGCTGTAAAAGGATATAATGAAAAAGTAAAAGAGGTTGGAGAAGAGAAAGAGAAAGAAATAACTACTGTCTAAATATGCGTGTAGTTTTGCAGCGAGTAACACAATCAAAAGTTGATATAGATGATAAGACCGTTGGAAATATTTCTAACGGTTTCTTGGTATTACTTGGTGTTGGTCAAGGGGATACAGAATCAGACGCTGATACATTAGTAGACAAGATTACAAAGCTTCGTGTGTTTGAAGACGAGGATGGAAAAATGAATAAAAATATTATTGAAATTGGTGGCGAGATGCTGGTTGTTTCTCAGTTTACGTTGTATGCAAACTGTAAAAAGGGTAACAGACCAAGTTTTACAGATGCTGCACCACCAGATGAAGCTAAAAAATTATATAAATATTTTGTTGAGAAAGTAACAGAAAAAGAAATCAAGGTTGAAACAGGGGAGTTTGCTGCTTATATGAAGGTTGAGTTGGTAAATGATGGGCCGGTTACTATCATTTTGGATAGTTAAATTTTTAAGTATAAAAAATTACCTGACAAGGGTAGTTTTTTGTTTATTTAGAAAACATGGTATTATGATAAAACTAATTATATAGAAATAGTATGCCGAAAAAGGAATCCAAGAAAAAATCCCGCCTTCGGACGGGATCCCGTCCGAAGGCGGGAGAGACAATTTTTGACACTACAGATTTAGAAATAACTAAGGAAATTAAAAAAGCCTTGGATATAATGGAAAACACAAAAGATAATGTATATGTGACAGGAAAAGCCGGAACAGGGAAGTCCACACTTCTCAAACATTTTTGTAATAACACAACAAAAAATATCGCAATTGTTGCACCAACAGGTGTCTCAGCTATTAATGTTGAAGGAATGACAGTTCATTCTTTTTTTAAATTTCCATTTGGTCTACTTGAGGAAAAAGATGTTGAATATCATTTTTTCAAGCAAGATATATTCAAAAATTTACAAACATTGGTCATAGATGAGGTATCTATGATTCGTGCAGATCTTATGAATGCGATAGATCTTGCGCTACGAAAAAATACAGGGCATAAACATCTACCATTTGGTGGGGTACAGGTTATTATGTTTGGTGATCTATATCAGCTACCTCCGGTCGTTACGAGCAGAGAAGAGCGAGATTATTTGAAAGAGATATTTGGAGGTATATATTTTTTTTATGCTCCAGTATTTAAAAAAATAAAACTCAAAAAAATTAATCTTACTAAAATATTTCGTCAAAAAAATGATGATGATTTTGTAAAAATTCTCAATAGTATTCGTGAAAATAAAATGACAAAAAAAGATCTTGAAAAGATTAACAAGCAAGTGAGGTTGCCTAATAAAAAAACAGGACCAGCCATAGTGCTTGCGACAACAAATAATGTAGTGGATACTATTAATGAAAAAGAACTTGAAAATATAAAACAAAAAGAACATACATTTAGTCATACAGTAACAGGAGATTTTGATATAAAAAAGTCACCAGCAGAAATTGAATTGAAATTAAAAAAAGGAGCACAAATCATGATGATTAGAAATGATAATCAAGTGCCACGTCGCTGGGCCAATGGTACACTCGGGACGGTTATTTCACTATCAAAAGAAAGAATCGTAGTAAAAATTGGGGTAGAAAAATATGAAATAGAAAAAGCAACGTGGGATGATATGGAGTACGAGTATGATGAGGAAGAAAAAATAATTGATCGTTTTTCCAAAGGTTCTTTCATTCAATATCCACTCAAGCTTGCGTGGGCAGTTACGATACACAAGAGTCAAGGCAAGACTTTTGATAGGGTTATTTTGGATTTGGGACGTGGTGCATTTGCGCATGGACAGACATATGTGGCACTTAGTCGGTGTACCACGTTGAATGAAATTTATATGAAGCAACCAGTTAGGTTTTCAGATATTATTTTGGATCGAGAAGTAGAGGATTTTCATGGGTAATGTAGCTTGACACAAATACTGTTTTTCAGTACCATATATCTATCACTTACGAAGCGTCTCTGGCAAGCGTGGAGGTGGTACAAATTGAATCAGAGAGCATTGATAAGTACACGTTGTCCTCCTACGCTTCTTTCAGAGCTTCGGCGGGCTCGCTCACTTTTCAGTGAGCTCGGGTGGAACCGTCCGAGGAATATTGGACCCCGAGACCGTATGAATGGTCTTTTTTTAATGTAAGATAACTGCTATAATTCAGATAATCTTATTAATTTGAACAATATGTTAGAATCACTCGAACCAATAGTTTCTCTGGCAAAACGTCGTGGTTTTATTTTTCCAGGATCAGATATTTATGGAGGGCTTGCCAATAGTTGGGACTATGGTCCACTTGGTGCGCAAATGCGTATGAATATTAAGACTGATTGGTGGAAACAAATTGTAGAACAACGTGCGGACATGGTCGGACTCGATGGTGCTATTATGATGAATCCCAAGGTTTGGGAAGCTAGCGGACATGTCGATACATTCAATGACCCGCTTGTTGAGTGTAAAAAATGTAACAAACGATTTCGAGCTGACACTATGTCTGGTGATGAGAAGTGCCTCAAAGGAAAAGATCATGAATTGTCAGAGCCGCGTACGTTTAACCTCATGTTCCAGACAAGTTTGGGTAAGACAGGTGACGATAAGGGTATGGCGTATCTTCGTCCAGAAACAGCTCAAGCAATGTTTGTTAATTTTAAAAATGTTTTAGACACCACACGAAAGCGTCTACCATTTGGTATTGCTCAGATTGGAAAGGCCTTTCGTAATGAAATAACTCCAGGGAATTTTATTTTTCGTACGCTCGAGTTTGAACAGATGGAAATAGAATATTTCTTAGAAGAAGAAAATTGGGAAGAATCTTTTGAATCGTGGGCAAACTGGATGGAAGAGTGGGCAGCGTCAGTTGGTATTAATACAGACATGCTACATCGTCTAGAAGTACCAAAGAAAGAGCTTGCACATTATTCCAAACGTACTCTTGATTTTGAATTTGATTTTCCATTTGGAACAAAAGAATTATGGGGTTTGGCTTATCGTACAGATTTTGATTTGAAAAATCATGAAAAACATTCTGGAGAGTCACTTGTTTATTCAGATCCATCTGACAACAAGAGAAAAATCGTACCACACGTCGTAGAGCCAACATTTGGAGTCGACCGCACACTTCTAGCTATGCTTGTGAGTGCGTATAGTGAAGAAGAAGTGAAAGGTGAGAAACGAGTGGTAATGAAATTCAAACCACATATGGCACCTTATCAGGTAGCGGTTTTGCCATTGTCAAAAAAGGAAGAATTATCTGGTATAACACAAGAAATTTTTGAAGATCTCATAAATACATACAGATGTGAATATGATGATACAGGTAGTATTGGTAAGCGATATCGTCGTCAAGATGAAATTGGCACACCGTATTGTGTGACTATTGATTTTGATTCACTCGAAGACAAGGCAGTGACTGTCCGCGATCGCGATACAATGGAACAAGAGCGTATTAGTATTGAAGAACTCAAAAGTTATTTTGAAAATAAGTTTAATTAAATTTAATGTTTTTATAATATATGTTTGAATCAGGAACAATATCTTCAGGTAGTAGAATGGATAAATTTGTCCCAGTAGATAATGATACAGATGAAGAATCTTGTGTTCTTGGCGCTGCAGCTCCTGTAGAAGAAGATAGTTCACCTAGTATATCATCGCACGATGCAGTTACAGAAGAGCATGATGTTTTTCAATCTCTTGAAAACTTAAAAATAGAAAAAGGTGCATTTGAGGCTCAATTTAAGGTAGATTTTTCAGAAATGTTTAAGGATAGAGAAAGAACTGTTTTTGATTGTCTTCAGATGTTTGTAGATCAAGATGGTACTGGCAATCACCCGATTAGAAAAAGAGGTGGGCTTACCAAAGTGGATTTGGAGAGGCGAGAGCAGTATGAAGAAGATCTTCTTAGATTATATAGTAGTGGAAAGGGAAGAGACTATGAGGAGGACCTTCGTGAGTATCAAGGTATAATTCTCCATATAGGAGGATTAACTATTAGAAAAAGGAGTCTTCAAATGTAAATAAATATAAATATATGAAACCAGGTAATCCATCTATGGACGCAATGCGTGAACAAAGGGCGTTTCGCGTTGAATTTATTGAGAAACAATTGGGGGTAATTGAGGCAAGATTAGATACTCTTTTTAAGGATAAGGGGGGCTATAGTATAAATAAGGATGGGTTAATAATGCCAACACAAACAGAAGTTAAGATGGACCAATCTGAAAGTGATATCTTTCGAGAATCTCAAGAACAGGTAAGCTCTCTTTTTAAAGAGCTAGAGGTGCTTAAATCGCAATAAGAGTAATAAATTATGTACGAAATTTACAAATTAGATAATAACACTCAAATTATTTTTGTTCCTGTAGAAGGTACTAAATCAGTGACTACACTTGTGATGTATCCAGTTGGTTCACGTTACGAAACTGAAAAAATGTCAGGCGTATCACATTATGTAGAGCATCTGATGTTCAAAGGAACAAAAAAACGCCCAAACACACTTAAGCTCACTAGAGAGATTGATCGACTTGGTGCACACTACAATGCTTTTACTAGTAAAGAATATACAGGTTATTACATCACAACTGACGTGAGTTATTCTGAAACCGCGATAGATATATTGTCAGATATGCTTTTTGATTCAGTTTATGATAAAAAAGAAATGGAGCGTGAAAAAGGTGTGATTGTAGAAGAAATTAGAATGTACAAGGATAATCCTCTTATGAATATTGATAATATTTTTGAGGATCTTATGTATGAAGGGTGTCCACTCGGGAGAGATATTGCGGGTACTGAGAAACATGTTCTTGGGTATAATCGTAAGGATGTACTTGATTACAGAGACAAATATTATGAACCTCAAAACATGATTATTACAGTGTCCGGTGCAGTTGATGAAAAAACAAAAAAACTTATTAAAAAATATTTTGGTTCAAGAAAAAACAAGAGATCGTCTTCAAAATCATTTAAACCACATTGTTTTGGATCTGGGAAAAAAGAGGATAGACTTTTGATTGAACACAAAGAAACAGATCAAGCACAACTTATGATTGGTTTTCCAGGATTCAAATATAATGATAAACGAAATGTTGTGGAGGGTGTAATGAATACTATTCTTGGTGGATCAATGAGTTCTCGATTGTTTATTCAAATTCGTGAGCGTAGGGGGTTGGCGTATATGATTCGTAGTGGGTCTGATAATTTTCGCGATACCGGGTATGCGTATGTGAGAGCTGGACTTGACGCAAAAAATATAAACAAAGCAATCGAAGTAATAAAAAAGGAAATTGAAAAGATTGTAAAAAAAGGTGTAACAAAAAAAGAATTAGAAGATGCAAAAACACATATCAGAGGATCGCTCACATTATCTTTGGAAGATTCTGGTGCTCAGGCAAGTTGGTATGCTAGGCAGGTTATGTTTGTCCCAAAAATTAAAACCCCAGAACAAAGACTTGCAGAAATTGATAATGTAACTAATGAAGATATTAAACGTGTGGCAAAGCAGATTTTTAAGTGGGATAAAATGAGAGTTGCAGTTATTGGTAACGTAAAGAAAGAAGACGTTAAATTTTAATTAAGATCCTGATATTCGGATAATCCAGATCTACGGATGTAATATCTGTAAATCTGGATTATCCGGAAATCCGTATAGTTATTTTTAACATAACTTATTTTGTATGAAATATATTTTTGGTAATTGGAAGATGTATTTGAATCACGAAGAGTCGGTTGGTCTTGCAAATGTTTTGAAAGAAATAAAAGTAGAAGACGATGTTAAGCTTGGTGTTTTTCCATCAGCTCTTGCTATGAGTGACGTCGTTCAAACAATGAAGGAATCATCTTTTGTCGTTGGTTCTCAAGATGCTGGGTTTCCTGAAAAAGGAGCCTACACAGGACTTGTTTCTGCACAGATGTTTAAAGATTCTGGTTGTACACACACATTAGTGGGTCATTCAGAACGTCGACATGTATTTGGTGAGACAGACGAAGATGTACGTAAAAAATTAGAAGCAAGTATTGGTGCTGGTCTTGTTTCGGTTCTTTGTATTGGTGAAACAAAGGAAGACAGGGATAATGACAAGACCGAATATAGGCTTAAAAAACAATTGATGAAAGCTCTCGAAGGTCTTGAGTTCAATGGAGCTGAGCTTATTTTAGCATATGAACCTGTATGGGCGATCGGTACAGGGGATCCATGTTTTTCAGATGAAGCAGCACGTGTAATTAATCTTATAAAAGAGGATATTAAACAGTATCAATCACAAGAAGTTCCTGTTCTTTATGGTGGTAGCGTTTCTGAAGATAATGTGGTATCATATGTCTCGCTTCCAGAGATTGATGGTGTGCTAGTAGGTGGAGCTTCTAGTAAATCAGATACGTTTACTGGATTAATAAATAATGCAGTTACGTAAATCCTGATTAAATCAGGACACGTAATTTCATTTCTATATAGTATATGACGGTTATTTTGCCATTTGTACTTATCGCGGTGTCACTCGGTGTGATTATCGTTATTATTGTACGCAAATATCCACAACTGCTATTACTTGACATTGATTCTCTTCCTGAGATTCAAGAATCAAGGAAAAAAGATGTTATTATAAAAAAACGTGCAGAAAAAGAAAGTAGTAATTTATACAAAAAACTTTTTGAGTCTCTCAAACCATTGATTCAGAAGTTGAAAGATGTACAATTATTATTTCGTAAGTTTGTAGGTAAAATTGAGAGAAAGTCTGCAATCGAAGATGGGAAACGCACACAACTTGGTAGTCATGAACAAAAAAAGCAGAAAGAAAAAGATTCTTTGTTATTAGTGCAAGATGCATCTCAGGATGTTGATCAAGATGATTTTGCTACAGCTGAGAAAAAATATTTAGCAGCCCTAAAGGCTGATGCTAAGAATAAAGATGCATACAAAGGTTTGGCCAATGTGTATTATGAGCAAGGACAAAAACAGGAAGCAAAAGAGACATATAAATTTGTGTTACAGCTTGACCATGATGATGAAGAGGTGCATATGAAGCTTGGAGAAATGGCAGAAGAAGAAGGAAAAATAGAAGAGGCAGTTGAACATTATCAGCAAGCAGTAATACTAAATCCACACAATCCACAAAGGTTTACAAAGATTTATGATTTACTTTTTGGAATTGAAGAGTATGAGACAGCTCTTGAGGCTATAGAACAGGCCCTTGAGCTAGAGCCCCAAAATCCCAAATATCTTGACAATTTCGTAGAAACGAGTATAATAATCGGGCGTAAAGATTTGGCAGAAGAGGGAATACAGCGTTTACGCATGATAAATCCAGAAAATCAGAAGCTTCAGACGTTCAAACAACGTATTGAAGAACTGTAAAAATTTATGCCAACTTAGCTCAGCTGGTTAGAGCAACTGTTTTGTAAACAGTAGGTCCGGGGTTCGAATCCCCGAGTTGGCTCGAAGAGAGTTTGAAGGTTTGTAAAGTTATAAAGTTTAAAAGCTAGTCTTTTAACTTTTTACTTTTAAACTTTAAAAACTAGTTCATGGGTCGGTTCCCGAGCGGTCAAAGGGGGCAGACTGTAAATCTGCTGGCTCCGCCTTCGGAGGTTCGAATCCTCCCCGGCCCACAAAAAAATAGAGACGCGATTTATCGCGTCTCTATTTTTTTCTTGTTGTTTTCTTTATTTTCACGTATAATTTACTTAACTTAAAAAGTTAGAAAGTAAAAAGTTTATAAAGTGCTTTCTAACTTTATGAACTTTATAAACTTGTTACTTATTTATGACAAAACAAACAAAAATCGTATGTACCATAGGTCCTGCATGTGAAGATGCGGAGACATTGGAAAAAATGGTAAAAGCTGGGATGAATGTTGCGCGACTTAATTTTTCTCACGGCTCGTATGATAATCACAAAAAACTTATAAATAATATTCGTGAAGTGGAAAAACGTACAGGTGAGCCAGTTGCTATTATTCAGGATTTACAAGGGCCAAAAATTCGTATAGGTGACTTGGGTGAAAAAGGAGTTTTGCTTACTGCAGGAGAGGACGTATTTTTTTCAACTGACATGACAGACAGACAATCTATTCCTATTCAATACGAACATTTTCATGAGTATGTGAGACGAGGAGAAAAGATGTTGCTCGATGATGGAAAGATGGAGGTAAGAATTTTGGATGTAGAAGGAAAGAAAATCAGAACAAAAATTGTGGTTGGAGGACTTTTGCTTGCGCACAAAGGAATTAATATTCCAGAGTCAGACTTGTCTCAGATGCAAGTGCTTACTTCCAAAGACAAGAGTGACGTGCACTTTGGAGTGGAGAATGGGGTGGATATGATTGCATTGTCTTTTGTAATGAAGCCAGATGATATTTTGGATTTACGTTTTCATGTAAAGCAAGTGGAATCAGAATTGGATATGGTAGGTAATCAACCAATCAGACTTATTGCAAAAATAGAAAAACCAGAAGCAGTGGAACGCATGGAAGAGATTGTACAGGTGGTGGATGGAATCATGGTTGCTCGTGGAGATCTTGGACTTGAGATACCGGCCGAAGAAGTACCTCTTGTTCAGAAGAAACTAATTGACACTGCAATGGAATCGGGTAAACCAGTTATTGTCGCCACTCAAATGCTTGATTCTATGCAGCATAATCCACGTCCTACGCGTGCTGAGGTGTCAGATGTGTCAAATGCAGTTATTGATCACACTGACGCTGTAATGCTCTCAAATGAGACGGCAGCGGGGGAGTATCCAGTTGAAACAGTCGCAACTATGGCACGTATTATTGCAGAAACTGAAAAATCACATTATGATGATTTGCCATTTCGTGAGCCAAAAACAAAAATACACAAAATTGATGATACAATAAGTGGATTATCTCGCGTAATTGCAGAAAAAGTAGACGCACGACTTATTTTGGCAGCGTCAATTTCTGGTGAAACAGGAAGACTTATTTCTCGTTACCGTCCCGAATTTCCTATTGTGGTTGCCACAAGTACTGATCGTGTACAGCATCAATTAAATCTTTCTTGGGGTGTTAGACCCTTTATTCTCATGCCGTGTAATTCTATTGAAGAGCTAGTAGACAGAGCTATAGTTCATTTGAAAAAGGAGTCTATGGTAAAAGTATCTGACAAGATTATTGTAGTGGCAGGAGAGCCAGTAGGCCATGCTGGACATGTTAATTTACTTGAGGTGAGAGAGGTCAATTAGAAGTTGAAAAAAATAAAAAACACCTCGACATAGTGTCGAGGTGTTTTATTTTTATTAACTTCGCTCTGTTTTGACTTGTTATCTTCAGCTCATAAGAGCAAAGCTAACAAATCATGCGGGAGCGAAGTTATCTACCTCCCGACGCGTCCGAAACGGACGTCGGCTGGGTCTTACCCAGGCGGAGGCCACTTGATCACGATTATCATGATCGTGCCAAGAAGGGCGGACACAGGGAGAAGGATCCACCATCCTTGGAATGCATTGAGAAACTTTGGGAAGCTTTCCGCGTCCTTGTTGGGGGGTGCCACCAACTGGTTCCACACCGCCATGATGCGGATAATAGAAGACACAAAGCCCAGAGTCCAGATCATTACGGCAATCAGCATATGGGGACTCATTTGGAGCCTCTCTGTTGTCTACGATTGAATACTTTTTATCATGAGATAAGCTTTTTGTCAATCCTAATTAAAAAAACACCTGAGTATTATATTTAGGTGTTTTTTAAATTTACTAACTTCGCTCGGGTTTAGCTCACCACAAATACAAATGTGTTTATAGTGAATTTTCCGGGAGCGAAGCTGCGTCCCTTTAAGGTAGTGAAAGAACGATCGTAACGACGCCAGACGCTACGAGAACTAGACCAAAAACGATCCAGGGCCAGGTTGGTGTTTTACCAATCCGGTCTATCCAATCCATCACACTTCCTTTCTTACTACTTCACGAAGAGGTAGATCAGTGCGGCGATGGCCATGAGGCCAAAGACGATGACCAGCCAATTGGGGGGCCATCTTTCCTCATACAGGTCTGGGACGGTGTCGTCCCAGGACCGCTCTTCTTCGTTGTCCGGATCGGGTTCGCCGCGACCCTCGAGGTCGACGTTGAGCGTGTCGCCCTCTCTGAGATTTCTCGGGTCTCTCATCGGTTTCTTACTCCTATTTTCCGAGTCCGCAGTCGCTACAGGTGCGATGTCCACAGAAGTAGCCACCACTGTTGCACCAGCTGGGCCGCTTCTTCGGTGGCCTTGGCTCTAGGCCGATGAACCTTTCTTCCATAGGAAGAAGAGTGCCTTCTTCCGTTGAGGGTTTGGTAGGCTTATCGTCGTCTCTGGTATTGTCAGAGGTCATATATCTCTCCGTCGTGCTAGAGATGTGTCAATCATTTTTTATCATAAACTAATGATTTTGTCAATCATCTTGTTTTGATTTCAGAGTATTTTGTGGTATACTTTTGGTCACTATTTCTAACCTTATTTTATGGTTAAGAAGGGGGTAAAAAAAACTAGAAAAGAAAAAAATATTCTCTGGTTCAAAGAGATTGGTATTAAGGATGTTCCGCTTGTTGGTGGAAAGAATGCCAGCTTGGGAGAGATGTATAATACTGTTACAAAAAAAGGAATTAATGTTCCCAATGGTTTTGCAGTAACTGCACAAGCTTATTGGGATTTTTTGGATAAAACAAATTTGAAATCAAAAATCAAAAAAGAATTAAAAGATCTTGATGTAACTAATGTTCGCGAACTTGCACGTGTTGGAAAAAAAGTTCGTAATATGATTTTGGCAGCGAAGTTTCCTGCACATTTAGAAAAAGAAGTAGAGAAAGCGTACGCAGAACTTTCAAAACTTGAAAAAACAAAAAATGTTGCAGTGGCTGTTCGCTCTAGTGCAACTGCAGAAGATTTGCCAGATGCAAGTTTTGCAGGACAGCAAGAAACATATTTGAATGTAAAGGGAGTAAAATCTTTGCAAACAGCGGTAAAAAAATGCGTTGCATCTCTGTTTACCAATCGTGCTATTTCATATCGTGAAACAAAAGGATTTGATCATCTGACAGTCGCACTTTCGGTAACAGTACAGGTAATGGTTCGTTCAGACTTAGGTTCTTCTGGAGTACTCTTCACACTCGATACCGAGTCAGGTTTTCCAGGGGTTGTGCTTATCAATTCATCTTATGGATTGGGAGAATACGTTGTGAAGGGTAGGGTTACACCAGATCAGTTTTATGTTTTCAAAGAAGGTATAAAACAAGGTAAAAAAGCTATTATTAGCAAAATTATTGGCTCAAAAGAAGTGAAACTTGTATACGGAAATACTAGCGGAACCAAGCAATTGGCAGTAAAAAAGATTGACCAAAACAAATTTTCTATTACACCAGATGAGGTTATTAAGCTTACAAAGTGGGGAATGCAAATTGAAGAACATTACAAACGACCACAAGATATTGAGTGGGCCAAAGATGGTAAGACTGGAAAACTTTATATTGTTCAAGCTCGTCCTGAAACTGTAAAATCCCATGCTGAGAAGTCTGTAATCGAGACATATATTCTCAAGAAAAAAGGAAAACAAGCTTTAACCGGTGTATCTGTAGGACAAAAGATAGGTGCTGGAAAAGTGCGTGTGATTGACAATCCAAAACAGATGAAGCAGTTTAAAAAAGGTGAGGTTTTGGTTACGCGTATTACAGATCCGGACTGGGAGCCTATCATGCGTATCGCAAGTGCTATTGTTACTGAACAGGGTGGTAAGACAAGTCACGCAGCTATTGTATCGCGTGAACTCGGTGTGCCATGTGTTGTTGGTGCACGCGCTGCACGCAAAGTTTTGAAAACAGGCAAGCAAGTTACCGTGAGTTGCGCAGAGGGGGACGAAGGTATTATTTACAGTGGAATCCTTCCTTTTGAAGTAAAGAGAACTGAAATTAAAAAACAAGAAAAAACCAAGACAAAAATAATGATGAATGTGGGTGATCCAGACAATGCGTTCAATCTTTCGTTTTTACCAAATGATGGTGTAGGTCTTGCACGAGAAGAATTTATTTTTTCTAATTTTATCCGTATTCATCCACTGGCTCTTGTTCACTATAATAAACTCAAGGACAAGAAAGCTAAGAAAAAAATTGCTGAGATGACAAAGGGATATAAGAAAAAGACAGACTATGCTGTGGATAAACTTGCAGAAGGTATTGCGCGCATTGCAGCCAGTTTCTATCCAAATGAGGTGATTGTTCGTATGTCTGATTTCAAGACAAATGAATATGCAACGCTTCTTGGTGGAAAAGAATTTGAACCAAAAGAAGAAAATCCAATGCTTGGTTGGCGTGGAGCATCACGTTATTACTCAAAAGAATATAAGCCTGGATTTAATATTGAATGTGAAGCTTTCAAAAAAGTTCGTAATGAATGGGGACTTACCAATGTGATAGCAATGGTTCCATTTTGTCGTACACCAGAAGAAGGTGTAAATGTCCTCAAAACTATGGCAGACTTTGGTTTAAAGCAAGGTGAGAATGATCTCAAAGTTTATGTAATGTGTGAAATTCCAAGTAATGTTATTTTGGCAGAAGAATTTGCAAAATTATTTGACGGATTTAGTATTGGAAGTAATGATCTCACCCAGCTAACTTTGGGTGTTGACCGAGATTCATCTTTGGTAAGTCATGTGTATAGTGAAAAAAATAAAGCAGTAAAGACACTCATTCGTGATGTAATTCGTGTTGCTCATAAATATAAAAGAAAAGTAGGTATTTGTGGACAGGCACCAAGTGATTATCCAGAATTTGCAGAATTTTTAGTCAAAGAAGGTATTGATAGCATATCTCTCAATCCTGATACTGTCATTTCTACGCGTGAGCGTATTGCGTATGTTGAAAAGACATTAGGAAAGAAAGGAAATAAGACCCACAAACCATACTTAGGACTTGTGGCGGCTCTTGCGGTGTTGTCAGCCAGTCTTATGATGGTTGGTGGTGGTTGTGATTCTCTTAGTGGTGAATTACCAGCTCCACAGACAGATCTTATTGATATGAGTCCAGCAGAGATTAGAGAACGTGTAGAGAAAAAATTAAATGAAACACAGGAAACAGAAAGACAAAAACCCACTCAAGAGTTAAAAGTAGATAGTTTTGAAAGTTTTTCAATCAAGTATCCACCAGAGTGGTCTGTGGAAAATTGGAATGGCGGTATCACTGTTAGAAATGGTTATACAACTGAGTATATAAGTATATTTAAACAACTTGTTGGTCATCCTGTAGCAGAAGGATTTAAAAAACCTATTCTTGTTGATGGAAAAGAAGGGGCAACATATCAGGAAGATTACAAAGGTGACGGGACTGGACTTGCAATGTTTCATGTTGTAGAAATAGAGATGGAAGATTATATTTTTGAAATTAATAGTAATGCAGAAAATTTTGATGATATT